>NZ_JBWZCG010000007.1:0-148680 GCF_059383415.1 Pseudarthrobacter sp. RHLT1-30-1
GCTGAGCCGCTCCAGCACCACCGCCATGCCCTGGCCGCCGCCGACGCAGAGCGTCGCCAGACCGAGCGTGGCATCGCGTTCCCGGAGGCCGTTGAGCAGGGTCGTGGTCATCCGGGCGCCCGTCATGCCGAAGGGATGTCCCAGCGCGATGGCGCCGCCGTGCACGTTGAGCCTGTCCTGGTCGATCCCGAGTTCCCTGGCGCTGGCGACGACCTGGACCGCGAAGGCCTCGTTGAGTTCCACGAGGTCGATGTCCCCGATCCCCAGTCCCGCCAGCTTCAGGGCCCGGCGGCTCGCCTCGACCGGACCCATGCCCATGAGTTCGGGGGAGAGGGCGCTGACGCCGGTGGAGACGATCCGTGCCAGCGGCTCCAGACCGAGTTCGCGGGCCCGCGAGTCGCTCATCACGATGACAGCGGCGGCCCCGTCGTTCAGCGGGCAGGCGTTGCCGGCCGTGACGGTGCCTGCGGCCCGGAACACCGGCTGCAGGCTGCGCACCGACTCGAAGGTGACGCCGGCGCGCGGGGAGTCGTCCCTGGCGATCACGGTCCCGTCCCTGCGGGTGTAGGGGGTGATCTCGCGGGCATAGAAGCCGGCGGCGATGGCTGCTTCGGTGCGGTTCTGGCTCAACACCGCCCAGGCGTCCTGGTCTGCCCGGCTGATCCCGAAACTGGTCGCGACGTTCTCCGCGGTCTGGCCCATGGCGATGTAGATATCCGGCATCCGGCCGCCCAGCCGCGGGTCAGTCCACGGAGTATTGGACGCGGCCCGGGCGGCGGTGCGCTGCCGGGCGGCGTCGAAACGGGGATTGTGGGTGCTCGCGTCCGTCTCGCCGGCGCCTGCCCAGTCCCGGTACCGGGACACGGCCTCCACGCCCGCCGAGACAAACGCATGCCCCTCGCCGGCCTTGATGGCGTGGAAGGCCATCCGGAGGGTCTGCAGGCTGGACGCGCAGAACCGGTTGATGGTGGCGGCCGGGACGTTGTCCAGCCCGGCCAGGATGGTGACGACCCGAGCCATGTTGGAGCCGGCTTCGCCGCTGGGCTCGGCGCAGCCCAGGTAGAGGTCGTCCAGGCCGCGGCCGGCGGTGTCCGCCGCGTCGAAGGACGGGATCCGGGCCAGCGCCGCAGCCACCATGGCCGCCGCGAGATCGTCGGGCCGTTCGTCCTTCAGCGAGCCCTTGAAGGCGCGGCCGATCGGGCTTCTGGCAGTGGAAACGATGACGGCTTCTGACATGGGGCCAGCCTACGCTCCGGCTATGACAGGCGCATCGCACCTGCCGCGGGGCGGACGCGGAAGATGTCCGGCGCCGTGTACCCGGTTTCCGCGAAGGCACGTTCGACGGCGGCACGCACCCGCTGCTCCGCCTCGGCCGGGACGAGTGCGATGGCAGAGCCGCCGAAGCCGCCCCCGGTCATCCGGGCCCCGGTGGCACCGGCAGCGCGGGCGGTTTCCACGGCGAGGTCCAGTTCGGCGCAGGAGATCTCGAAGTCGTCCCGCATCGAGGCATGCGAGGCGTCCAGCAGCGGACCGATCGCCGCCGGGCCGGTTCGCTCAAGCAGCGCGACCGTCTGGCGGACCCGCTCGTTTTCCGTCACGACGTGCCGCACGCGGCGGAAGGTCACCGGGTCCAGGCGGCTGCCGGCCGCGGCCAGGTCGCCGGGCCCAACGTCCCGCAGGGCCGGCACGCCCAGGAGACGGGCGCCCAGTTCGCACGAGGCGCGCCGTGAGGCGTAGCCGCCGGCGGCGTGCGAATGCGACACCCTGGTGTCAATCACCAGCATCACCAGACCGGCACTTTCGGCGTCGAACGGCACCAGCCGGACGCTCTGGTCGCGGCAGTCCAGGAAGAGGGCGTGCCCCGCAGCGCCGCGCAGCGACGCGGACTGGTCCATGATGCCGGTGGGTGCCCCGACGAAGTCATTTTCTGCGCGCTGCGTGGCCAGCACCATGTCCTGCGTATCCAGCCCAGCCCCGGTGAGTTCGTTGACTGCTGAAATGACCGCGCATTCGATCGCGTGGGAGGAGGACAGCCCGGCGCCGCGGGGCACATCGGAGTCCAGCAGCAGGTCCAGCCCGCGCACCGGAAGACCGCGCTGCTGCAGCGCCCACAGGACTCCGAGCGGGTACTTTGTCCAGCCCCGCGCCGTGCCGCTGGCGAGGGATCCGGCGTCCGCCGTCGTCAGTCCCTGGTTGCCGAAGGTCGACAGCAGCCGGATGGCGGAGTCCGGGCGCAGCCGGACCGCCACGCGTGCCGTCCGGTCGATCGCGAACGGCAGCACAAAGCCCTCGTTGTAGTCAGTGTGCTCGCCGATCAGGTTGACGCGGCCGGGTGCCTGCCACACGCCGTCCGGCGCGGGGCCGAAGACGGATTCGAACCGGGCTGCCAGTTGCCGGGCGTCGAGCGCGAGGCTCATGCCGGGCCGCAGGCGCCGGCAGGACGGGAAATGCGGATCATGGCTCCACGGTATACGCCGCGGCGTGCGGCTGGGTACGGTGGTGACCATGAACCTGCCTCCGCCCGTTTCCCCCGCATCCGCCCGGCGCTATGCCACGGGCCGGCAGTACGAGCTGCGGCGCGGCGACGCGCTCGCCGTCGTCACCGAACTGGCCGCCGGGCTGAGGCTGTACAGCCGCGGCGGCACGCAGCTGACGGAAAGCTACGGCGACGACGAGATTTCCCCCGGTGCCGCCGGCATTACCCTGGCGCCATGGGCGAACCGGGTGGAGGACGGCGTCTGGTACCTCAACGGCAGGAAGCAGCAGCTGGACATCACCGAGGTGTCCCGCAACAACGCCAGCCACGGGCTGCTGCGCAATGCCTCCTATGAACTCGCCGACGAATCGGAATTCTCGGTCACCCTCGAAGCGGCCATGTTCCCGCAGCACGGCTACCCCTTCCTGCTGCGGCACCAGGTCCGGTACGAACTTGCCGAGGACCTGGGTTTGGTGGTCCGGCAGACGCTGATCAACGATTCGCAGGAACCAGCCCCGTTCGTCCTCGGCGCCCACCCCTACCTCCGGCTGGGGGACCTGCCCAGCGAGGACCTGACGGTCACGGTCCGCGCCCGCACCCGGCTGGTGACCGACGAGCGGCTGATCCCCCGCAGCACCGCCCCGGTGGACGGCGACTTCGACCTCCGCGCCGGGCGCCTGGTGGCCGACCTCGGCCTCGATTCCGCCTACACGGACCTGGAGTTCGACGCCGGCGTCGCCCGCCACACGCTGACCGCACCGGACGGCCGGAGCGTGAGCCTCTGGCAGGACGGGAACTGCGGCTACGTCCACGTCTTCGTCACCACCCAGTTCCCGGGCCGGACCAAGGCCGTAGCGATCGAGCCAATGACCGGCCCGGCCAACGCCTACAACAGCGGCGACGGACTCCGCTGGCTGCCGCCGGGGGAGCGGTTCGCCATGACCTGGGGGATAAGCGCGACCCTGGAGTAGTGAACGACGGCCGGTTTCCTTTCCGGGCGGTGCTGGTGAATTATGGGGCTATGACGCCAGCTGACGATTTTGCCCCGCGAGACCACCCCGCCGCAGCCCGCGCCGCCGCCACGGCCTCCGCCAAGGCATCGGACAGCGCCTCCACACCGGCCTCCGCACCGCTGCGCGTCGTCACCGACCGGGAAATCGACCAGGACATCCCCTACGGCGTGCGGATCGCCGCTTCCTGGTCCTGGCGCCTCGGACTGATCATCCTGATGGCAGGCGTCATCGTGTGGCTGCTCAGCCGCGTCAGCTTCCTGCTGATTCCGGTGATGGTTGCCGCGCTGCTGGCCGGGCTGCTGGCGCCGGTCAAGAACTGGCTCCGGCGGGACCGGGTGCCCAACGGACTCGCCGTCGCCGTCACCGTCCTGGGCTTCATCGCCTTGATTGGCGGGGCCCTGGCCCTCGTGGGCCGTCAGCTCGCCACCGGCTTCGCCGAGCTGTGGAGCGAGGCGCTGGCCGGGATCCAGAAAATCCAGGCCTGGCTCGCGGACGGACCGCTGCATCTGAGTGCGGCCCAGATCGACCAGTACCTCAAGGACGGCACCGAAGCGCTGCAGAACAACTCCAGCAGCATCCTCAGCGGCGCCCTCTCGTTCGGCAGCACTGCCGGGCATTTCGCCGCCGGAATGGTCCTGGCGCTGTTCATCCTGATCTTCTTCCTGCTGGAAGGAGGGCGCATCTGGTCCTTCCTCGTGCGGCTGCTGCCCAGGAAGGCCCGCGCAGCGACGGACGGGGCCGGCCGCAAGGGCTGGGAATCGATGGTCAGCTACGCCCGGATCCAGATGTTCGTTGCCTTCGTGGACGCGGTCGGGATCGGGGCGGGCGCGGCGATTATCGGCGTGCCCCTGGCGCTACCGCTGGGTGTGCTGGTGTTCCTCGGCTCCTTCATCCCGATCGTCGGTGCCCTCGTAACCGGCGCCGTCGCCGTGCTGCTGGCCCTCGTCGCCAACGGCTGGGTGAACGCCCTGGTGATGCTGGGGATCGTCCTGCTGGTCCAGCAGCTGGAGAGCCACATCCTGCAGCCGCTGGTGATGGGCAAGGCCGTCTCGCTGCACCCGGTCGCCGTCATCCTGGCCGTGGCCGCCGGCTCCTACCTCGCCGGAATTCCCGGAGCGCTGTTCTCTGTGCCCATCCTCGCCGTAGCAAACTCGTCGATTCGCTACATTGCCGGCAGAACGTGGGAACATGAAAGTGCGCTGGCTACCGCGGGTCAGCAGGGCATCCCTGCCCCTGCGTCCGGCGCCGACAGTACTGAGCGGGACGCCCGGCTACCGGGCGTCGCCTCCGGCCGCAGCGATGATGCCGCACCCGGCGATGGTTCCCCCGGCCGTGACTCCGGGCGGGGCAGCGGCGCCGGATAAACACCCAGAGCCGACGGCTGGCCGAAGAAAGATCCTACGAAGGAGACTAGTTCGTGAACACCCTTGAGAGCCTGCCCGTCACGCTGGACGATGTCCTGGAGGCGCAGAAGCTGCTCGACGGGATTATCACGCGGACCCCGGTTGAATCCTCCCGCGCCCTCGGCAGCATGGTCGGCGGCGAGGTCTTCCTTAAGTGCGAGAACCTGCAGCGGGCCGGTTCCTTCAAAGTCCGTGGCGCCTACGTCCGGATGGCCAAACTCTCGCCGGCGGAAAAGAAGCGCGGCGTCGTGGCGGCCTCGGCCGGCAACCACGCCCAGGGAGTGGCTGTTGCTGCCAAGAGCCTGGGCATCAAGGCCCGGATCTACATGCCGCTGGGTGTTGCCCTGCCCAAGCTCGCCGCCACCCGCAGCCACGGAGCCGAGGTGGTGTTGCACGGCCACAACGTCGACGAGGCCCTCGCCGAAGCGAAGCGCTACGCGGATGAAAGCGGCGCCGTGTTCGTCCACCCCTTCGACGACGTCGACATCGTCGCAGGCCAGGGCACCGTCGGACTTGAAATTCTGGAACAGATCCCCGACGTCGACACCATCCTGATGGGCGTTGGCGGCGGCGGACTCCTGGCCGGCGTCGCCGTGGCCGTGAAGGCCAGGGCCAAGGAACTCGGCCGGGAGATCCGGATCATCGGGGTCCAGGCCGAAAACGCCGCCGCCTACCCGCCCTCACTGGCCGCGGACGCCCTCGTGCCGCTCAAACGTGTCTCCACCATGGCCGACGGCATCGCCGTCGGCCGGCCGGGCCAACTGCCGTTCAGCATCATCCGGGAACTCGTCGACGACGTTGTCACGGTCAGCGAGGACGCCCTGGCCCGGGCGCTCATCTTCCTGCTGGAACGCGCCAAAATGGTCGTCGAACCCGCCGGAGCGGTGGGCGTCGCGGCGCTGATGGAAGGCAAGATCGAAAACCCCGGCACGGTAGCCGTGGTGCTCTCCGGCGGCAACATCGACCCGATGCTGATGCTTAAGGTCATCCAGCGCGGCCTCTCCGCCGCCGGCCGGTACATGACCGTGCGGATGATGCTGGACGACCGTCCGGGTTCGCTGGCAACCATCGCCCGGATCATCGCCGAGAACGACGCCAACGTGACCGGCCTGGACCACACCCGGGTGGGCGGCTCGATCAGCATGGGCGATGTGTCCATCACGGTGAACCTGGAGACGAAGGGCCACGAACACTGCGAGCAGGTTCTCGCGGCGCTCCGGGCCGAAGGCTTCCAGCCGATTGTGGTGCACTAGGACCATGACGCTGGACTCCACCCGCAACGGCCGGCCGCGCTTCGGGAGCACCGCCGCTGGACGCGCCCGCAGGGGACTGCTGGTGGTGGGGTCGTTTGTGCTGGTGCTCTACGTTATCGAGATCATCAACGCGCTGATGTTCCGTTCGCTCAACGGCACGTTTGGCCTGCGCCCGCGCAGCCTCGACGGGATCCTGGACATCCTGACGTTCCCGCTGCTGCACGCCAACCTGGCGCATCTGTTCTCCAACACGCTTCCACTGATCGTCTTCGGTTTCCTGGTGCTGCTGTCCGGGGCGCGGGTCTTCTTCACCACTCTGGCCCTCAGCTGGCTGGCTTCCGGGGTGGTGGTGTGGCTGATCGGCGGCTTCAACGTCACCGTCGGAGCCTCCGGCCTGGTCTTCGGGCTCTTCGCGTTCCTGCTGGTGCGGGGCTTCGTGAACCGCAACTGGTGGCAGATCCTGCTCTCCGTGGTGCTGTTCCTGACGTACGGCGGGATCCTGTTCGGAATCCTGCCCACGGTGGCGAGCTTCGTTTCCTGGCAGGCGCATCTGGGGGGAGCGATCGGCGGGGTGCTGGCGGCGCTGCTCCTGAGCGTGCCGCGGGCCGGAACGCTGCGAACCCCGCGGTAGCGACAGTCCCGCCAGCAGCCACAAAGTGACGGCCGCGCCAACCAGCAGATGCCACAACAGGCAGGGGCGACAGCCAGCAGTCGCGCCAACCAGCAGACGCCACAAACGACGCCGGCCCTTCCCCAAGGGGGGAGGGCCGGCGTCGTTTTGCCTGCGGTGCAGGCCTAAGGCAGTGTGCCAGTCGTATTAGCCAACGTACGGCTTGGCGGAGATGATCTCCACCGTGATGTCCTTGCCGTTCGGGGCGGTGTAGCTGAGCTTCTCGCCCTCCTTGTGGCCGACGATGGCCGCGCCGAGGGGAGACTTCTCGCTGAAGACGTCCAGGTCCGAGTCGCCGGCGATTTCCCGGGAGCCGAGCAGGAAGGTTTCCTCGTCGCCGGCGATCCGGGCGACTACGATCATGCCGGCCTCGACAATGCCGTCGTCGGCGGGCGATTCGCCCACGTGGGCGTCCCGGAGCAGCGCGGTCAGCTGGCGGATACGGGCTTCGATCTTGCCCTGCTCCTCCTTGGCTGCGTGGTAGCCGCCATTCTCCTTCAGGTCGCCTTCCTGGCGCGCCGCCTCGATCTTTTGGACGATTTCCGCCCGGCCGGGGCCGGAGAGGTGGTCCAGCTCTGCCTTCAGGCGGTCAAAAGCTTCCTGGGTGAGCCAAGCTGCAGTTGCGCTGTTGGTGGTAGACACGGACTTCTCCTTATGGTCAAACAAGCAAAGACCCCGCCACGGTGGCCACTTATAGGACTCAGCAACCAGCTCAGCGGGGGAAAGGTATTGGTCCATTGTAGTCAATCCTGCGGATATACCAAAGAAGGCTGGGGCGTGGATCACACCGTGTTACCGCCGCCGCGCCCGGCCGCCGCGCGGCTGCGTCTGGAGGGCTGCCCGCCGGGAGGTCAGGCCGGGCCTCGCGCGGCAGGGTCTACTTGCCGGCGTCGGGAATCCAGCAGCTGTCGACGAGGCCGGACACCGCCGGGGACTCCGTGCGCACCGTGGCCCGGTGCGCAGTGGTGCGCCCGCCGTCGGAGCCGGCATCGGCGGCGTTGGGGGCGATGTCGACGACTTTCCAGCCCACCACGGCGAATTTGGAATCCAGCGCCTTGACCGAGCACTTGGCCGCAGTGGCCGGTTCCTTGGTGACCTGGAAGTCGACCTCGGTGAGTGTGCCGTCCGGCGTGCTGTAGCCGATGTCCTTGAAAGTGACCGAGGCGGTGGCGTTCGACGTCGAGATCCAGGCCATAAAGGCCATTCCGGCGGCGACGGCGACGATCAGGATGGTGCGTTTCGCCTTGCCGCTGAGCGCTCGCTTTTGGCCGCCGTAGCGATTGGCTAGGCTGGGAGATGCCGGCGCAGTCGCGGCTGGCTGATCCTGGGAAGTCACTCGTCCAGTTTAGTGTGGTTCCGGCGGGGAAATGTCCGCCGCCCCGGACACCCCGCAGCACGCCCGCAGCAGCAGACCATTAGATGAAAGAGGAGCCGTCCCACGATGACAGCGTCCACCAGCCCGTCAGAGCCGCTTCGACTGTTGGCCGTCCACGCACATCCCGACGACGAATCCAGCAAGGGTGCCGCCACGATGGCGATGTATGCCGCGGCCGGCGTCGACGTCCTGGTGGCCACCTGCACCGACGGCTCCCGGGGTGACATCCAGAACCCGGCACTCGCCGGCGAACCGCACCCCAAACGTGACATGGCCGGTGCGCGCATGCTGGAGATGGAGCAGGCGGCCAAAATCCTGGGCGTCCGCCAGCGGTGGCTCGGCTTCGTGGATTCGGGGCTGCCGGAAGGCGACCCGCTGCCGCCGCTGCCGACCGGCTCCTTCGCCACCCTGCCGCTGCAGCGCGCGGCCGCGCCGCTGGTCCGGCTGGTCCGCAGGTTCAAACCCCACGTCATCCTGAGCTACGACGAAAACGGGGGGTACCCGCACCCGGACCACATCATGGCGCACCGCGTCGCCGTGGAGGCCTTCGAAACCGCCGGGGACCCGGCCCAATACCCGGGAACCGGCGCGGCGTGGGCGCCGAGCAAGCTCTACTACGACCGCGCGTTCAGCCCCGAACGTTTCCGGGCCCTGCATTTCGCGCTGGAGGAATCGGGGCTCCAGTCGCCCTACGCCGAACGGCTCGCCGCCTGGCTGGAAGCCGACGCCGAGGGCCACACCCCGCCCGCGCCGACCCACCCCACGACGACCCAGATCGAGTGCGGCGACTTCTTCGAAGCACGGGATGACGCGCTGCGCGCGCACCGCACCCAGGTGGATCCGGAGGGGTTCTTCTTCGCTGTCTCGCCGGCGATGCAGCGCCGCGTCTGGCCCTGGGAGGACTACTCGCTGGTCCAGGCCAGGATCCCCACTGACCTGCCTGAAAAAGACTTCTTCGCCGGGCTAAGATAGACCCATCAGGCCTTTTCTATGACGCGTAGAAGACGTCGTGGAAAGAGTTCCAGCCCGACAGCCGGCCCCAGCGTGGGCTGCCATTCAGTCCCCACAGAAGGTCCTCACCGTGTATTCCTCGCTCCTTGTCCTGGCCACAACCCCGGCGCCCACCCCAACGCCGTCGCTGCGCCCCGGACTGTCCCAGGACCAGGTGACGCCCGGCCTGCTGGGCTTCCTCCTGACCGCCTTCATCGTTGTGCTGACGGCCCTGCTGATTGTGGACATGGTCCGGCGCATCCGCCGTGTCCGCTACCGCGCCCAGGTGGAGGAGGAACGCGCCGCCGAGTGGGCTGCCGCTTCCGGGGGCACCGTTGAAGGCTCCCCGCAGGCCGGCGACGCCGGACCGGGGACTCCGACGTGGGATCCGTCCCGCGAGCCCGCCGACCGACCGGACACCGACGGCGATGCAGGACCGGGAAACCGCTGACGGCGGCACGCCCCCACGCTTCCCCGAGGCCGCCAACGCCCTGGGCGGAGAGCCCTCTGCCTATCTCCGGCAGCACGCCGGCAACCCCGTGCACTGGCGGCCGTTCGGTGACGACGCTTTCGGCTTCGCCGCCGCCCGCGACGTGCCGGTGTTCCTCTCGATCGGCTACGCCGCCTGCCACTGGTGCCACGTTATGGCCCGCGAATCCTTTGAGGACCGGGACACCGCCGACTTCCTGAACGCCAACTTCGTCGCCGTGAAGGTCGACCGTGAAGAACGGCCCGACGTGGACGCCGTCTACATGGCCGCGACGCAGGCGATCAGCGGCGAAGGCGGCTGGCCCATGTCCGTCTTCCTGCTCCCCGACGGCCGCGCGTTCCACGCCGGCACCTACTATCCGCCCCGGCCGCTGCCGGGCAGGCCGTCCTTCCGCCAGGTGCTGGAGGCCGTGGTCGACGCCTGGCGGGAGCGGCGCGATGCCGTGGAACAGAACGCCGACGCGCTGGCCCGGGGCCTCGCCGCTTCGCTGCCCGCCGCCGCCGTTCGGCTGGACGGTGTGCCGGAGCCGCTCGATCCGGAACTGCCCGCGGAGGCCGTGCTGGCGCTGGCGGACGCCGAAGACCCTTCCGGCGGCGGCTTCGGCGCCGCACCGAAGTTCCCGCCCTCCGCGGTCCTGGAATTCCTGATCCGGCACGCCGCCGCCCCCGGCCGGCCTGCCCCCTCCGGCACGCCAGCCATGGCCCGCGACCTGGCCGGCCGGACCCTCGCCGCGATGTCCCGCTCAGCCCTCTTCGACCAGCTCGACGGCGGCTTTGCCCGCTATTCGGTGACCCGCGACTGGTCCGTCCCGCACTTCGAGAAAATGCTCTACGACAACGCCCAGCTGCTGCGCGTCTACGTCCACTGGGTAAAGCTGGGCGGCACCCCGGAGTACCCGGCAGCGGAAGCGGCCGACATCGCCGGCCGAACCGCCGGCTGGCTGCTCGCTGCCCTGGGACTTGGCACCGAGGACGCCGGCACGGACGCACTGCATGGTTCTCCCGGAGACCTTCCCGTGGCGCTGGCCTCCTCCCTCGACGCCGACACCGTCGTGGACGGTGTCCACGCCGAGGGTGCCAGCTATCTCTGGACTCCCGCCGGGCTGTCGGCCGTCCTGGGTCCCGGCGACGGCGCCGCCGTCGCGGGCCTGATGAACGTCCGCGCCCGCGGGACCGTCTCCGCGGACGGCTCCCCGCTGCACCCCGGCCGTGCCTTCAGCGCCGACGAGGCCGACCTGTGGCGGCGGGTCCGGCCGGTGCTGCTTGCCGAGCGCTCCCGCCGGCCCCAGCCCGCCCGCGACGACAAAGTGGTCGCCGGCTGGAACGGGCTGGCCGTCGCGGCCCTGGCCGAGGCCGGCGCCGTGCTGGGGCAGCCCCGGCTGGTGGCCGCGGCGGAACGCATCGCTGCGTACCTGGAGCGCGTGCACTGGCGGCCCGGCGCCGCCGGCGGACCCGGCACGCTGAGCCGGGTCTCCCATCAGGGCGCCGCGCGGGGAATCGGCGGGCTGCTGGAGGACTACGCCTTCTGCGCCGACGGCCTGCTCGCGCTCTACGCCGTCTCCGGACAGTCCCGCTGGTACCGGCTGGCCGGAGACCTCCTGGCCGCAGCCAGGACCCTGTTCACGGCAGACGGAACACTCAGGGACACCGCGGGGGAGCCGGAACAGCTCGCCAACGCCCAGGGCGGACGCGCGTCGCTGGAGCCCTTCGACAACGCCACGCCCAGCGGGGCGGCGGCCTTCGCCGGCGCGCTGCTCTCCTGCGCCGCGCTCTCCGGCACCTCCGAATACCGAGCCCTCGCCGGCAGCATCCTCTCACTGCTGCCGCCACTGGCCACCCGCGCGCCGCGGGCGGCAGGCTGGCTGCTTGCAACGGCGCAGGCGGCCCTCGCCGGGCCGGTGGAGGCCGCCGTCGTCGGACCGGATTCCCCGGAGCGGGCAGCACTGCACCGCGAGCTGCTGCTCTCGCCAAGCCCCGGACTGGTGATCGCCCTGCAGGACGACACCCCTGCAGCTGGCGCAGCGCCGGACGGAAGAGACCCGGACGGCGACCTCGGCGTGCCGCTGCTCCGTGGCCGCAGCACGGGCCACGACGGTGCACCCCTGGTTTATCTGTGCCGGGACATGGTCTGCGGGCTTCCGGTTCGTTCTCCCGTTGAGCTGCGGGAGCGACTGGCTACGATGGCGGAATGACTTTTTCCGACGGCTTCGAACTCGTGGTTTTCGACTGTGACGGTGTCCTGGTGGATTCCGAAGTGATCGCGGTCCGGGTGGATCAGCTGGTCCACGCTGACCTTGGCTGGGCGCTGGAGCGGGAGGAAATCGTGGAGCGCTTCGTGGGCAGGTCCGAGGCCGACTTCGTGGCCGCGGTGGAGGAGCACTTGGGCATCAAACTGGGCGCGGGCTGGGACCGGAAGTACGACCCCTGGTACCGGAGCGCGTTCGAGCGCGGACTCGTGGCCGTCGACGGAGTCGAGGAAGCACTCGACGGGCTGCGGCTCCCGCACTGCGTCGCCTCCAGCGGGAGCCACGCCAAGATGCGGCGGACGCTCGGCCAGACCGGACTGTGGCACCGCTTCGAGGGGCGGATCTTCAGCGCCTCGGAGGTCGCCAACGGAAAACCGGCGCCCGATCTGTTTCTGCACGCCGCCGGCATGCTCGGCACGGCACCGGGGCACTGCGCCGTCGTCGAGGACAGCGCCCACGGCGTCCAGGCGGCCCGCGCGGCCGGGATGCACGTCTTTGCCTATGCCGGCGGTGTGACCCCGGCGGACCGGCTGGCCGGTCCGGGCACCACCGTGTTCCACGACATGCGGGAGCTGCCCGCCCTGATCGAGGCCGGACGGCCCTGAGGTGCGTCCCGGCGGGAAGCGCCGGGACGCGCCGGACCCGGGACGCGCCGGACCCGGGACGCGTCGGACCCGGGACGCGCCGGACCCGGGACGCGCCGGACCCGGGGCGACGGGCCGAACGGAGGTCAGCTCAGGACTGCGACGGCAATCGAAATGTAGTGCGCAGCGAAGGCAAAGACTGTGAGGGCGTGGAACAGTTCGTGGAAACCGAAGTGTTTGTAGCTGAAGTTCGGCTTCTTCAGCGCGTAGAAGACGGCCCCGGTGATATAGAGGGCGCCGCCGACACAGATCAGCACGGCGGAGGCGACATTTGCGGCAAAAAACTCCGGCAGGAAGAACAACGCGCCGCAGCCCAGGGCGATGTAGATCGGCACGTAGAGCCAGCGCGGGGCCTCGGTCCACAGCAGGCGGAACAGCACGCCCAGGATGGCGCCGGCCCAGATCACCCACAGCAGCAGCTCGGCTTTGGGCCGGTCCAGCAGGGCCCAGGCCAACGGTGTGTAGCTGCCGGCGATCACCAGCATGATGTTGGTGTGGTCCAGCCGCTTCAGCACCATCTTGACCCGCGGGGACCAGTTGCCGCGGTGGTAGACAGCGCTGATCCCGAACAGCAGGACCCCGGTGAAGGCGTAGATGGCGCAGGCGATCTTCAGGTCCGGGGTCGGGGCCAGAATCACCAGGACCAGGCCGGAGGCCAGCGCCAGCGGAGCCGTCACGGTGTGGATCCAGCCGCGCCACTTTGGCTTGATCATCAGGAGTTCGGCCAGCCGGACGGCGGCATCGTCCATCGGACCCGGTTTACGGTCTGCAGGCTGCTCCGGCCGGGGCTCGGGGGTGTAGCTTTCCATGCCGCCATAATAACCGACTGGCCGGTAAGTTACCGCCGGGTAATAAGGTTTTGTGGGCAACGTCGTAACGTCCGTGCGCTGTGCCCTGCGCTCCGGCGGGTAGCCTAGGATGTGCAGAGCAGTCGTACCTCAAGGAAGCCAGGTGAAACTCCGGATGGAATTGCCCGGGTTCCTCTATGGCTTCTACGAGCGGAAACTGCAGCGGTCCCTGGACCCGGAACGCATCCCCCGGCACATCGGCGTCATGGTGGACGGCAACCGCCGCTGGGCCAGGCAATTCAATGCCCCGACCAGCCAGGGGCACCAGGCCGGCGCCGACAAGATCCACGAGTTCCTTGGCTGGTGCCAGGAACTCGGCATCAAAGTGGTCACCCTCTACATGCTCTCCACGGACAATATGAACCGTTCCGGCGAGGAACTCGACCTGCTGATGGGCATCATTGCCAACACCCTGGACCGGCTGGATGAGGACGCCGAAATCTCGGTCCACGCGATGGGGGCCCCGGAACTGCTGCCCGACTACCTCGCCGCCCGGCTCAACCGTCTCACGGCCCGTACCCCGGCGCGCGAGAAACTCCACGTCAATGTCGCCGTCGGCTATGGCGGACGCCGGGAAATCGTCGACGCCGTGCGCGAGCTGCTGCACGACGCCGTCGACAGCGGCGCGGACATCGGGAAACTGGCCGACGAACTCAGCGTCGACGACATCTCACGTTTCCTCTACACCCGCGGCCAGCCTGATCCGGACCTCGTGATCCGGACCTCCGGGGAGCAGCGTCTCTCCGGTTTCCTGATGTGGCAGAGCGCGTACAGCGAGTTCTATTTCTGCGAGGCCCTGTGGCCCGCGTTCCGGAAAGTGGACTTCCTCCGCGCCCTCCGCGACTACGCGGGCAGGCAGCGCCGCTACGGGGCCTGAGCCGTCATCCGGTGTTCACACGCTGGCAACAAGAATCGCCGGAAAATTGGCACCGAAATGACACAGCCCGGACGTACGTTAATCCCATCGGCAGGCAAACCGCCGGCTGATCGGGGAGGCCAATACATGGAGCGGAAGTTCGCACCGGGTGTACGGGAGGCCGCGTCCGGCCTTCGGGCCGAACCGCCTCACCAATAACAATTCCGGGCATGCGCCCCGGGGCTGGAGTCGATGTGGCTATTTCTGAACAACTGCCCGCCGTCGTGACCGACCAGGGACAGAAAGCTACCTCTCGCGCCAAGCGAGCCACCTCAATGACCGGTGCGGCGGAGATTGATGCCGCGGCCGGTCCTGCTGTTTCCGGGGAAGGGACAGCAACCATGGAACCGGCCCGCAGCTTCGTGATCGACACCTCGGTGCTGCTCTCGGACCCGCGTGCCCTGCTGCGCTTCGCGGAGCACGAAGTGATCCTGCCGATCGTTGTCATCACCGAGCTCGAAGGCAAGCGCCACGACCCCGAACTCGGCTATTTCGCCCGCAAGGCGCTCCGGCTCCTGGACGATCTCCGGGTGGAGCACGGCGGCCTGGACCGTCCCATTCCACTCGGCCACGACGGCGGCACGCTCATGGTGGAGCTGAACCACGTCTCCGCCGAGGTGCTTCCCGCAGGCTTCCGCGGCGGCGACAATGACAGCCGGATCCTCGCCGTCGCCAAGAACCTGGCCAACGAGGGCCGCGACGTCACGGTGGTGTCCAAGGACCTCCCGATGCGGGTGAAGGCCTCGGCCATGGGCCTGCAGGCCGACGAATACCGCAACGAACTCGTCAAGGACTCGGGCTGGACCGGAGTGGCGGAGGTGGATGCGAGCGAGGAGGAAGTCTCCACGCTCTACGGCCATGAGCCGGTCTTCATCCCGGAAGCGGCCGAGATGCCGACGAACACCGGCCTGGTGCTGCTGTCCTCGCGGGGTTCCGCACTCGGCCGGGTCGGGGCGGACAAGCAGGTCCGGCTCGTGAAGGGGGACCGCGACGTGTTCGGGCTGCACGGCCGGTCGGCCGAACAGCGGCTGGCGATCGACCTGCTGATGGACCCCTCCGTGGGCATTGTGTCCCTCGGCGGGCGGGCCGGCACGGGCAAGTCCGCGCTGGCCCTGTGCGCGGGCCTCGAAGCCGTCCTGGAACGCCAGGAACATCGCAAGG
Source organism: Pseudarthrobacter sp. RHLT1-30-1 (assembly GCF_059383415.1). Classification (NCBI taxonomy): domain Bacteria; kingdom Bacillati; phylum Actinomycetota; class Actinomycetes; order Micrococcales; family Micrococcaceae; genus Pseudarthrobacter; species Pseudarthrobacter sp. RHLT1-30-1. Next base: position 15,485 of record NZ_JBWZCG010000007.1, read on the forward strand.
TGATTGTCTTCCGGCCGCTCTACGCTGTGGGCGGCCAGGAGCTGGGCTACCTGCCCGGCTCCGAGGCGGAGAAAATGAACCCGTGGGCGCAGGCCGTCTTCGACACGCTCGGTGCCCTGGTCAGCCAGGAGGTCGTGGAGGAAGTGATGGACCGCGGCATGCTTGAGGTGATGCCGCTGACCCACATCCGCGGGCGCTCGCTGCATGATGCGTTCGTGATCGTGGACGAGGCCCAGTCGCTCGAGAAGAACGTATTGCTGACTGTGATGAGCCGGATCGGGCAGAACTCCAAGATCGTCCTAACCCACGACGTCGCCCAGCGCGACAACCTCCGCGTTGGCCGGCACGACGGTGTCGCCGCCGTCGTCGAGACGCTCAAGGGGCATCCGCTCTTTGGCCACGTCACCCTCACCCGCTCGGAGCGCTCGCCGATCGCGGCCCTGGTGACTGAGCTGCTGGAGGGGGCGGAGATTTAGGTCTCGTTCCGCTTGAGGCCGTGGCCGGGTTCGCCGGGCCACGGCCCTTCGCCGTCGCTTAGACACGGCGCATCGGGCCCGCTCCGGTCGCTGGGCGACCTTCGGGACCCGATGCGCCGCGATGCGCCCCTTTGCGAAGGACCGCGCTACGGCGGATGCGTCGGTCACCTTCCGTGCGGCCCGATTCCCGGCGGGTGCGCCGGTCACCTTTCCGGAAGTCGTTACTGCGGCTCGATTCCCAGGTAGTTGGCGGTGGGTTCGTGGCCTTCGACGTGGAGTTGCCAGTCCGGGCGTTTGAAGGTGGCGGGGGTGAGACGGACTTTCTGCGCTTCCTGGCGTTGGCCGCCCCAGTTGACGCGGGTGATGCCGTTGAATTCGTAGCCGAGGGAACGGGAAACGCCGAGGGACTGCTGGTTCCAGACAGCCGCCTCGGACTCCGCGACGTCCGCGCCGAGCCAGTCGAAGGCATAGAGCGCGACGGCGGCGCGCATCTCCTTGCCGAATCCCCGGCCGTGCATGCTCTGCCGGAGCCAGGAGCCCGTGCCGACGGTCCTGAGGGTGGCGAAGTCCTTGGCCTCGATGTCCTGGCAACCGATGAACTCGCCCTCGTGCCAGATGCCCAGCAGCAGGGTCCACTGCTCCGGCGACATGGTGCCGCGGCACCGCCAGTACCACTGCGCCATGTTCCGGCCGAGCTCCTCGGCCGGGGCCTCAGCCCACGGTTTGCTGAACGGGCTGCGGCCGGGTTGGTGGATACCGCTCAGGGCCGCCTCCGCCGCCGCCGGGATCTCCTCGTCGCGGATGGGGCGCAGCGTCAGGCGGGGCGTGGCCAGGGTGAGGCCAAAAGGCGGCCAGTAGCGGTCGAGTTCAGTCATCCGGGAAGCCTAACGGCGCAGCCGGCTGCCGGCCAGTCACACGTCCGGTCAGCCCGCCGGGAGTTCCCAGCTGATGTGCCGGCGGACATCCGTGAGGTTCATCGACTCGGCGAGGAACAGGTCATCCAGCATGTACTCGTCCACGGCAAGAATCCGGATCCAGTGCCCATACTGCTCCGGCCCGGATCCTTCCGGTCCGCCGTCCAGCCAGCGGCTCGCGACGCAGACGCCCGTGCCGGCGTCGATCCTCACCAGCGTGCGGCCCGGCGGGCACAGCGGCGCGCTGGGGTCGCTCGGCCGGTACCCGGGATTCGGGGTCACGGTGGCTTCCAGGGCCGGGCGGCCTTCGTGGCGCACTTCGGTGATGGTGCCCAGCTCCACGGCGTTGGAATTGGGGAATTCCAGCGGCACGGGGGAGTTGCCGGCGAGTTCCACCGGGTCCAGGGCGGCGGCGAAGCGGCCGTTGCCGAAGCCGGGCTCGCCGTACGCCGCTTCGGGGCGGCGCCGGACCAGGCCGCGGTCGTCGTAGACCGGAGTGACCAGCTGGGGCGGCAGGAGCCAGGTCTTCCTCGTGGAGCTGACGTAGAACACGTCACGGGAATCGTTGATTCCGGTAGTGCTGTGCAGGACCAGCCCGTCGGCGGACTCCAGCCGCAGTGCTCCCGGGCGGCGCAGCCACGCGCGGACCAGATCCGGAGCGGGTGCGGTGTCAGCGTCGCCGGGATCGCCGGGATCGCCTGCGAGGGGCCGGTCCAGGTACTCGAACCGCAGTGACTGCCACTTCCACGGCGATGAGCGGCACAGATTCCGGAAAGCGGCCGCCTGTTCCGCGGGGTCCCCGGACGTGCGCCGCTCGCGCGGGTTCGAGGTGTCCCATCCGGCCATATCCACAGTGTACGCGCGGGCCCGGCCCCGGCAGCCGGGATTTCCAGTAGCATCCGAGGGTGATCCAACGACTCGGCGGCCTGGGCGAAGCGACCCCGCTGGCCTTCTGGCTGGTTCTTCTGGCATGCGCTTATTTTGCGGTTGTGGCCGCGCGGCTCACGGTCATCGACATCCGGCACCATCTGCTGCCGGACCGGATCGTCTTTCCGTCCTACGCCGTCGCCGGGGTGCTGCTGCTCGGTGCCGTGGCGGTCCACGCTGTCTCGGGTTCCCCCGCCGCGGCAGCCGTACCCGACGGCGGAGCCGGCCTGTTCGGAGTACCCGGGCTGCGGGTGGTGGCCGGGGGAGCGGCGCTGTGGCTCTTCTACTTCCTGCTCCGGGCCGTCTATCCGCCCGGGATGGGCTTTGGCGACGTCAAGCTGGCAGGGGTGCTCGGAATGTACCTGGGTTTCCTCGGCTGGCCGCACGTCTTTGCCGGGACCTTCGCCGCTTTCCTGTTCGGCGGTCTGTGGAGCGTGGCCCTGCTGGTCTCGCGGCACGGCAGCCTGCAATCGAGCATCCCGTTTGGGCCCTTTATGCTCGCCGGAACGGCCGCCGCCATGGTGCTGCTGCCGGCGTGACGGCGGAGATCCCCGGGCCCTTTGGCTAGGCTGGCGGGATGGCAACCCCCGACTTCATTCTCAAACTCCGCGCCAAGATTGGCCACGAGACCCTCTGGATCCCCGGCGCCCGGGCCGTCGTGTTCGACGGGGCCGGCCGGGTCCTGCTCGGCCAGCGGGCCGACAACGGCAAATGGGGCCTGATCACGGGGATTCTGGAGCCCGGGGAGGAACCGGCGGCGGGCCTGCTGCGGGAAGTCCTGGAGGAGACCGGCGTCGTTGCCGCCGCCGAACGGCTCGTCTCGGTGGACGCCGTCGGGCCCACCACGTATCCGAACGGCGACGTCTGCCATTTCCTGACGCTCGTGTTCCGCTGCCGGTACGTCTCCGGGGAGGCGCGGGTCAACGACGACGAGTCCCTCGCCGTGGGCTGGTTCCGGCCGGCGGACTTCCCTGAACTGATGCCGGGGCATCTGGAGAGCATTGAACGTGCAGGGCAGGCCGACGGGGCTGCGCACTTCCAGCACTGACTCCAGCGCTGGCTCCAGCTCTTGCTGCAGGCGGCCTGACCGGCCGGCGTCGACCCGCCGTGCTGACCGCCCGCGCTGATATCTCTTGCGGCACGGAAACGCACGGAAACGCACGGACGAATGGCCGGGCCGGGGCTGTGGGTCTTTTTTGTCAGTGCCCCGCCATAGTCTGCTCCTGTCCGGCCAGCCGCCGGGCAGCGGTGGTCCGGGCGCTCCCGGACCGGAGAAATGGGGAAGCATGACTGACGCTGCACTGACACAGATCTACGTACTCCTGGACCGATCGGGGTCCATGAGTGCCATCGCCGACGACACGGTGGGCGGCTTCGCGGCCTTCGTGCGCGAGCAGCGTTCCGTGGCCGGCCGCTGCCGGCTGTCCCTCGCCCAGTTCGACGACAGCTACGAGCGGGTCTATTCCGCGGTGGACATCCAGCAGGTGCCCCCGCTGGTCCTGGCGCCGCGCGGCAGCACCGCCCTGCACGATGCCATGGTCCGCCTGATCGGGGAGGCCGGCGCGGAGCTGTCCGCCCTGCCGGAGGACCAGCGACCGGGAACCGTCCTCGTGGCTGTGCTGACCGACGGCCACGAGAACGCCTCGCGCGAGGCGACGGGCCCAATGGTGAAGGCCCTCGTGGAGCGGCAGCAGAACCAGTACGGCTGGCAGTTCACCTATCTGGGCGCCAACCAGGATGCCGTGCTGACGGCGCACGGGCTCGGGATCCGGGCCGAGGACGCGCTGACCTACGCGGCCGGCAACGTTGACGCGGCCTTCTCCGGGCAATCGGCCAAGACCCGCAGGCTGCGCGAAGCCCGCCTGGCCGGCGCCAGCATGGTGGAGGCCGCCGCGGCTGCGGCGTACACGGCCGAGGAACGCCGCGCCGCCGGGGGAGGGGTTCCGCCGGGCTGAGCGGGCAGGCGCCCGTCCGCAGTCACAGTGCTGGTGGGCTGCTTCTGGTTCCAGTGGGGGCGGCCACCCAGACGGTCCGGGTGGTGCGGGGTTCCAGTTCGATGTCGTCGGAGAACCGCTCCAGCAGGTCTCGCATGGCGTCGCGGTCGCCCTCGGTCAGGGCCGCCAGGTGCGAAAAACGCGCGAACCACTGCCGGGCGTACTCCCGCGCGGCCGGGGTCGCGGGTGCGGTGGTCGTCACCTCGGACCGGGTGACGCTGAACCCGGCGGCCTCGATGACCGGCGTCCAGTTCGGGTGGTGGTTCCACCCCTCGGCTGCCGCAGCTGCGTGGCAGCGCTGCTCCAGCAGCGCTCCGCGCGGATGGCTCAGGAAGCGGGGCAGGGCGGCGAGCTCGACGACCACCAGGGCCCCACCCGGCGCCAGCGCCCGGCGGGCCCCGGCCAGGAGCCGGGCGGGGTGGGCAACATGGTGTAGCGAGGACGATGCCCACACCAGGTCAACCGGCGCCCCGGCCACTGCAGCCGCCGTCATCGGGGAGCCGGCCAGCGCAGGGAAGCCGTCGTTGAGGTCGGCCCGGACCACGGCGAAGCCCTGCTCGCGCAGCAGCTCGAGCATCTGCGGGTCGTTGTCGACGCACGTTACCGCGGCACCGGGGTACCGCTTGCGCAGCAGCCGGCCACCTGCGCCGGTGCCGGCGCCGAGGTCAACGACGCTGCGCGCAGCTTTCACCCCGGCCAGGTCCAGGACGGCTGTGAGGGAATCGCCGAACACTTCGGCATCGAGGTCGAGGACGCGGTGCTGGTCATGGCTGCTGGATCGCTGGTGTGTCTGGTGGCCGTTGTCCGGCGTCCGGTGGGGCTGGTGATCCATGGTCATCATCTTTCTACTGTGGCCGCACGGCCCATGTCGGCGGATTTCTGCCCATCCGCAAGGCCATGGCGTCGGTGACCCAGCACCATCTGGGAGACGGCTGCTTCCGACTCGGCCGAGAAGGGACCGAAGCGCCCCTCAACGGCCCACCGGGTTTCCTCTTCGATGAGGTCGGCGTTGATCCTTGCGCCGGTCATAACACCCTCGGCCGCCGCGGTGATCACCTGGGCCATTAGGTTGGAGACATTGCCCGCCGCGTACACGCCGCGGACGGCCGTCGCCCCCGTGGCGTCAGTCTCGATAAACCGTCCGGCCCCGGACGGGTGCGCATGGGAACGTAGCCCGAGTGATTCCAGAAGCGCGGATCTGGCCTCCATCCGGGTTCCGACAGCCAGGGCCTGTACGCCGAACGAGGAGCCCTGGCGGAGAGTGAGCCCCGTGAGGACTCCATCGACAGCGTCAACAGACGCCACGGCGCCGTCAACGACCGTCACGGACCGGGCGGCGAGCTTTTCCCATTCCTCGTCGGCCGGTTCCACGGTGTCGTTGAGGAAGAGGGTGATATCCGGGGACCACTGCCTGAACAACAGTGCCTGATGGACGGACAGCGGGCCTGTGCCCAGCACTCCAATCCGCTGCCCGCGGATTTCCCAGCCATGGCAGTAGGGGCAGTGCACAACGCCCTTTCCCCACTGCTCCCGCAGCCCGTCGATGGGAGGCAATTCGTCGGTCAAGCCAGTGGTGACGAGGAGGCGCCTGCCGGCGAACCGGCGGGCATCTCCGAGAATCACGTCGAATCCATCGGGGGTTCGCCGTGCCGAAACGGTTTCGCCGTCGATGACCGTTCCGCCGTAGGAAAGCACTTCGCTGCGTCCGATGGACAGGAGTTCCCGGGGGCTCATGCCGTCCCTCGAAAGATAGCCGTGCACACCCGCCGCGGGTCCGTTGCGTGGAGTTCCGGAATCGATGACCAGCACCGAGCGCAGCGCCCGGACCAGCGTCGTGGCCGCGCTGAGTCCCGCCGCGCCGCCGCCAACAACTACTACGTCAAACCTTGTGGTGTCCATGCTGATGTGTCCTTCATCGCGTCCTGAGAGTTCGCCGCCGGCGTCATGGGGCGGTTACACCAGCTTGTATCGCATGAACGAGGTTTGACAAACATGATTGCTGTTATGGCAAACTGCGGAGTATGACAAATGAGCTAGACGATGTTCTCGGGGCGGTAGGCCCCCGGCTTCGGGCACTCCGCACGGAACGGAACCTCACCCTCGGGGATGTGTCCTCCGCATCCGGAGTGTCGGTGAGCACCCTGTCCCGCCTTGAATCCGGCCAACGCAGGCCAAACCTCGAAATCCTGCTTCCCCTCGCGAGGTTGTACGGAGTTCCCCTCGATGACCTGGTCGGCGCGCCGCCCACCGGGGATCCGAGAATTCACCTGCAGCCAATCACCCATGCCGGCATGACGGCTGTCCCTCTCACGCGCCGCCCAGGCGGCTTACAGGCCTTCAAGATGGTGCTCACCGGTGATGCCCGCGGGACGGAGCCCGACCCGCGCGTGCACGAGGGCTACGAATGGCTTTACATCCTCAACGGACGACTGCGGCTGGTGCTGGGCGACAAGGACTTTGAACTTCGCGCTGGCGAAGCCGCGGAATTCGACACCCACACACCGCACTGGTTCGCCAGCGCTGACGGCAGACCCGTCGAATTCATCAGTCTTTTTGGGCAGCAGGGCGAGCGGATGCACGTACGCGCGAGGCCCAAGCCCTCATCGCCGCGAGATCCGATGGGTTAGACAAGAACGGCGGCCGGCGCCTTTCTCGGGAAAGGTGCCGGCCGCCGTCGCGCTTTGCCGTGCCGGCGGGGCGCGGCGGGGCGAGTGCTAGGCCTTGTGCGGCGGACGCGTCATGGACATAACGTCCAGGGCGGTGTCCAGCTGCTCTTCGGTGAGTTCGCCGCGCTCCAGGAAGCCCATCGCGACGACGGTTTCGCGGATGGTCAGGCCCTCGGCCACGGCCTTCTTGGCGATCTTTGCAGCGTTCTCGTAGCCGATGAACTTGTTCAGCGGAGTGACGATCGACGGTGAGGCTTCGGCGAGGAAGCGGGCCCGCTCGACGTTGGCGGTAATGCCGTCGATCATCTTGTCCGCCATAACGCGGCTGGTGTTGGCCAGCAGGCGCACGGATTCGAGCAGGTTGGCGGCCATCACGGGGATGCCGACGTTGAGCTCGAACGCGCCGTTGGTGCCGGACCAGGCGATGGTGGTGTCGTTGCCGATGACCTGGGCGCAGACCATGATCGAGGCTTCGCAGATCACCGGGTTGACCTTGCCGGGCATGATCGAGGAGCCCGGCTGCAGGTCCGGGATCGCGATTTCGCCGAGGCCGGTGTTGGGGCCGGAGCCCATCCAGCGCAGGTCGTTGTTGATCTTCATAAAGGAGATCGCAATGTTGCGCAGCTGGCTGGAGGCTTCGATCAGGCCGTCACGGTTGGCCTGTGCCTCGAAGTGGTCGCGGGCCTCGGTCAGCGGCAGGCCGGTGTCGGCCGCGAGCAGTTCGATGACCCGCTCCGGGAAACCGGCGGGGGTGTTGATGCCGGTGCCGACGGCGGTGCCGCCGAGCGGCACCTCGGCGACGCGGGGAAGCGATGCGTTGATGCGTTCGACGCCGTAGCGGACCTGGGCGGCGTAGCCGCCGAACTCCTGGCCCAGGGTCACCGGAGTGGCGTCCATCAGGTGGGTGCGGCCGGACTTGACGACGTCCTTGAACTCGACGGCCTTGCGTTCCAGCGAGTCGGCAAGGTAACCCAGCGCGGGGATCAGGTCGTTGATCAGCGCGGAGGTGGCGGCAACGTGGACGGACGTCGGGAACACGTCGTTGGAGGACTGTGAGGCGTTGACGTGGTCGTTCGGGTGGACCACCTTGTCGCTGCCGCCGGCCTTGAGCGCGCGGGTGGCGAGCTCGGCGATGACCTCGTTGGTGTTCATGTTGGAGGACGTGCCCGAGCCGGTCTGGAAGACGTCGATCGGGAAGTCGCCGTCGTACTTGCCGGTCGCGACCTCGTCGGCAGCGTCGGCGATCGCCTGGGCGAGCTCGCCGTCGAGCACTCCCAGTTCGGCGTTGGCCTGGGCTGCGGCCTTCTTGACCCGGGCGAGGGCTTCGATGTGGGTGCGTTCCAGGGTTTTGCCTGAGATCGGGAAGTTTTCAACCGCACGCTGCGTCTGGGCACGGTAGAGCGCGTTCACGGGGACGCGGACCTCGCCCATCGTGTCGTGTTCAATGCGGAACTCTTCGGTGTTCAACTCTTCTGTGGAAGTCATGGGGCTAGCTTATTGGGCGGAGGCGTTGCATCGAAAACCGTGAAGGGCTTGCTACTTGGCCGTTGCGGGGACCTAGAGCTTGCCGATTCCGGAAACGAGGTCCGCCCGGCCGTCGGACAGGCTGTAGGCGAGACCGATCACGGCGGCCCGGCCGCCCTCCACCGCCTCGGAAATGACCCGCGAGCTGTCCACGAGCCGCTGTGAGGTCTGTTTGACGTTCTCGACCACCATCTCGTTGACCTCATGCTGGTTGTTACGCAGCGAGGTCAGCACCGCGGGGGTGATGCGTTCCACGAGGCTGCGCATAAAGCCGACGGGCATCTGTCCGGTTTCCATGGCTTTTTTGGTGGCCGTGACCGCGCCGCAACTGTCGTGTCCCAGGACGACGATCAGCGGCACCGAGAGGACGCTGACGCTGTATTCGAGCGAGCCGAGCACGGCGTCGTCGATCACGTGGCCGGCAGTGCGGACCACGAAGGCGTCCCCCAGGCCCAGGTCGAAGATGATTTCGGCGGCCAGCCGCGAATCGGAGCAGCCGAAGATTACCGCGAAGGGGTGCTGGTTCTCCACCAGGGAGGACCGGCGCGAGGCGTCCTGGTTGGGATGGGACGACTTGCCGGAGACAAAGCGTTCGTTGCCCTCGCGGAGACGGCGCCAGGCTAGGGCGGGAGTGAGATAGGTGGCCACGGCCTCTAGCTTACGGTGATGGGGCGGGGGAGGGTGAAACTGTTGCTGCGGCGCTGCCCTCGGGTGACGCGCTGCCCGGGGTGCGGGGGCCGGTCTCGAGGTCCTTGACCACGGCGGTTGCCAGTGAGGTGAATTCGTCCAGCTGCGCGGATCCGGTCAGGATGACGGTGGTGCCGCCGGCGTCGAGAAGCACCATGCTCTTTTCGCCCTTGCCGGTGTCGCGGAGCTCCCAGTCCCGACCGCCGGCGCTGCGGGTGCCGGTGACGGGGGCGCTCTTCACTTGCTGCAGCAGCCAGGTGGGGTTGGACTGCCGGGTCTGCACCAGGGCGATGAAGGATTCCTTGGGGGTGAGGTAGCCGACCTCCCAGGTCGGGACGCCGCTGCCGGTGCCGGATTCCCAACGGGCGTAATTTGCGCGGAATGTGTCGGAAGTATCAGGCGCGGCCGGTGTGAATCCCGCCACACCGGCAGCGTTCTGCGCCACTTCGCTGACGTTGATGTCCGGCCGGTAGCCATCCGTCTTGGGCGCCGGGTTCATCAGGACGATCGGCAGGAAAGCGGCAATGCTGACGACCAGGGCGGTGATCATGCCGATCACCGACGCGTTGGCCCGTTTGGCCGCCCCGGCGGCCAGAACGGGCTTGACGGGCGGCTCGCCGGCCGCGGTAGGCGTGTCCTGACCGGCGACGCCGGCGGGGGACGCTGGGGCTGCGGGGGGCGTTTCCTGCAATTCACTCACCCCCCTATAGTCGCCCATTCCGGGCTGATCTCACATTCGGAGGTGTCGGGCAGGACGGGTAAAGCCGGGGCGGCACATTTCACGGACTGGTCATTTTCAGGCGCATCTTTCCACCGCGACTATGATCAGGTGTAGACGAGATCACAACCAGACGAATCGCCGCGACGGATCGACCCTGTCCGTTCGGCTTCAATGATCGCCACTCGAAGAAGAGGTTCACGTGACATCAGCGCCAATGACCCAGAAGTACTCCACGCTTTCCCCGTCCCTTGCCGTCGGCATCGACGAGCCGGACCGCAACCTTGCTCTGGAACTGGTCCGCGTCACGGAAGCCGCCGCCATCGCCGGCGGCCACTGGGTCGGTTTCGGGGACAAGAACAAGGCCGACGGTGCCGCCGTCGACGCCATGCGCTCTTTCCTGCAGACCGTCCACTTCAACGGTGTTGTTGTCATCGGAGAAGGTGAAAAAGACGAAGCCCCGATGCTCTTCAACGGCGAGAACGTCGGCGACGGCACCGGCCCCGAGTGCGACGTCGCCGTCGACCCGATCGATGGAACGCGCCTGGCCGCCCTTGGCATCAACAACGCCCTCGCCGTCCTCGCTGTCGCCGAGCGCGGTTCCATGTTCGACCCCTCCGCGGTGTTCTACATGGAGAAGCTCGTCACCGGCCCGGAAGCCGCCGACATGGTTGACCTTCGCCTGCCGGTCAAGCAGAACCTGCACCTGATCGCCAAGGCCAAGGGCGTCAAGGTCAACCAGCTCAACGTCATGATCCTGGACCGGGACCGCCACCGTGGGCTCGTGGAGGAAATCCGCGAAGCCGGTGCCCGCACCAAATTCATCATGGACGGCGACGTCGCCGGCGCCATTGCTGCCGCGCGCGCCGGCACCGGAGTTGATGCCCTTATGGGCATCGGCGGAACCCCGGAAGGCATCGTCTCGGCCTGCGCCATCAAGTCCCTCGGCGGTGTCATCCAGGGCCGGCTGTGGCCGACCAGCGACGAGGAGAAGCAGAAGGCGATCGACGCCGGCCACGACCTGGACCGGGTGCTGTCCACCAACGACCTCGTCTCCAGCGACAACTGCTACTTCGCAGCCACCGGCATCACCGACGGCGACCTGCTCAAGGGCGTGCGTTACTCCAAGGACAAGGTCCTCACGCAGTCCATCGTGATGCGTTCGAAGTCCGGAACCATCCGGTTCGTTGATGGCGAGCACCAGGCCAGCAAGTGGGAAGGCTACGCCCGCAAGAGCTAGCACCTGCCACAAACAGAACACCCGGATCCCGGGGCGCTTTTCGCGCCCCGGGATCCGCCGTTTCCGGGCGGGCCGGGAGGCCGCGGGCTGCCGGCGTTGGGTAGGGTGGAACCCATGACATGGCTCGTAACAGGTGGCGCAGGATATATCGGTTCTCACGTGGTTTCCGCTTTACGCGGAGCCGGGATGCAGGCGGTGGTGGTCGACTCGCTCTCAAGCGGGCACCGCGAGTTCGTCCCGCAGGAGGTGCCGTTCGTGCACGGTACGATCCTCGACTCCGAGCTCGTGGCGCGCATCATGCTGGATCATGCCGTCACCGGAGTGATTCACCTGGCCGGTTTCAAATACGCCGGGGTGTCCGTGCAGGAACCGCTGCTCACCTACGAGCAGAACGTCACCGGCACGGCCGAGCTGCTTAAGGCAATGGAACTCGCCGAGGTGGACAAGCTGGTCTTCTCCTCCTCCGCCGCCACCTACGGCACCCCCGCCGGGGACATCGTCACCGAAGACACCCCGACGCAGCCGGAATCCCCTTACGGGGAGAGCAAACTGATCGGCGAATGGCTGATCCGGGACCAGGGCCGGGCCCGCGGACTGAAACACACCTCGCTGCGCTACTTCAACGTCGTCGGCTCCGGCGCGCCCGAGCTGTACGACACGAGCCCGCACAACCTCTTCCCGATCGTGCTCCGGGCGCTGACAGCCGGCAAGACCCCGCGCATCAACGGCATCGACTACAACACCGCCGACGGCACCTGCGTGCGCGACTACGTGCACGTGTCCGACCTTGCCACGTCCCATGTCGCGGCGGCGCGCGCCCTCGCCGCCGGAACGCCGCTGGAACGCGTCTACAACCTCGGGTCAGGCGACGGGCTCTCCGTCCGGCAGATCATGACGGCGATGGCCAAGGTCACCGGCATCGACTTCGAGCCGGAGATCGGCCCCCGCCGGGCCGGAGACCCGGACCGGATCGTGGCCGACGGCAGCCTCGCCGCGCGCGACCTGGACTGGAAAATGCGGCACTCCGTCGAGGACATGGTCGCCAGCGCCTACGAAGCGCAGAAGAAAGCTGCCTCCGCCGGAATCTAGGGGCTCCGCCGCCCGCTTTCTGCCGCACGCCCTCTGCCGCTCCCGGGGGGACATGCCCAGTGCTCACGCCGAGGAATGGGCACAGTGTATTCATGTCCCTCCGCCATTGCCGACGCGGGACATGTCCAGCGGTGCGGCCCGGGTTCGTGCTGCCACAGGGGGACATGTCCAGCGGTGCGGCCCGGGTCCGTGCTGCCACAGCGGGACATGTCCAGCGGTGCGGCCCGGGTTCGTGCTGCCACAGGGGGCATGTCCAGCGGTGCGGCCCAGGTTCGTGCTTGGTCTGCAACTTAGGTCAGATTTGAAACGCCCGTATACGTCGCGTAGTCGGGGCGTCCAGCCCATTCGTAGACCTGGAGGGTGAGCCCGCCTGGAGTGGTCTGACTGCTGACAAGGCGCAGTCCCGCCGGTGCGCCGCCGTCGGGGAAGAGGCGGCGGCCGTGACCGACGATGACGGGAGCGACCACGAGCCGTAGTTCTTCGATCAGCCCTGCAGCAATCAGGAATTGGGCGAGCCGGGCGCTTCCATGGATCTGGAGGTCCCGTCCGGGCTGCTTTTTGAGTTCCGCGACCTGCTCGGCGACGTCCCCGGAAAGGACCGTTGTCGGATTCCAGGTGCCCGCTGTCAATGTGTGCGAAGCGACGTACTTCGGCAGCCGGTTCATCAGTACGGTGAAAGGATCGTCCGGGTCGGTGATCCGCGGCCAGTCCCTCGCGAAGGCTTCGTAGGTGCGGCGGCCGAGCAGGAGTGCGTCAGCCGCGCCGAGCCATTCAGCGGCCTGGAGGATGAATGCTTTGTCCATATGGGGGACGAGCCATCCGCCCTGTGTGAACTCGTCGCTGGTGTCCTCCTCGGGTGATCCGGGACCCTGCGACACGCCGTCGAGGCTCACGAACTCGGTCAATGTCAGCTTCATGACCTTCTTCTTGCGTGCCTATGCCGTGGACTCGACCAGTTCGGCGAGCTGCTTGGTCACGGTACCCCAACCGTCGTGGAAACCAAGTTGTTCATGCTGGTCGCGGTCCGTGACATTGCGGTGCATCGCTGTGGCGGTGTACTCAGTGCCGTCCGGGTGATCCTTCATGGTGATGACGGCGGTCACGAATGACGCCTCGGCGGGGCGCCAGCCGGCAACAAGCGCATCGGTGAAGACGATCCGCTCAAGTTCATCGACGGCGAGGAAACAGCCTGTGATGTGACGGGCGAACGCGAGACCGTCCTGGCTGATCTCGGTTCGGAAGGACCCGCCGGGACGCAGGTCCATCTCCTGCACGCGACAGATCTCCGGCGCGGGAACCCACCATTGCTGGAAACTCGCGGGGTCGGTCCAGGCCCTCCAGACCGCCGAGCGCGGGGACTTGATGATGCGGGAGACGGTCAGGTCGAGTTCGGGGTCAGGGGAGTTGGTCATTCGGGTCGTTCCTTTCGTGAGTTGTTGAGACGAAGCGCTCCAGCCGGTCGGTGCGATCCGTCCAGATGCTTCGCTGTTCGCCGAGCCAGGTATCGATCACGTCGAACGATTTCTTCTCGAGCGTGCAGGTTCGCAGGCGGCCGGTTTTGCGGGTCTTGATCCAGCCCGTGTTTTCGAGGTAGCGGATGTGCTTCATGAACGACGGCAGCGCCATCTCGAATGGCGCCGCCAGTTCGCCGATGCTCGCCGGTCCCGTCCCCAGCCGGCCCAACACCGCGCGGCGGGTGGGGTCCGCGAGGGCCTGGAATACGCCGTCGAGTTGGGATGAATACTGGGTCATCCGGTTAGGCTATCGGGCGCAGACACTTAGCTCAAGGGCTAAGTGTTAGGTGTGCGTCTGCCCCTGGACGGCAATACGTGCGAAATTCTGCTCGGAATACCGCGGGAGGGGGCGCCGCTCGCGGCACCTTCGCCGGCATTGCAGACGCAGCACTCTGCCCCGGGGGACATGTCCAGTGCTCGCGCCCAGCAATGGACATAGTGGGTTGATGTCCACCCGGCGCGGCTGGCGCGGGGCATGTCCAGCGGTGGGGCCCAGGTTTGTGCTGCGACAGGAGGACATGCTCGGTGCTGAGGCCCACGGGCGGGCTGCCTCCGGGGGGCATGTCCAGTGTGCAGGCCCAGGAGTGGACATAGTGGGTTTATGTCCACCCGGCGCGGCGGGCGCGGGGCATGTCCAGCGGTGGGGCCCAGGTTTGTGCTGCGACGGGAGGACATGCTCGGTGCTGAGGCCCACGGGCGGGCTGCCTCCGGGGGGCATGTCCGGTGTGCAGGCCCAGGAGTGGACAGAGTGGGCTTATGTCCACCCGCCGCGGCTGACGCGGGGCATGTCCAGCGGTGGGGCCCGGGTTCGTGCTGCCTCCGCAGGCCAGGCCCAGCCGCGGCGGCGGGCTAGCGGCGGAGCGCCCCGCGCAGCCGGGAGGGCAGTTTCCGGGCCACCACGACGGCGGCGCGGGCGGCCTGGGCGGCCTTCCGTGCGAGCTGGTACGCGTTGTAGCGCACCGCCCGCACCGGCAGGTCCCAGGTTCCGGGGTAGGCGACCTCGCGCCCGCCGAAGGACTTCTTGAAGGCCGTGAACCCCGCCCACTTGTGGTCGGGCTGGTCCGCCGGTGCCACCCCCCACAGGTCCACGTGTTTCAGGCCCTTGTCCTTGGCGTCCGCCATCAGCGTGACCAGCAGCGGGATCCCGGCGCTGAGCTTCCGGTGCGCATCATCCAGGGCGGCATGGGCGTAGGTGCGGGTGTCCGCGGAGTCGTAGGCCAGGGCGGCGGCAATCGGCTCGCCCTCGAGCTCGGCGAGAAAGAGCGTCGCGGCGCCGGCCGGCATCAGCGAGCGGGCGACCTGCGTCAGGTATTCGTCGCTCTGCGGCTTGAACCCGTTGCGCGCCGCCGTCAGGTGCAGGAATCCCAGCAGAATGGAGATCTCGGCCGGGTCCTGGCTGGCCCGGAACGTCACGCCCTTCTTGTGGATGTTCCGGTACAGGTTGCGGTTCACCGGCTTCATCTCCGCGAGGACGTCCTTGAAGTCCCGGTCCAGGTCCACGATCCAGCTCAGTTCGGGCTGCTGGTTGGCCGGGGCCGGGCGCAGCCCGCGTGGGCGCAGCACGGCATCGGCGTCCGCGGCGGTGAAGCCGGCGTCGACAGGTTCAATCCGGACAAACACGGCCCCGCAGCTGCGGGCCAGCTCGGTCAGGGCCGCCAGGGCGGCGTCGAACGCGGCGAGCGAACCGGCCACCGGGCCGTAGGGTGCGTAGAGGAGCTTCCCCGCCGGGTTGCTTTCCTCGATGGCCAGAAAGCTCCAGCCGGGCCCGGAGCGTTCGTGCACAGTCCGGCCCAGTCCGCGCTGGAAATCGGCCCACGGGGGGCTCTGCAGGAAGTGGTCCACGGTCTCAGGCTTCCAGTCCGGTGGTGACGGCAAAGGCCAGGGCCGTTCCGGTGGCACCGGACGCCGCGTGGGCATTCACCGGCGCCTCCGCGGCGGGCAGGAAGGCACTCCCGCCGCGGCCCAGGCGCAGCTCACCCTTGGGCGAGTCGAGGATCAGGGATCCGGACACGACGAGGATGACCGCGGCTCCGGCCTGTGCCAGCGGAACGGGCTCCGCGCCGGGCGCCAGCTCGACGCGCTGCAGCTGGAATTCGCGGAACGGGGGCCGGAAGACCTCCTGTCCCAGCATCGTGGTCTCGGCCGGGAGCATCGGCACGCCGGCGGGCTCGAAGGCGATGGTGCGGAGCAGTTCGGGCACGTCCACGAACTTCGGGGTCAGGCCGCCGCGCAGCACATTGTCCGAGGAGGCCATCACCTCGATACCGAGGCCGTGCAGGTAGGCGTGGACATTTCCGGCCGGCAGGTAGACGGCCTCGCCCGGCGCCAGCGAGACGCGGTTGAGCAGCAGTGAAATCAGCACGCCCGGATCGCCCGGGTACCGCGCATTCAGGTTGACGACGGTGGAGAGCTCGGCCTGGTACGGCGCCATCGGGGCACCGGAAACCAGTGCGGCCACAATCGCGGCCGTCGCCTCCGTCACGTCGCCGCCGCCGGCGATCAGCCGCTCGAAAGCTGAGCGCAGGGCCACCTGCTCCCCGGGCTGGGCGAGATCCTGCAGCAGCATCGGAACGAGCGGGGGAAGCTCCAGGCCGGCGAGCTCAAAGTCCGCGGCGAGCAGCTGGAAGACGGCGCGCGCGTCCGCCGCCGGCCGGAAACCGCACAGCGCCTCGAACGGGGTCAGCGCGAGGATCATCTCCGGCTTGTGGTTGTCGTCCTTGTAGTTCCGCTCCGCGGCGGCGCGGTCGACGCCGGCGGCCTCCTCACGGGCGAACCCCGCCCTGGCCTGCTCGAGCGTCGGATGCACCTGCAGCGAGAGGGGGCTGTCGGCCGCCAGCACCTTGAGCAGGAACGGCAGCCGGGGACCGAATTCGGCAACGCTGTCGCTGCCCAGATGGTGCTCCGGGTCGTCCGCGATCAACTCGTCCAGGCCCCGGCGTCCGCCGTCGTCCGCGACCGCAGCGTGCGTACCGGCCGACCCGGCACCGCCCGGGCTGAGCGCCACCGACGGGGAGTCCGGGTGCGCGCCGAGCCACAGCTCCGCCTCGGGGCCGCCGGAAGCCTCCCTGCCGAGGAGCACGGCAATGGCAGTCGTGGAGCCCCAGGCATAGGGCCGAAGGACATTCTCAAGTTCGTACACGGCCGGGGGTGTCCCTTATCTGTTCAGGAATTCTGGGCTGGAAAGAGCGGGTGCTGGGGCTAGAGCGGCATGCACTGGCCGTTGGTGGCTACCAGGTCGCGGATCGACTGTTCATCGCCGTCGAGCTTGAATTGGTTCAGCATCTCCTCGGTGATCGGCTCACCGTCCGGCGTCGTGGTCACCGGCGTGAAGTCCGACGGCGACGGCACGGGCTGGGTGCCGGGCTGGATCCGAGGCGCCGCGCCGGCCGCCGAGAGCGGACCGGGCGCCGCGACCTGCTGCCGGATGCCGTCGAGGCCGGTGCCGTCAGCTGTTTGGCCTGAGGCGCCTGCCGCGGCGGCCGGCGCGAGCAGGGCGTCGACCTTCCGGTGGATCTCGTTGAAGTCCGGGACCGTCGAGAAGGATGCGTCGAAGTCGGGCGGACCGATGGTCAGCCGGCTCATGTCCTGGCCCTTCGCTTTCATCGCGAGGTCCACAAAGCTGCCGAGCTGGCCGGCGGAGATGTTGGAGTCAACCACCTTGGTGCCGGCCTTGACGATGTCCTCGAACTTGGAAAGCAGGGTGGCCGGATCCAGCTGTTTCAGCATGGCCTGCTGGACGCACTGCTGGCGGGCGATGCGGGCGTAGTCGTCCACGAATTCGCGCGAGCGGCCGTACCAGAGGGCGTGGTAGCCGTCCAGCGTATTGTCGCCGGCCGGGATCCAGCCCAGCGGCATACCGTGGATGCCGTTGGCTTCGTCAACGGTCTCGCCGCTGATCGGGACCCAGCCGCCGGCCCTGATCTTGATGCCGCCCATGGCATCGATGAGCTTGGCGAAGCCGTCCATGTCCACCAGCACGTAGGCCTGGACCTTGATGCCCAGCGTTCCGGACACCGCCTCCAGGGTGGCCTGCGCGCCCGGATCCGCGACACCGGGGTACAGGTCCTTGTGCTCGTTCGTGACCTCGGTGTTGATGGCGTTGATGAGGCATTCGTTGCCGCAGTCGTAGCCGTCAGGGTAGATGGTGCGCATCGGGGAGTCTTCGCTGAACTGCGCGTTCTGCAGGTTGCGCGGCACCGAGATGATCGCGGTCTTGCCGGTCTTGGCGTCCACGCTGATCACCGAGAGGCTGTCCGGGCGGCGGCCGGTGCGGTCCGCGCCGGCGTCGCCGCCCATCATCAGGAAGTTGTACCGGCCCTCCGAGGGTTCCATCGCCGGCCCGCTGGAGAAGATGTTGCCGATGGCGTCGCGGCTGACGTTGAGCAGGTACGCGGCGTACCCGAGCGACCCGCTGCTGAGCACCATTGCCAGCACCAGGGCGCCCACGACGGCGGGGCGCACCCGGGGTGCCAGCAGCACCGGACGGATCAGCCGCAGGGTGTTGATGAACAGGGCCGCCCAGCCGATGGCCAGCGCGGCGAGGACGATGATCAGCAACAGCGAGGTGACCGAGTTGGTGAGCAGGTTGATCAGCGTCGACCGGGATGCCAGGAGGAGCACTACGGCCAGGACCGCCAGCAGCCAGACCGTCAGGGTGACGCGCAGCGCCATCCGTCCGAGCCGCCGGTTTCCGGCGACGATCTGGGCGCTGCCGGGCACGAACAGGGTCAGCAGGACCAGCAGGAAGGCGCGTTTGGTCAGGACCGGGGCGGCCGCTCCCGAGGGATAACGGACGGGATCCGTGAGGGACGGCGCGGCCGTTGTGTTTCGCGGCCCGGGCTGGCGGGAGGGGGCGTAACTGTTGGTCATCTGGCGATCCCTAACGGCTGCCCCGGGTGACGACGTTTGCGTCGGCGAACACTTCGCTCACCTTGTGCCGCAGGCTGGCACCCTTCCGGGTGGCGACGTCATTGAGTTCCTGGGCAAAATCGAGCAGGTCGGCGCGCAGCCGGGCGGCCATCGGATCGGTGCCCGAGGCCAGCATCCGGACCGCCAGCAGTCCGGCGTTCCGGGCCCCGCCGATGGAAACGGTCGCGACCGGAACCCCGGCAGGCATCTGGACGATGGACAGCAGGGAGTCCATGCCGTCGAGGGTCTTCAGCGGCACCGGCACCCCGATGACGGGCAGCGGGGTGACGGAGGCGAGCATGCCCGGCAGGTGGGCTGCGCCGCCGGCGCCGGCGATGATGACACGCAGCCCGCGGCCGTGGGCCGTCTGGCCGTAGCTGATCATTTCCAGCGGCATCCGGTGAGCGGAGACGACGTCCGCCTCGAACGGGATGCCGAATTCGGCGAGGGCCTCGGCGGCGGCCTCCATCACGGGCCAGTCGGAGTCCGAGCCCATCACGAGACCGACGATCGGCGCGTCGGCGTCCTGGGCTGTTGTGATCCCCGTGTCCGTGGCCTGTTTTGTGCTGATCCGGCTGCTGCGCCTGCTGCTCGCGTTCATGGGGTCTCCTCGAGGGCTGCCGCTCCGGTGCCGGACGGTGTCCGTCCGTTCCGGATGATGTTGGCGACGGTCGTGGCGCGTTCCCGGACGGAGCCGACGTCGGCCACGGAACCGCCAACGAGGTTGACGTGTCCGATCTTCCGGCCGGGCCGGACGGCCTTGCCGTAACAGTGGACCTTCGCCGCGGGTTCGCTGGCCAGGGCTGCGGGGTAGGCGGAGAACAGGTTCTGGTTCTCGCCGCCCAGGAAGTTCTTCATCACCACGACGGGGCCCAGCAGGTCCGTCGCCCCAAGGGGCAGGTTGAGGATCGCCCGGAGGTGCTGCTCAAACTGGCTCGTCACCGAGCCGTCCTGTGTCCAGTGGCCGGTATTGTGCGGGCGCATGGCGAGCTCGTTGATCAGGAAGCCGGTGCCCACCCCCGGGGTCTCGAACAATTCCACCGCCATGACGCCGGTGACGCCGAGTTCGCTGGCGATCCGGAGGGCGGCGTTCTCCGCCGCGGCCGCAACTTCCAACGGGATGTCCAGGGCCGGGGCGATGACTTCGTCGCAGACACCATCGACCTGGATGGTGTGGACCACGGGCCAGGCCCGCGCTTCGCCATCCGGGGTCCGGGCCACGAGGGCGGAGAGTTCGCGGCTGAATTCCACTTTGGCTTCCGCCAGCAGCGGCGACATCGCCTCGAACCAGCCCGCGGTGTCCGCCGCGTCCGCCGCGGAGTCAACGATCCGCACGCCCTTGCCGTCGTAGCCGCCGCGCGGTGTCTTCAGCACGACCGGCCAGCCGATGTCCTCGCCGAACGCCACCAGCCCGGCGACGTCGTCGACGGCGGACCAGCGCGGATTGGGAAGTTCGAGCCTGTCGATGGCCGCCCGCATCACCAGCTTGTCCTGGGCGTTGACCAGCGCGTCCGGTCCGGGGTGGACGTTAACGCCGGCCCGCTGCAGGGCGCGGAGATGCCCGGTGGGAACGTGCTCATGGTCGAACGTCAGGACATCCAGGCCGCGGGAAAACTCCAGCAGATGATCCAGATCGGTGTAATCACCGACCGGGGCATTGGCCACGGCCGCGACGGCTGAAACGTCCTCACCTTCGGCAAGGACGCGGAGCTCGAAGCCCAGGGCAGTGGCCGCAGGGGCCATCATTCGGGCGAGTTGGCCGCCGCCAACCACACCGATCACAGGAAAAGTCACAAGGACCAGCCTACCGAAAACCTCGCAATATCCCGGCTTTTGGACCTCCCGGTGCGGGTTCAAAGGGCTCGGCGCGCGCTGGTTCCCGGGAATCGGCGCTAAAATTGGCCGTTGGCCCAATGGCCGAAAAATCAAGAAGGCCACGGAGGGTCATGATTACTACACTTACCGAGCGCTTGCGCGGGCTCGCTTCGCTCTTCTGGCGCGAAGTGGCCAAGTTCGGGGCGGTGGGCGGTGTTGCGTTCATCATTGACAACGGATTCACGTATTACCTGATGCACGGCCCCATGACCGACAGCGAAGCCAAGGCACGCTTCGTCGGGGCCAGCATCGCCACCGTCTTCTCCTGGATCGCGAACCGGTTCTGGACCTTCCGCCACCGGCGCCAGGACAACGTGCTCCGCGAATTCGCGATGTTCATCCTGATCAACGGCATCGGCATCGGCATCTCCACCGGTTTCACCGCCCTGGCCAAGTACAGCCTCGGCGTCACGGACAAGAACATGCTGTTCGCCGCCGGTGTGATGGGCATCCTGGTGGCCACGGTCGTGCGCTTCTTCGCCTACCGGTTCCTGGTCTTCAACAAGGAACTCGATGAAGAGCCCGAGTTCTCCCATGACCACGAGATCATCGAGCGGCATCCGCACACCCATCCCGGCCCCGTTGTCGGGAGCCCGGCCGGAACCCGCACTGCTGAGAGCCGCACTCAAGAGGCCCGCACTCAAGAGCGCCGCCCGGTCGAGAGCGGCGCTGTTGAGAGCCGCTCCGTCAGGGATCCGGACGTGCCGGGCCCGTCCGCTTAGCGGTAGCCGGCGACTCCGGTTCCCGCCACCGGGTTCCCCACTCAGGTACCGCGAACCCCGGGGCGCGTCCGCGGGGCGGCGGTCCGCCGCCACTGACGCTCAGCCGCCACTGACGCTCAGCCGCCGCTGACGCTCCGCCGCCGCTGATGCTCAGCTGCCGTTGACGCGCTCGTCCGCGAGCAGCTTTTCCGTCACCGACACGGCGGGGTGCACCAGCACCACCGATCCGCCGCTTGTCCAGGCGCCCAGTGCCTCGGCGAGGGCGGTCTCGAGTCCGTCGCCGGCCGGAACCAGCAGCCGCACGCCGTCGGCGTGCGGAGCGGCGAAGCCGTCCAGCAGTTTGCCGTGCGTGTGCGCGGCCCCCGCGGCGCCCAGCACCGCCCGCCGCGACGGCTCCGGATCCACATGAGCCATAAAAACGTCACCGTGGGAGCGCACTTCGGCGGCATAATCCACGACGCCGGTTGGCAGCTCGCCCGGCCACCGCATGGCCAGCGCCGGCAGTGCCACGGCCAGGACGGCGTCGAACGCCCCCTGCGCGGCACCCCGGCCGGGATCGCCGGTGGCCAGCAGCTCCGCTTCGGCGTCGTCGAGGACGACCTCCATGCCGAGCTGCCAGGCGGCGAGGGCCAGGATCAGCGACTTCCAATGGGCCGGGAGGTCCAGCCGCAGCCGGGTCCCGGGTTCGGCGTCGAGCTCGTCCTGCAACAGGTTGCTGGTCTTGGCCACCCAGTTGTCCAGCACGCGTCCGGAGAGCTCCACCCGCTCGGAATCGGGTCCGTACCAGGTGAGTCGGGGGGAGGTGGACTGCCCGGATCGCAGGGCTGTCATCAGTTCGATTGCCGGGATGCTCATGGGTTCATCTTGTCACGGGGCATCCGGTGTGATCTCCGTCATAGGCCAGGCCGGAGCGGCCGGCGCGGATCGCCGGGCGAGTTGGGAAGTTCCCCGTGAATTCAACAAAAACTTCTCCGAAGTGCTCAGTACCCTGATTATTCCGCGGGTTCTCTGGGTTCCGGACGAAAAATCGCGGGCGTGGCGTGCCCCGGCTTCGGCCCTGAAGTTGATTATTATCCCGCCGTGGCTTGACTCGCGGATACTTACACACGTGTAATTAGGTATCGAAAGCCAATGCGCAGAAACCGGCACACAACCGAGTGTCCAAGGGTCAGTCAAAGGCTGCAAAATCAGAGAGGAAACGCCAATGGGGCTAGCAGAGCGTATCCATGAAGAGGCCGTCGTTGCTGGGCAGGCCACGGCCAAATACCGTTCACGCGGGGTGCCGAGCGACTGGTATGTAGATCCGGCCGACCCGGACGCAGCAGAACGCTTTAACGAACACACCAAGGACTCACTGCAGGACCAGGCGACCGCTTTCCTCGCGGCCCACGACGAACTTCTGTCCGGTCCGGACCAGGAAAACGATCTGCACGACCCGCCGATGGAGCTGCAGACGCTCCATTCGGGCACCACCACGCAGCCGGTATGGATCGGGCTGCCCTTCCAGCAGGACTTCGACGATGAAGGCGAGCTGGGCTGGCAGACGGACGCCCTGTGTGCACAGACTGACCCGGAGGCATTCTTCCCCGAGAAGGGTGGCTCCACCCGCGACGCCAAGAAGGTCTGCGGCGCGTGCAACGTGCGCTCGCAGTGCCTCGAATACGCCCTGTCGAACGACGAGCGTTTCGGAATTTGGGGTGGCCTCTCCGAGCGCGAGCGGCGCCGGCTTAGGAAGCGAGCTATCTAATTCTTCAGGAAGTACGAGTCACCGCCGTCGTGGTTTCCCACGACGGCGGTGATTTTCTCCCCAGGACCCTCGCTGCGCTGGCGGTTCAGACCCGGCAACCGGACACCTGCATCGGGGTTGACACCGGTTCCCGCGACGATTCCGCGGCGCTGCTCGAACAGGCCTTCGGCACCGCCAACGTCACCGACTTCCAGCAGACCCGCAGCGGCATGGGCGGTGCGGTGCAGGCCGGCCTCAATGCCCTCGCCCCCTGGGGCGACGGCGGCATCCCGGGCAGCGGCGCTGCTGCCGGACCCGCCCGGGAATGGATCTGGCTGCTGCACGACGACGCCGCCCCCGCTCCCGAAGCACTTGCCGAGCTGCTTCAGGCCGTGGAACGCGCGCCGTCGGTCACCGTGGCCGGCTGCAAGCAGCTGGACTGGCATTCCGGGCGCCGGCTGATCGACGTCGGGCTCTCCACGAGCCGCTGGGCCGAGCGGCTGACCCTCATCGAGGCCGACGAACTCGACCAGGGACAATACGACGGCCGGAGCGACATCTTCGCCGTCAACTCTGCCGGCATGCTTATCCGTCGTGACGTCTGGGAGGAGCTCCGCGGTTTCGACCCGGCCCTGCCGGGCAGCGGCGACGACGTTGATTTCTGCTGGCGGAACCGGCTGGCCGGCCACCGCGTGGTGGTGGTCCCCGGAGCCAGGATGTTCCACGTCCCGCACCGTCCGCACGCGCTGGGCAACGCGACCGCGGCCCGGAAGGCCCAGGTTCACCTGCGGCTCAAGCACGCCCCTGCCTGGAGCGTCCCGCTGCACGCGGCCGGCGCCCTGCTGGGCAGCATCTTCAAACTGGTCCTGAGCATTGCCGTGAAAGATCCGGGGCACGGCTTCTCGCAGCTGCTGGCAACCTTTGGCGCCCTTGGGCGTCCCGTGGCCGTGGCCCGGGGGCGGCGGAGCGCCGCCCGGACTCGCCGCATCCGGCGGTCCGTCATCAAGGGGCTGCAGACCCCGCGGCGGGAGGTCTGGGCCCACCGCCGGTCCCTGATGGAAGCCCTCGGGGCGGACGACTCCGGGGACAGCGTGCCCGGGAACGACGCGCTGGCCGACCAGCCCACCGGCGACTCGGACGACGATTTCGCCGCCCTCACCACCTCCGAGCGGGGCTGGGTCGGCAACGGCGCGCTCCTGGCCATCCTGGTCACCTCGGCGGCCTCCCTGATTGGCCTGCTGAACCTGGTGGGCGCCGAAGCTGTCTCCGGCGGCGCAACGATTCCGGCCTCGCTGGGGCTCGGGGAGATCTGGAATCATGCCTCGAGCTGGTGGATCACCCTCGGGGCGGGCCTTCCCGGCCACGGGGACCCCTTCGGCTACGTGCTGTGGGTGCTCGGTGTGCTCGGTGCCGGGAACGCCAACGGTGCCGTCGGCTGGCTGCTGATTCTGGCCATGCCCCTTGCCGCCCTCGGCGCCTGGTTCGCCGCCGGGGCGCTGACGCAGCGCCGGCTGCTGCGCCTGGCCGCCGCCTTCGTCTGGGCCGGCGCGCCGGCCCTGCAGGTGGCGCTCAACCAGGGCCGGGTCGGTGCGCTGCTGGTCCACGTCATGATGCCGCTGCTCGTGCTCGCCCTGCTGCGGGCCACCGGAACCGCCGCCGGACGCGGGCGCTACGCCATTCCCGCCCCCGGGGAACGCCGCTTCACCGCGGCGCCCCCGGTCAAGCCCGGCGTCAACGGCACAGCCTCCTGGACCGCTGCCGCGGCGGCCGGCCTCGCCCTCGCCGTCGTGACCGCGGCGGCGCCCTCGCTGCTGCTCCCCGCCATCGTCCTTGTGGCCCTGTGCGGGACACTCCTGGGCCGCCGGGGCCGCACCGTCTGGTGGGCGCTGCTGCCCAGCCTTGCGCTGTTCGTGCCCTTCCTGGCTTCCACTCTTGACCGGCCCCGCGCCCTGCTCGCAGACCCCGGCCTGCCGCTGGGCTTCGACGCCGCACCGCTGTGGCAGCAGGCCCTGGGCCAGCCGCTGCGCTTCGCGGCCGACGGCGGCCTCACCGGCCTGCCGGTGTTTGGCACGGACACGGTGGTGCCCTGGGCGCTGCTGCTGGCCCTGCTGGTCGGACTGCCCGTCCTGCTCCTGGCGGCAGTTGCACTGTTCCTGCCCGGCCGGCCGCCACGGACGGCCCGTGCCCTCTGGGCCGCGGCACTGCTGCTGCTGGCGGGCGGCTGGCTCGGCAGCCAGGTCGCCACCGGGGTCAGTGCCAACGTCCTGGTCACCCCCTTCACCGGACCCGCAGTGTCGGCCGCGGCCTTCGCCATCCTGGCGGCAGCCCTGATCGGCGCCGCTGGCCTGCTGGACTCCGCCGACCGGGCGTCCGCAGCAGCGTTGGGCCGCAGGATCCTGCTCCGCGGCACCGCCGTCACGGCCGTGATCCTCCTGCTGGCCGGGCCGTTTGCCGGTCTGACCGTGTGGGCTGCGCACAATATCCTGCAGCCCGCACCCGCCGCCGACATGGCGGTCACCGAACCAGCCGGCACCGCAGTGACCGGCGCCGGGCCTTCCGGGCCCGATGCTGCCGGCACCGGTTCCCTCGGTGCCCGGAAACTTGTGCAGCCGGTCGAGGCCCGGACTCTCCCGGCCACCGCCATCGACCGCGGTGAGGGGCCGGAACAGGCCCGCACGCTCGTCATCGCCACCGGCGACAACGGAACCTTTGACGCCTCGCTGATGCGCGGCGCCGGGACCACCCTGGACGCCCTGTCCACCATTGCCGCCGCCCGGCCAATCATGGGCGGGCCGGGGGAGGAAACGGTCCGTGACGATGACGCCGTCGTGGCATCCCTGCGCAGCGTCGTGGCCACCATCGTGGCCGGCCAGGGCGTTGATCCCCGCACCGAACTCGAGCGTCTCGGCGTCGGGTTCGTGGTCCTGCGGTCCGCCGACACGGCGGCGCAGCTGACAGCGAGCCGGATGGACGCCGTCCCCGGCCTCGTCGCCGTCGGCAAGACCGACGTCGGCTGGCTCTGGCGGATCAGCCCGCTCAACCAACCGGTTATCCAGGCCGCCGACGTCGCGCACCGCGTCCGGATCGTCGACGGCGCTGGCGCCACCGTCGGGCTCGTCCCGTCGCAGGCGGTTTCCGCCGATGCCGCGGTGCCCGCCGGACCGGACGGGCGGCTCGTCGTGCTCGCCGAGCGCGCCGATCCGGGCTGGAGCGCCTGGCTCGACGGCCGCCGCCTCACCGCCACCACCTCCGGCTGGGCGCAGGCCTTCACCCTGCCCGCGGAGGGCGGACAGCTCAGCCTGCGGTACGAAGCGCACTGGGCCATCTGGGCGGGCGTTGCCCAGGCAGTCATTATTGGCCTGACCGCCCTGCTTGCCATCCCCATGCCCGCCCGCCGGCCGAACACCGGCCTCTCCCGGGACGAGGGCTCCCTGCGTAAGGAACATCAACATGCCTAGGGACGACACCCCCGCCAACGACCACGACGGCGTACTGCCCGGCGAGAGTGCCGTGCCCGACGACGCTGCGCCCGGCGACGTGACCGGCGGCGGCCCCGCGCCCGGCGACGGCCCCGTGACCGGCGACGGCGCCGGGGAGCTGCCGCCGCGCCCGGCGTCCCATCCGCGAACCCGGCGGCTGGCCGGCGTCCTGGCGGCCGTCGTCCTCGTCGCGGCCGGCGGCGGACTCGCAGCCGCCACCGCACTCACTCCACAGGGCCCCGGCAGCAGCCGTCCCATCGCAGC
This sequence comes from Pseudarthrobacter sp. RHLT1-30-1, assembly GCF_059383415.1. Classification (NCBI taxonomy): domain Bacteria; kingdom Bacillati; phylum Actinomycetota; class Actinomycetes; order Micrococcales; family Micrococcaceae; genus Pseudarthrobacter; species Pseudarthrobacter sp. RHLT1-30-1. The sequence goes on from NZ_JBWZCG010000007.1 coordinate 42,208, forward strand.
CCCGCTGGCGGCTGTCCCCGCGGGCAGCAGCGTTGGCGTCTGCCCGGGACCGGCCCGGCTGCTCGAAGGTTCCCCCGTCGGCACCGATCCGCAATTCAGCCCGGAGTCCGCGTCCGCCCGGAGCGACGTCACAGCGCTCGTACTGGGCTCCACCGCCGGGGTCCTGCCCGGCAGCAGGCTGGCCGCGCTCACCGGCGGCACCCTGGTCGACATTGCCCCGGCTGCCCCCGCGTCCGAGAGCCCCGGCACCGCACCCGCAAACGCCGCCCCGCAGGCAGGCGTGGTCTCCCAGCGCGGCGTCGACGCCGTATCCGTCCTGAGCGCCGATGCGCGGGCGGACCGCCAGGCCTCCGCAGCGGCAGTTCTGCACTACCAGGCCGAGGACGGGGACCTCCGTGGTTCGGCGGCCGCAGCCTGCCAGCAGCCCGGCAACGATCTGTGGCTCGTCGGTGCGAATACCGCACTGGGCCGGACCGCCGTGCTGAACCTCAGCAACGCCTCCAGCAGCCCGGCCACGGTCAGCCTCGAACTTTTCGGGGCCGAGGGACAGATCCAGGCCCCCGGCAGCCGCGGGCTCCTCGTCGCGCCCGGCACCACCCGCTCCGTCATCCTGGCCGGCCTCGCCCCCGGACAGGAGCGGCTCAGCGTCCGGGTGCGCAGCGCCGGCGGGCCGGTCGCCGCGGTCATCCAGCAGAGTGTGCTGCGTGGCCTGACCCCCGGCGGCGTGGAGTTCATCGCCCCCGCCGCGGCACCGGCCCTCCGCCAGGTGATCACCGGCGTCGATACCCAGGATCCTTCCCCGCTGGCGGATCTCACCCGGCAATCCGGTTTCGGCGACGCCGGACCGGCCCTGCAGATCACCGTGCCCGGGCCCGCCGACGCCGTCGTGGCGATCAAGCTGTACGGGCGGGACGGCGAGAAGGCCCTGCCCGGCGGTGGCGTGGTCACGGCGAAGGCAGGATCCGTCACCCAGGTCCCCCTCGACGGCGTGCCGGCCGGCCTCTACACCGTGGCTGTCAGTTCGGACGTTTCCCTCACGGCCGCGGCCCGCGTGACGCGCGGGCTCAAGGCCGACGAGGCCTCCGACTTCGCCTGGTCGGCGGCCTCATCGAGGCTGGGCAGCCAGCACGTCGTTCCGGTCCCCGGCTCGGGGGACCGCTACCTTGTTTTCGGTGCGCCCGAGGGCCGGGCCACTATTTCCTACACGCCGATCACGGCAGACGGCAAGGTCCGCGCGGCCGCGGCCGCCGACATCGCTGGCGGTACCACAGCCTCCATTAAGGTGCCGGGCGACGTTGACGGCTCACCGCTCGTCGGCTACCTGGTATCCGCCGCCGGGGATCAGGCGTACGGCGCGGTCCTGCTGCAGCAGGACGGCAGGTCGGACGTCGCGACCATGGCGGTTGCCCCCGGGGCAGCGGGCCAGGAACGGGTCCCGGTCACGCTCGGATACTGACGCAGCCCTAGTAGCGGCGGCGGTAGACCGGGTCCAGTGACTCGGGCGGCACACCGAGCATCTCGGCCGTGTATTCGACCACAACGTCATGGACCAGATCCTGGAGTTCCTCGCGGCTACCGCAGGCCTGCTCGACGACGCGTCGGTACAGCGTGATCACGGGTCCCTCGCCCGGCGTCGCGGGGGAGTAGGAGCCCATTGGGGCGGCACCGCGGTCAGCCACGAGCTGCTCGAGCCCGGGCGGGATTTCGTCGACGGCGAACCGGACGCCGTCCAGCGTCTTGCCCCAAATATCGTGCAGCCGCTCAGCAGAGTCCAGCACAAAATCGTCGAAGCGATCCGAGCGGGTGCGATAACCCGGCAGCGTGGGCAGCATCAGCTCGCCGCGGAGTCCGCGGCCGTGACGGTTCCGCCGCCTCTGGCGGAAGCCCCGGGGTGCCGCGGCGCGTTCGGGACCGGCCGGAGCGGCACCGGCGTCGTCGCGTCCGGCATCGGCGTCAGCCAAGCGGACCGTAAAACCCGGATCGAGGTGCGGTGACTGCATAACTCGACTCTAAACCCGGCGAAAGGTTAACGCGATACGGGCCGCGCGACCCGCCGCCAGCGCGTCGGGCAGCGGGGGGCGGCCCGGAGGAGTAGTCTGTGGTGTCGTGGGTGCCATTCGTCTTTGTTCAAGGTCAGCCTGCCGCAATTCGGCGGTGGCGACTTTGACGTACGTCTACGCAGACTCCACCGCAGTCCTGGGCCCGCTGGCGACCTACGCCGAGCCGCACTGTTACGACCTATGTGAGCAGCACGCCGGATCCCTGACCGTCCCGCGCGGCTGGGAAGTGCTGCGGCTGGCCATGCCGGCCACCCCCGCTGGTCCCGGGCCCGATGACCTCGTCGCCCTTGCCGACGCTGTCCGCGAGGCGGCGGTAAGGCCCGCCGCACCGGACTCCGGACAGGGCCAACGCGGGGTCCATCCGTCGCTGGCAGCACCGGCCGCGGCCGAGGGCACCCGGCGGGGGCACCTGCGCGTCCTGCGCGAACCGTCCTAAGCGGCAACTGGCGGTAGGCTGGGAACTGAAAAAATCCGTAAGCCACCGGCGCCTGCTGCGGCGTCCACCAGGGAGCGTTCACCATGCCGAAGATCAGTCCCGAACTGTTGTCTGTCCTGAGATGCCCCGTGACCGGTTTGCCGCTGGTGCAGGACGGCGAGGAACTCGTCACCACCGCGGCCGGCCCCGCCGGCGTGAAGCTGCGCTACCCCATCGAGGACGGTATCCCGCTGCTGCTGCCGCCGGAGCTCCTGCCCGCCGCCGCCGCGGCGCCCGCTTTCCAGCACGACGCCGGGGAGCCGGATTCGGGCCAGCACTCCGACGGTGCCAGCGCCGGGCACACCGCCGGCTAGGCTGCCGGCCCATCGCTTCGCCGATCGGCACCGAAGTACTTTCCAGCCACCGATAAGCACGTTTACCGGCGTTCCAGGCAACCGGGTCCCGGACCTGCCCGCCGGCCACAGCAAAGGATTCTGATGACTCTCGACTACAAGATTGCGGACCTCTCCCTGGCCGAGGCGGGCCGACACCAGATCCGCCTCGCCGAGCACGAAATGCCCGGACTGATGTCCCTGCGCGAGGAGTTTGGCCCCAGCCAGCCGCTCAAGGGCGCCCGGATCGCTGGCTCCCTGCACATGACGGTGCAGACCGCGGTGCTGATCGAGACGCTCACGGCACTGGGCGCCGAGGTCCGCTGGGCCTCCTGCAACATCTTCTCCACCCAGGACGAGGCGGCCGCGGCCGTTGTGGTCGGGACGGGCACCGTCGAGGACCCCCAGGGTGTTCCCGTGTTCGCCTGGAAGGGCGAGACGCTGGCGGAATACTGGTGGACCGCCGAGCAGATCCTGACCTGGCCCGGTGCGGACAGCAACCCGGATCTCGGCCCGAACATGATCCTCGACGACGGCGGCGATGCCACCATGCTGGTCCACAAAGGCGTGGAATTCGAGGCCCTGGGCTCGGTTCCGGCCACCTCCGATGACGAGTCCGAGGAAGGCACGGTCTTCCTCGAGGTGCTGCGCGCCTCGCTGCAGGCGGATCCGCAGAAGTGGACCCGGATCGGCTCCCGCCTGCTGGGCGTCACCGAGGAAACCACCACCGGCGTGCACCGGCTGTACCAGCTCGCGGAGCAGGGCAAGCTGCTGTTCCCGGCCATCAACGTCAACGACTCCGTCACCAAGAGCAAGTTCGACAATAAGTACGGCATCCGCCACTCCCTGCCGGACGGGATCAACCGCGCCACCGACGTCCTGATGGGCGGCAAGGTCGCCGTCGTCTGCGGCTACGGAGACGTGGGCAAGGGCGCAGCGGAGGCCTTCCGCGGCCAGGGCTCGCGGGTCATCGTCACCGAAATCGACCCCATTTGCGCGCTGCAGGCAGCCATGGACGGCTACCAGGTCGCGAAGCTGGAGTCGGTCCTCAGTGAAGGCCACATCTTCATCACCACCACCGGCAACAAGGACGTCATCATGGCCGAGCACATGGCCGGGATGCGCGACAAGGCGATTGTGGGCAACATCGGCCACTTCGACAACGAGATCGACATGGCCGGACTGGCCCGGATCGCCGGCATCGAGAAGGTCGAGATCAAGCCCCAGGTGCACGAATGGGTCTTCGCAGCGGATCCGGCCACGGGTGAGGGCAGCCGGTCCATCATCGTGCTGTCCGAAGGCCGCCTGCTGAACCTCGGCAACGCGACCGGACACCCGTCCTTCGTCATGAGCAACTCCTTCGCCAACCAGACGATCGCGCAGATTGAGCTCTTCACCAAGCGCGACCAGCCGGAAGGGGAGCGGGAGTACGAGAAGCAGGTCTACGTGCTGCCGAAGATCCTCGACGAGAAGGTTGCCCGGCTGCACCTCGACGCCCTGGGCGTCGACCTGACCGAGCTGTCGAAGGAGCAGGCTCAGTACCTGGACCTCGAGGTCTCCGGCCCGTACAAGCCGGACCACTACCGCTACTAGGAACGACCGACGCCACGAGCCGCTGTACGCGGCGGCCCGTCCGCCGCTGCTCCCGCCGTTCCCGCAGTGAATAGGGCCCCGGACTCCGGTCCGGGGCCCGCTTTGTGACCTGACCGTGGTCGGCCAGGGAGCGGGCCCCCACTGAAATTGAATTATGATTTCAAGGTGACGTCTGAAAGGACCTGAGTATCGTGAACGCCCCGAAAAGCCAGCGCAGCGGCCGCAAACCCGCCCTGCTCTGGGCGGTCTGCGCCCTGGCCGCGGCCGGCGGAGTGTTCGCAGCGGGCCCCGGAACGGCCCACGCCTCGTTCGCATCCGAGGCCACCACCCCGGAACGCTCGACGCCGGGACTCGCCTTCCCGGTGGTGCCCCCGGTTCAGCTCGACGTCGTCCCGGCGGACGGCTCCATCCAGGTCAACCCGGCCGGACCCGTCATCCTGAAGGCCAGGGACGGCCGCATCGACCGGGTGGCGCTCACCAGCGGTTCCGGTGACTCCGTGGACGGAACCCTCAGCGCTGATTCCTCCAGCTGGACGGCGGCTGCACCACTGAAGTTCAACACCCGCTACAGCTTCACCTTCGCAGTGCTGGACGCTGCCGGCCGCGAGAGCAGTGCCACCCGGAGCTTCACTACTGTCTCCACCGCCAACGAAGCCGACGCGGCCATCTACCCGCTGGACAGCATGAAGGTCGGCGTGGCGCAGCCGCTGCAGATCACCTTCAGCGAGCCCGTCCTGAACCGGGAGGCCGTCGAGAAGGCCATCAAGATCAGCTCCAGCGCCGGGCAGGCCGGCGACTTCCACTGGTTCAGCGACACCATGGTCAGGTATCGTCCTGAAAGTTTCTGGACGGCCAACAGCAGTATCACCATGGACCTTCAGCTCTTTGGAGTCGACCTTGGTGACGGGCAGATCGGCAACTTCAACAAAAAGGTCACCATCCACATCGGCGACAAAAAGGTCGCCATCGCGGATGCGGCGGCGCACACCTTCACGGCCAGTGTCAACGACCAGCAGGTCGGCCAGTGGCCGGCGACCATGGGCGACACCCGCTTTCCCTCCGCCCGCGGGTATCTCGTCTTCATGGAAAAATACCGTGTGGAACATATGGACGCCTCCACGATCGGGCTCAAGCCGGGTGACCCGGCTTACTACGGCCAGCTCGATGTCAATTACGCCACGCGTTTGACCCCGAGCGGGGAGTTCATCCACCAGGCAACGGACTCCGCGATGCCGTATCTGGGCAGGGCAAACCTCTCCCACGGCTGCATTGGCCTGGGGCCGGACGGGGCGAAATGGGTCTTCGAGAACATGACGAGCGGTGACGTGGTCCAGGTGGTCAACACCGAAGGCGATTACGCCGCAGTGGACGACGGCTACGGGGACTGGAATATCCCCTGGGCGCAGTACGCCAACTAAGCTTAGGCCGCGGACAGTTCCGCGACGCGCGGAACATTCACTTGGGGGAAAAATGGACGACACGATGACGGAACCCGGCACGGGGGGCCGGGGCGGCGCTCCCGCAGGCCGACCGCCACGACGTAAGGGCCGTAGGAGAAGCGGGAAGATGCTGGCGGTGCTGGCTCTCTGCGCTGCAGTCGGTGCCGGCGGAATCGGCATCGCCACGGCGCCAGGCCGGGCCGAAGCCGAAATGCCGTCCGAGGCCTCGGCTCCGATGCGGAACGTGTCCGGGCTCGCCGCTCCCGTCGTGAAACTCGTCGAACTCGGAGTGACCCCGACCGACGGCGCCCAGGGGGTCAACCCGGCTGCGCCGCCTTCGGTCAAGGCCGTCAACGGCGTGGTGAAGAACGTTGTGCTGGTCCCGGCCGCCGGAGGCGACCCCGTCCCGGGCACCACGAGCCCTGACGGCTCGACCTGGACGGCCGTGGATCCCCTGGACTTCGACACGAGGTACAAGTACAGCTTCACCATCCTTGATGAGGCCGGACGCGAGACCAAAAAAGCCCAGACCTTCGCCACCGTGGCAAAGGCCAACGAAGCAGACGCCGCCGTGTATCCGCTCACCGGCACCACTGTCGGCGCCGGCCAGCCCATCGAGATTGTCTTCAGCGAACCGGTACTGAACAAGGAGGCCCTGGAGAAAGCCGTCACCGTCACGGCGTCGTCCGGACAGGCCGTGGCGTGGCGCTGGTATTCGGACCGCCGGGTCCGGATCCGCCCCGAAGCCTTCTGGGCCTCCAACAGCGAGATCACCGTGGACCTGAAACTTTTCGGGGTCGACTTCGGCAACAAGATGATCGGCAACTCCGATACGAAGGTCTCCTTCAAGGTCGGACCTCAGCGCCTCGCCGTCGTTGACGACATCACCAAGACCATGAACGTGTACTTCGACGGCCAGCTGGTCAAAACCGCGAAGGTCACTCTGGGCAACAAAGAGTGGCTCTCGCCCACCGGCTTCGCCGTCATCATGGAGCAGGAACGCCACTCCGACTTCAACGCCGGCAGCATCGGGCTGAAGCCCGGCGACAAGGGCTACTACCCGCCGCTGACCGTGGAATACGCCAACCGCCTGACCAGCTCCGGAGTGTACGTCCACCAGGCGCTGGAATCGGCGTGGGGTGCGGTGGGCCGGGTCAACGTCTCGCACGGCTGCGTCGGGCTGCTCCCGGCGGACGCCGCCTGGTTCTTCAACAACATGAGAACCGGGGACGTTGTCCAGACACTCAACACCGGAGCCCCCGCCGTGGAACCGCTCGAGGGCTACGGCGACTGGAACATCCCCTGGGCCCAGTACGCCAAACGCTGACCGTCCCAGCCGGCTGGGACCCGTGGCCGCCTGCCGCACGACACCGGCCGGAAATCAGTCGGCGGATTCCCGGTCCTGATCCCCGGTGCCGTATCTCCGTGCCTTTGGAGCGTGGCATCTCGCCCACCCCGAGGCTCTGACGGTAGGCTCGAAAGCAGATATGGAGCGTTGCCAGGCCCCAGGCCGGCGGCGCAGACGCCTACGGAAGCGAAGCCGCAGTGACTGACTCAAGTCCCACCCCTCCGAACCGACGGGATCCGCAGCTGGATCCGCCCGACGACGCCGAGGAACCCGCCTTCGATTGGATGAGGCCGGGCTCCGCGGAGAAGTCCGCCCCGGCGTCCGACTGGTCAGCCGAACCTGATGCCGGCAACAGTGCCGAACCACATGCCGGCAGCAGTGCCGAACCCCGGTCGCGCGCCGACCGCAAGGCTGCGGAAGCCGCCGTCGAACCGGCCTCCCGGGACGCCGGCACCCACTACAGCGAGCCGCTGCCCACCTCCGCACTGCAGCTCCGGCCTCCGGAGGAGGAGGTGCAGCGCCGGAACGCCGAGCGTGAGCACGCCCTGAACGCCAAACCGGTGGCCCCGCGAGTGATGCAGGTCCTGCTGGCCGTGTGCTTCCCGGTCATCCTGCTGGTGCTCGCCGTCCGGGCCGTCGCCAGCCCCCTGTTCCTCTGGGTGGAGTACAACCGCCCCGGATTTCCCGGCGACGGTTACGGTTTCAGCACCGATGACCGGATGACCTACGGTTCCTATGCAGTGGACTACCTCAGCAACTGGTCCGGACCGCGGTACCTCGGCGAACTCGTCAACCGCAACGGAGACAAGCTGTTCGGGGCCGGCGAGGTCAGCCACATGGCCGACGTCAAGCTCGTCATCCTGTCCGCCTTCGGCGCGGGCGTCCTGCTGATCCTGCTGAGCCTGACCGCCGTCATCTACCTGCGCCGCCGCAGTACGGGGGGAGTGCGGCGGGGACTGTTTGCCGGGTCCATCATCGCCCTGACCATCATCCTGAGTCTCGGCGCGCTGGCCGTGCTGGGCTGGGAACGGTTCTTCGCCCAGTTCCACAGCGTCTTCTTCGCCAGCGGCACCTGGACGTTCTCGCTGCAGGACACCCTGATCCGCCTCTTCCCAGCCCAGTTCTGGGTCGACGGCGGGATCGTGATCGCCGGCCTGGTACTGCTGTCCTCGCTCCTGACCCTTATTCTGACCTGGCCGACGCGCAAGCGGCGCGGGCTGCCGAAACGCGGCGCCGCGGCAGCTGACCCGGCCGACGAAGCCGCCGGCGCTGTTCCTGCCGGGGACGACGCCGGGCTCGCCGTCCCGGCCAACGAAACCCCGGACGCGGTTCCGGCCAAGCGTTCCCGCTTCCGGCGGGCCCGCGAGAACACGGCGAACGAGGCGGCTGCCGGCGGCGGGTCCGACACGGATCCCGCTGTCGGGGGCCCCGCACCACGATCGTCCGCCGCAGAGCGCTCCGGGTCCGCGGGCCCCGGCGCAACTCACACAGGCACAGCTGACGGTGCCGCAACTGACGCAGGCGCAACTGACGCGGCCGCAACTGACACCAACAACACCGCACCAGCGGACCCGCGATCGCCCGGGACCGGGTCAGCCGGCACCGAATCGCGCGGCTACTCCAGTCCGGTCTAGCGGCGTCAGCCGTTGATCAGCCGTAGATCCGGTTGATCTGCGCCTCGAAGTCACGCACGACGGCGGCGCGCTTGAGTTTGAGCGACGGCGTCAGATGCCCGGATTCCACCGAGAAGTCGGCGTTCAGCACCACGAAGCTGCGGATTGACTCGGCCTGGGACACGAGGGCGTTGGCACCGTCCACGGCGCCCTGCAGGGCCTTGCGGACCAGCTCATGGCTGGCGGCTTCGGCCGGGCTCATCGCGGGAACCTTGTGCGCGCCGCACCAGTTCTCCAGGCCTTCGGGATCCAGGTTGATCAGCGCCGAAACGAACGGCCTGCCGTCGCCGACCACCACAGCCTGCAGCACGAGTTCGTGCTCCCGGATCTTTTCCTCGAGCGGTCCTGGGGCGACATTCTTGCCCCCGGCGGTGACGAGCAGGTCCTTCTTCCGTCCGGTGATGGTCAGGAAGCCGTCCCGGTCCAGGGAACCCAGGTCGCCGGTGCGGAAGAACCCGTCCACGAACGCCCCGGCGTTGGCCGCGGCGTTGTTGTGGTACCCCTTGAATACGCCGATGCCCTTGACCAGAATCTCGCCGTCCTCGGCGACCCTAACAGTGGTGCCGGGGACAGGGATGCCGACCGTCCCGACCCTGGTCCGGGTGGGGGTGTTGGCCGTGCAGGGCGCCGTGGTTTCGGTGAGGCCGTAGCCTTCGAGGACGGGGATCCCGGCGCCGCGGAAGAAGTGCGCGTCATGGGCGCTCAGCGGGCTCGCCCCGGAGACCGCGTAGCCCAGCTGGCCGCCGAAGGCCTGCCGCAACTTGGGATACAGCAGCCGGTCGAAGAGGGCGTGCTTGGTGCGCGTGGCCAGTCCGGGGCCGGTCCCTTCGCCCCGGGAGGCGGCGTCGACGTCCTTCGAATAGGCGATGGCCACTGCGGCGGCGGATTCGAACAGACGCCGCTTCCCGGTCAGGGCCGCCTTGTGGGCGGCGCCAGCGTAAACCTTCTCGAAGATCCGGGGCACCGCGAGCAGGAAGGTGGGCTTGAAGCTGGCCAGGTCCTCCAACAGTTCCTTGGCACTGGCCGTGTGGCCCAGGGTGGTCCCGGCGCTCAGGCAGATCACCTGGACGGCGCGGGCGAGGACGTGGGCCAGCGGGAGGAACATCAGGGTCCGGGAGCGGGGCTGCAGCAGGATCTCGGGCAGGAACAGCACCACATTTTTGGCGACCAGGGCGAAGTTCCCGTGCGTGATTTCGCAGCCCTTGGGCCGGCCGGTGGTGCCCGAGGTGTAGACAAGCGAGGCCACGTCCGCCAGTCCGGCCGCGGACCGGTGCCGTTCCAGTTCGGCGTCGCCGACCCCGGCACCCGCCGCGGCCAGGCTGGTGAGGTTGGGTGCCGCCCCGGCGTAATCCATCCGCACGACCGGAAGCGCGGCGTCGCCGAGCAAAGCGGAGCCGTCCAGGACCTCCTGGACCAGGGCCGCCTTGGCCTCGTTCTCGGCGAAAATGCGCCGGGCCCCCGAGTCCTGCAGGATCCATTCGACCTGGCTGGCTGAGGACGTTTCATAGATGGGGACCGGGACTCCGCCGGCGAACCAGATGGCAAAGTCGACCACTGTCCACTCGTAGCGGGTGCCGGACATGACCGCGACCGTTTCACCGGGGGAGATACCGCCGGCAATCAGGCCCTTGGCGAGCGCCCGGACCTGGTCCAGGAACAGCTGTGCGGGCACATCAGCCCAGCCGGCCGGGCCTTTCCGGGAGTAGATCGCATGCACGGGATCCTTGGCGTGCTGCTCCAGGAGCAGGTCCGTCACGTTGCTGCCCGGGTCGAGCCCGATGAGCAGTCCGGTGCTTGCTTCTCTCACAGCCGTTCTCCGTTCCGGGCCGCGCCATGGTGGCGGACGTCCCCTGCAATCCTGCCCTAGATCCAGGACGGCATCCACATCCGGAACCGCCAATCCTGATAGCTAATGATCTCGGCGGTCCAGACCGGATAGAAGAACGCGGACACCACGACGGCCGTAACCACAAAGAGCGCCACGAGGTAAATTCCGGACCGCCGCCGCCACAGCGGATCGGAACGCTGCCCCAGCACGAGGCCCAGGCAGTACACGAGGGCCAGCACGAGGAAGGGCTCGAAGGACACGGCGTAGAAGAAAAACATGGTGCGTTCCGGGTACAGGAACCAGGGGAGGTAACCGGCGGCCACGGCGGCAAGGATTGCGCCGGCACGCCAGTCGCGCCGTCCGGCCCACCAGAAGAGCAGGATGCCAAGGCTGGCGGCTGCGGCCCACCAGATCAGCGGGTTCCCGACGGAGAGGATCGCCGTAGTGCAGCTGGCCGTATCGCACCCCGGGCTGCCCTGCTTTGGCGATTCGTAGAAGAACGATGTCGGCCTGCCGAGCACCAGCCAGCTCCAGGCACTGGCCTCGTACGGGTGCTCCGAGCTGAGTCCCTGGTGGAACTTGTAGGCCTCCAGGTGGTAGTGCGCCAGCGACCGGACGGCGTTCGGCAGCCAGCCCCAGTCCGCCGAGGGCACCGTCTCTGCCCAGTTCCGGAAGTAGGCGTCCGTGGAGCGGAACCAGCCGGTCCAGGTCGCGGCATACACCAGGGCGGCGACCGGAACGATGCTGAGGAAGGCCGGAATTCCGTCCTTGAGGATCCCGCCGCTGATCCAGCCGTGGATGCCGGCGATCCGGCGTGCGCTCAGGTCCCAGAAGACCGTCAGCAGCCCGAAGCCGGCCAGAAAGAACAGTCCGGACCACTTTGTGCCGACGGCCAGCCCCAGGCAGACGCCGGCTGCGAGCCGCCACCAGCGGATCCCAAGCCAGGGACCGGAGGCGAGCTGGAGCAGGCCGGGACGTCCGTGCGGGGAAGCTGCCGCGCGCCGGCCGAGCCGGCGGGCCAGCCGGCGGCGTCCGTCGTCGCGGTCCATCAACAGGGCGCCGAACGCGGCCAGGACCCAGAACATCAGGAAGATGTCGAGCAGGGAGGTCCGGGACATCACCAGATGGTGGCCGTCCACCGCCAGCAGCAGACCGGCGACCGCGCCGAGGGTCAGGGAGCGGAACAGCTTCTGGGCGATCAGGGCCAGCAGGAAAATGGACAGCGTGCCGGTCAGGGCCGCTCCGAACCGCCAGCCAAACGGATTGTCCGCACCGAAGAGCCACATCCCGCCGGCGATCATCCACTTCCCGACCGGGGGGTGGACGACGTACTCGGGGCCGGGAAGCAGCACCCCGGGATTGCCGGCGGTAAACGCGTCGTTGGCCTTGTCCGGCCAGGCGCGTTCGTAGCCGCTGACCAGAAACGAGTAGCCGTCCTTGACGTAGTACGTTTCGTCGAACACCAGGCCGTGGGGCGTGTCCAGCCGGACGAAGCGGAGGACTCCGCCCAGCGCCGCGGTGAGGACGGGAATGAGCCAGAACCACAGCCGGAGCGAGGGTGGATAGTCGCGCCAGCTCTGGATGCCGCCGATCAGACGGCGGGCGAGGGCTTCGGGGGTGAACGCCTCCGCCGGGCGGCTGACCCAGCGGTGTCCCGCCAGGTTGCGTCCGGTGCTGGTGGCTGCGGGCGCCGGGCCGGGGGAACCGGCCTCGACAGGCCGCGCGGGGGTCTGCGTCACGTTGCCCATGCTACCTTTTGCGGCTGTGCTCGTCGGCCAGGCTGGCGACCAGGTGATTGGTCACGCCATCGACCAAACCTTAGGCCACGCCATCGACGAAACCATCGGCAACGCCATCCGCCAGGCCGGCCCGGTTGGCTGCCGGTTCGCTGGTGTGCGGTCTGCTTCGCAAGCCCGGTCCGTCTGCCCGCGCGCCGCGCCGGCAGTAGGCTGGTTAGGTGGACCCTAAACTCAGCACTTCCCCGAATCTTCCAAGCGATGGCATGCCGGACGACGTCGCGGAGGGCACCGGTCCCGGGCCCGGCGAGAGCCCCGGGACGGCGGCGGCTGCGCCAAGCGGCGGACCCGGCCGGATCGTGCTGGCGGCAACCCCGATCGGCAACGTCGGGGACGCCACCCACCGGCTGATCGAACTGCTCACGACGGCGGACATCGTCGCCGCCGAGGACACCCGCCGGCTGCACCGCCTGGTCCAGAACCTCGGCATCACCGTGGCCGGCCGCATCATCAGCTACCACGAGCACAACGAGGCCGCGAAGACCGGTGAACTCCTGGACCAGGTCCGCGCCGGCAAGACCCTCGTAATGGTCACCGACGCCGGGATGCCCTCCGTCTCGGACCCCGGCTTCCGTCTGGTCGAGGGGGCAGTGGCCGCCGGGTTGACCGTCACGGCCGCCCCCGGGCCTTCCGCCGTCCTCACCGCGCTCGCGCTCTCCGGCCTGCCGACCGACCGGTTCTGCTTTGAGGGCTTCCTGCCCCGCAAGGCCGGCGAGCGGTCCTCCCGGCTCGCCGAGCTCGACGCGGAACGACGCACCATGGTGTTCTTCGAGGCACCGCACCGGCTGGAACCGATGCTCCGTGCGCTGCGTGAGCGGTTCGGCGCCGACCGGCGCGCCGCCATCTGCCGGGAGCTGACGAAGACCTACGAAGAGGTCATCCGCGGCAGCCTCCGCGAGCTGCTGGAATGGGCCGAGGCCAACGAGGTGCGCGGCGAGATCGCCGTCGTCGTGGGCGGCGCCCCGGAACGGGAGCCGGGCAAGCCGGAAGACCACGTCGCCGACGTCAACGCGCTCATGGCGCAGGGAATCCGGCTCAAGGAGGCCGTCGCGGCCGTGGCGGAGGACGCCAAGGTCAGCAAGCGGGAACTCTACTCGGCAGTGCTCGCCGCCCGGTAGCCGGCACCGCCACGCCATCATCCTTTGCTGTGCAGCTGCACAACAGACCCCGCTCGACGTAGTGCGGACATGCGTAGACAGTCCGGAGAATACGGCAGTACCGTGGCAGTAAATCCGGCGCCTTCGCATCGTCACGCGGACAGCGCTGTACCGATCCTGCCCATCCCCATCGCTGACGAGGGAGTCAACCGTGACTGTAACTGCCCAGCCCATTGTTACCGCGGAGCGCGAGAGCGCCCTGCTGGCCTCCGTTCCCACCGGCCTGCTGATCGGCGGCCAGTGGCGGCCGGCCGCGTCCGGCAAGACCTTCGACGTGGAGGACCCCTCGACGGGCAAAGTCCTGCTGAGCATCGCCGACGCCGGTCCTGTTGACGGGGCAGCGGCCCTGGACGCGGCCGCCGCCGCGCAGGAGTCCTGGGCGAAGGTCCCGGCCCGGGAACGCGGTGAGATCCTGCGCCGGGCGTTTGAACTGGTGACCGGGCGGGCCGAGGATTTCGCGTTGCTGATGACGCTGGAAATGGGCAAACCGTTGGCCGAGGCCCGTGGCGAGGTCACCTACGGCGCGGAGTTCCTGCGCTGGTTCTCCGAGGAGGCCGTCCGCGCTTTCGGCCGTTACTCGGTGTCCCCGGACGGGAAGTCCCGGCTGCTGGTGACGAAAAAGCCGGTGGGTCCGTGCCTGCTGATCACGCCGTGGAACTTCCCACTGGCCATGGCCACCCGCAAAGTCGCCCCCGCCGTCGCCGCGGGCTGCACGATGGTGCTGAAGTCCGCGAACCTGACGCCGCTGACCTCCCAGCTGTTCGCCGCCGTGATGATGGAGGCCGGGCTGCCGGCCGGCGTCCTGAACGTAATCCCGACCTCCACCGCGGGGGCCACCACGGGTCCGCTGATCAAGGACTCCCGGCTCCGCAAGCTCTCCTTCACCGGTTCCACCGAGGTCGGCCGCAGGCTGCTCGCCGATGCCTCGGAAAACGTGCTGCGGACCTCGATGGAACTGGGCGGCAACGCCCCGTTTGTGGTGTTTGAGGACGCCGACGTCGATGCCGCCGTCGCCGGGGCGATGCTCGCGAAGCTGCGTAACATGGGCGAGGCCTGCACGGCCGCGAACCGGTTTATTGTGCACGAGTCCGTCGCGGACGAATTCGCGGAAAAGTTCGCCGCGAAAATGGCGGACATGACGACCGCCCGCGGCACCGAGGCCGAGTCCAAGGTCGGCCCGCTGATTGATGCGAAGAGCCGGGACAAGGTCCACGAGCTGGTGTCCGATGCCGTGTCCGCCGGTGCGGTCGCGGTGATCGGCGGCGCCGCCGTCGAGGGCCCGGGCTACTTCTACCAGCCCACGATCCTCAAGGGCGTCACCGAGGGCACCCGGATCCTGTCCGAGGAAATCTTCGGACCGGTCGCCCCGATTATCACCTTCTCCTCCGAGGACGAGGCGGTCCGGCTGGCGAACAACACCGAGTACGGTCTGGTGGCCTACGTGTTCACCAGGGATCTCAACCGCGGCATCCGGATGGGAGAACGACTGGAAACCGGCATGCTGGGCCTGAACGCCGGCGTGGTCTCCAACGCAGCGGCACCCTTTGGTGGGGTCAAGCAGTCCGGCCTGGGCCGGGAGGGCGGTCTCGAAGGCATCGAGGAATACCTCTACACGCAGTACATCGGCATCGCGGACCCGTACGCCGGCTGACCTCAGCTCCGGCGCAGCCAGTGCCCGCGGCGCAGCCGGCGCAGCACGCCGCGGGCACTGGCCCGCGCCCCGGCGAGGGTGTGCCGGGCGCGCCCGGCTGCCCGGGCGGCGGCGCGGAACGGTGCCGTGGCGGCACGCCGCCAGGCGGCCAGGATGGAAGCCGGGAGCCATGCCGCGCGGAACCGGCTGACCGGCCCGGCGTGGGTGCGCAGCGAGTTGCGGACCGCCGCGATCCGGCCGGCGGAACTGCTGTCGCGGTCAGCGACGCCGTCGTCCTCGGGCCCGGCCGGAGGGCGGCCGTATTGCCGCCGTTCGAAATCCGCGGTCAGTGACCGGACAGCCCCGTGGGCGACCGCGTCCATGCCCCCCGGCTCTCCGAGCGCGCCGGAATGGCGCAGCCGTTCGGAGAAGTGACGGGAGGTCTCGCTGGACCGCGGCGCCACACCGAAATCGGTGGCAAGGTCGCGCAATTCCGCCCAGGCCTGCAAGGCAGCGGACCCGCCGGCCGGGGAATTCAGCCGGCGGCGGCGCAGCGCGCTGCGCGCCAGGTGCGGTGACGCCAGCAGCAGCCCGAGCAGCAGCAGGACGCCGATGCCGGACAGCACGGGCAGCAACCGGCCCGCCGGATCCACCGGAACGGCAGTGCCCGGCAGCGGCAGCGGCGCACCGGAGGGGACCGGCACGGTGGGGCTGGTACTGGGAATGAGGCCATCGTTGTTTTCGTTGGTGCTCACCCCGCCGGATGTGACGGCGTCGGTGGCGTAGGACGGCACCACCCCGCGCGACGGGGTGGGCTCGAAAGGAATCCAGCCCAGGCCCTGAAAATACAGTTCCGGCCAGGCATGGGCGTCACGGGCATCGACCTCATATTCCGGCAGGGCCCCCTGGCCCCCGATCGAGACCGTGGCGCCGGTGGGTCGGCCGGGGGCGTAGCCAACGGCGATGCGGCTGGGAATGCCTTCGAGCCGGGCCATGACGGCCATGGCCGAGGCGAAGTGGATGCAGTATCCGCTCTTCTGGTTCAGGAAGTCTGCCAGCACGGACAGTCCGTTGCCGTCGTAGCCTCCCTGCACCGGTGACTGCAGCGAATAGCTGAACTCGATGGAACGCAGGTACCGCTGGATCGCCATGGCCCGCGCGTACGGGGTGGCGCTGCCCGCGGTCACGGCCTCGGCAGTGGTGCGCACGATCTCCGGGACGTTGTCCGGCGTCCGGGTGAACTGTTCCGGGACGCCCTGCACCGGTCCTGCGGCCTGAGCCAGCAGGTCCGGAGTGAGCTGCGGGGCCACGGAAAGCACAACGTACTGCTGGTTTCGGGAGTTGGAGTCAACCCCCTTGATGCTTAGCGTCGCCGGGTCCCAGCTCCATCGGCCGGTCAGGCCGTTCACGGCCTCCGGGGCGAAGGGAACCGGCAGGTAGGGGCTGGTGAACTGGCCGGTGTCGACCGCGGTGACCACCCGGACTTCTGCGGCGGCGGACTCGAAGCCGGGATCTATCCGGCCCGTACCCAGCCGGCGGGTGCCGTCGCGGTCATCCGGCGCCCAGGTGTCGCCGTTGAAACTGTCCACGGTCACCGAGCGCAGGTAAGGGGTGCTGGCGGCGTTGGTGGCAAAGGTGATCCGGCCGTCCCCCGTGGGGCTGCGCAGGCTGTTGCCCAGGCTGATCATCGGGTTGAGCCCCGTGGCGGGGCCGAAGGGGTTCAGCCGCGAGCCCTGCGGGAAGGTTCCCTGGTCAAATCCCGGGATCACCAGCTGGAGCAACAGAGTGAGGGTCAGGGCCGCGCCACACGTCAGGGCGCCGCGGCGGAACTGGCCCGGATTGCGTGCGGTGTCCGCTCCGGTCCGCGCATCGGGCGCGAACCAGTGGCTGCAGCCGAGGATCAGGAGGTAGCCGGCGGTGGCCACCGCGAAGGCCAGCACCCCGACGCTCTGCGGTTTGATCATGGCGGGAACGATGAGGATGGCCAGGATCCCCAGGCCGCTCGTCGCCGGCAGGGCCAGCGGATAGGCGAGCGCATCGACGAGGATCACCAGCAGCCCGAGGGCAGCGCAGACCAGCAGGACGATCCCCGCATTGGGGGCCACCGGGGCGCTTTCCGCGAGCACAGTCTCACTGGCCCGCCGCAGGAACCGGCCCAGCTGCGTCATGGTGGCCCCGGAGGGAATGAAGCCCAGGATGCTTTGCGGGCGGAAGAACGTGAAGGTCAGAATCAGCACCAGCGCCGCAAACGCACCGGCAGTCACGAAGATACTGCGCCACCGGAGCGCCCGGAGCCCTGCCATGGTGAAGGCCACCGTGAGGACCGTCGAGAGAACGGGGGAGTACCACGCCCATCCCCGCAGCACGCCGTTGAGGCTCAGTGCCGCGCCGGCGACGGCGACCGCCACCGCGAGCGCCATCAGCCACGGCTGCGCGCCGGCCTTGTCCCGGGCCTTCCGCCCGCCCGGGGCAGGGCCCGTGGCAGGAACGGCTGGGCCAGCACCCTCGCCCGGACCGGCCTGGCCTAAGTGAACGCCCGAGCGGCGCTGGGGTGTCAGCGTCATCGCCGGACCCCCGCCCCGCGCCGCACGTCGGCGGCGGCTGCCAGCGGCGCGGTCCCGGCCTCGTCGAACGCCGTCCACGCTGCGGGCAGCGGTGTTGAGGGGGAGACTGCCTCCGCCCGCCAGCCTCCGCGCCGCAGCGCCTCGAGCACATCATCGAGGTCCCGGGCCCGCTCCGTAATGACCAGGGCAAACGCGTTGGCGGCAAAAGCGGCAGCCGGGGACAGTGCCCGGGCCTCGGCCGGCGTGAGGTTGCCGAGGATCGCCACGACCGGCCCCCGCAGCCGGTGGGCGGCCAGCTTGTCCATGAGCCGGTCGTCAAACGGCTGCTGTCCGGCCTCGCCGACGGAGGGGTGACGGCCAGGCGTCCGGGGGGACCCGGGCTCCTTCGGGTCACGGCGGCCCTGGTGTGACCCGGTCAGCTGGATCGCCGCCAGGCTCTCCGCGACGGACTGCAGCCCGGCCGCGCCGGCGTACTCTTCAGCGTCCGGCTCGGGCGCGGACGGTGAATGCTGGAACGCCGGCTCGCCGGCGGCATCGAGGAAACGCAACGCGTAATTCCGCTCGGCGAGATGCGTGCCGATGGACATGGCGGCCGTCACGGCCCACTCGAAGGTGTCGCTCGTCAGGGGCTCGTGGTCCGGGCCCGAGCTGCCGCGGTGGCCGGTTCCGCCGTCATCCGTCCTGCGCGGGCCGGCGCCGTGCAGGGAGCGCGCATTGGCGCCGGCGGCAAAGCCTCCGCGGGTGAAGGCCGAGAACCGCTGGTCCAGGACAATGGTCGCCTCCGGAGTGGTGACGGACTCCTCCTGGCGGACCATCAGCTCCCCGTGCCGTGCCGTCGCCGCCCAGTGCACCCGGCGCATCGGGTCGCCGTGGCGGTACTCCCGGGTCATCACTTCGTCGTCGCTCGGGTTGGCACGGATGCGGGTGGAGGTCACGCCGTCGTGCCCCCGGGCGCCGGCCAGCCCGGTGGCGGGAAGCTCGACGGCGGCGGGTGTCACGGTGAGGAGGTCGCCGTCGTCGATGGCATGGCGGTGCAGGGACAGCCCGAAGGGGTCACTGAACTCGGCGGTGACCGGCCCGATCAGGAACTGCCCGCGCTTGGCAGAGCGCAAATGGTATTCGTAGCGGCTCGTCCCGCCGGTGGCCGAGCGTGCCGGGAACCGGAACACGGGGGATTCCCCGAACCGGGCGGGCAGGCCCTCCTCCATCAGCGCGTGGCCCGAGCCGGTTCCGGTCCTGGCGACGGCCAGGCGGACGGTCGTCGTCGCCGACGTTTCGACGCTGCCGGGGTGGAACTCGCGGTAGACCTGGAAATTCGGCTTGAGCATGCGGGTGCCGGTCAGGGAGAGCAGCGGCAGGACCAACAGCAGGATGGCGAGCGCCAGCAGATCACGGCGTCCCATCACCTGGGCCGCCAGCAGGCAAACCGCTCCGGCGCCCAGCAGTCCCCAGCCGCGGCTGGTGAACAGGTGCCGCGGGATCCGGGAAGTCAGCGCCATGGCCGCGCCACCCCTAGCGGCGGTCCGGCAGTGTGGCGGCCGGTGCCGCGGCCATGTCCGGGCTGACCGGGATCCTGGCCAGGATGCCGCGGATAACGCTCTGGGCGGTTTCGCCGGTGCCCGCCGCCTTGCGGTCCAGAATGATCCGGTGCGCAAGGACGGATTCAGCCACGCTGACGACGTCGTCCGGGAGGACGAAGTCCCGTCCCTCCAGGGCCGCCGTGGCCTTGGCCGCCCGCAGCAGCTGGAGCATCGACCGGGGGCTGGCGCCGAGCCGCAGCATCCCGCTGTCCCGCGTCGCCCGGCCCAGCGACACCGTATATTCCTTGATCGACTGGGAGACGTAGACCTGCCGGACCGTGGCGATCATGGCGGCGACCTCTGCTGCGGTGACGACGGCGGTGATCCTGGTTAGCGGCGACGTCGACTGGTGGGTCTCCAGCATTTCCATCTCGGCCTCCTTGTCCGGATACCCCATCGAGATCCGCGCCATAAAACGGTCGCGCTGAGCCTCCGGGAGCGGGTACGTGCCCTCCATTTCGATCGGGTTCTGCGTGGCCACCACCATAAAGGGCTCGTCCAGCTTGTAGGACGTGCCATCCACGGTCACCTGGTGTTCCTCCATGCACTCCAGCAGGGCCGACTGTGTCTTGGCCGAGGCGCGGTTAATTTCGTCTCCGATGACGATGTTGGCGAACACCGCGCCGGGCCGGAACTGAAAGGTCCTCGAGGCCTGGTTGTAGACAGACACCCCGGTGACGTCGGAGGGGAGCAAATCAGGGGTGAACTGGATTCGGCTCACCGAACAGTCGATGGTCCGGGCCAGAGTCTTCGCGAGCAGGGTCTTGCCGACCCCGGGGACGTCCTCGAGGAGCAAATGGCCCTGGGCCAGCAGCACGGTGAGGGCCAGCTTCGCGGCTTCGGCTTTGCCGTCGATCACGGTGTTGATGGCCGCCAGGATGCGCTCGCTCGCGGAGCGGAACTCCGCCGCGGTCATAGCGGCGGGCGGCTGGGCGGGGCGCCGGGTCGCCGGGAGCCCGGCCATGGCGGAATCTTCCCCGAGGCCCTGGTCCTGGGGGAGAGTGTCGTCTCGGGAGATGCGGTGGTAGTCCATCGGTAGCCTCTCAGCCCTGGTGGGTTCCCGACGTTCCGTTGTCCTGCAGCCGGTGTTGATATCAGAGTACTAACACAACTGCCGGCCCTGACAGAGAGTTCCCGGTAATTCCTGCGCACACAGCCGGCCGCGCTACCCGGCCAGGCTGTCCGGCCGCGCTACCTGGCCCGACTGCCGGCCGCGCCACCCGGCCGCGCTGTCCGGCCCGATAGGCCGGCTAGCGGGACGTGCCGCCCGTCGGGCGGTGGCTCCGCTGCGGGCCACGCCGCAGCCACGAGATGGCGCGGGCAGGTTAAATCCCGGGCCTCCGGTTCAGGCAGACGGGGGACCGCGGTTAAGGTTGACAGATGATCAACCCGCTGACTCCCGTTCCGTTCCGCGCGCCCGGCACTGATGGCACCGGCCGGCAGGGCTACCCGCCGGCACCGGAACCGCTTCCGGTGCCGGTAATGGACAACCACACGCATCTCGATTTCGCCAGCCAGGATCCGAAGGTCAGCATCGCCGACGCCCTCGACGCCGCCGAGTCCGTGGGGGTCCAGGGCGCCGTCCAGGTCGGATGTGACCTCGAATCCTCCAGATTCACCGTGCTGGCCGTGGAGCAGGATCCGCGGCTGCTGGGTGCCGTTGCCCTGCACCCCAATGACGCCCCCGGTTACGCCGCCCGCGGCGAACTGGAGGACGCCCTGGCCGAGATCGAGGCCCTCGCGGCGCACCCGAGAATCCGGGCCATCGGCGAAACCGGGCTGGACTTCTTCCGCACCGAGGGAGAGGGCCTGGCCCATCAGCGCTATTCCTTCCGGCGCCACATCGATATTGCCAAACGCCTTGGGCTGACGCTGCAAATCCATGACCGCGACGCCCACGACGACGTCGTGCAGGTGCTCCGGGAAGAAGGCGCCCCCGAGAAGGTGGTGTTCCACTGTTTCTCCGGCGGGGAGGAGCTGGCCCGGATCTGCAACGCGGCGGGCTGGTACATGTCCTTCGCGGGGACGCTGACCTTCAAAAACGCCGCTAACCTTCGCGCGGCCCTGGCCATCGCGGAGCCGGAACGGATCCTCGTGGAGACCGACGCGCCGTTCCTCACGCCGCACCCGCACCGGGGGCGTCCGAACGCCAGCTACATGGTCCCTTATACCGTCCGGGCGATGGCCGAATTGACTGGATGGGAACTCTCGGAACTGTGTGCCCGGATTGCCGGAAATTCGGTGCAGGCGTACGGATCCTGGGACTGATGTGACAAAAATCGACCCCGCCGCATAGATACCCCGTATGCACGATTTGTTGGCTGCTTTATAACGCTCCGGTTACAGTGGAAAACTATTAGCCGGGGTCGGGGAAGGCCTTCGGATAATTTCACTCCTGCAGGGCGCGCATCGTGGCCAACGAACCATGGGCGCGCTCTCGTTTGTGAGTGTGGCAGTGCACCCAGCTGCCGCGGACATCGCGCGCCCCTGCGGGTGCTGCCTCAGGGCTGTCTGCGGCAGGGATCTGTGCACTTTTCCCCGTGCCCGGATGGTCCAAAAGATACGGGCAATCGTGGTCAAGTTCTTTACATCGGATGGCAAGTTCAGCTTCGTCAAGGTCGGCACACAGTTTGTGGTGCTCGTGGCCCTCGTGCTGGGTCTGGTCGCCTTCGTCGGCAACAACAAGACAGTCACCCTGAACGTGGACGGCAAGGTGAGTTCGGTCCAGACCTTCGGCGGTACCGTCGGCCAGGTCGTGAAGGGCGCCAGCCTTGAACTCCAGTCCTCCGACCGGGTCACGCCTGCCGCTGACTCCCATGTACAGGACGGCTCCGTCATCAACGTCAACCTCGCCAAGGCCGTCACGGTCAGCCTGGACGGCGCGGAGCGCACCATCAGCACCACCGCGCCCACCGTTGAGGGCCTCGTGACGGAACTCGGCGTGGCCGGCGCCTCGGAACTCTCCGTTCCCAAGCACGCGCAGCTCGCGGTTTCCGGTTCCTTCGTCTCCATCTCGACGCCGAAGACCGTAAGCATCGTCGCTGACGGCAAGGCCGACAAGACCACCACGACGGCCGCCAACGTCGCCCAGCTCCTTTCCGACGCCGGCATCGCCCTGGGTACCGGTGACCGCCTCTCGCAGCCGGGCAACGCCCCGGTGGTCAACGACATGGTGATCAAGGTTTCCCGCGTTGACGCCAGCCAGACCGCCGAGTCGACCGAGACCGTGGCCTTCGAAACCCTGACCACCGAGGACGCCGCACTGGCCAAGGGCGAGAAGAAAGTGACCCAGGCAGGGGTGGCCGGCACGCTCAACAAGAGCTTCAGGCTGGTCCTTGTCGACGGCCGCGAAGCCGCCCGCACCCTGGTGTCGCAGTCCGTCAGCACCCAGCCGGTAACCGAAAAGGTCACGGTTGGCACCAAGGAAAAGCCGAAACCGGCAGCCCAGGCCGCCGGAGCCAACACCGGCGCCGGCGCCCCGGCCATGATGAACGAAGCCATGTGGGACAAGATCGCGCAGTGCGAGTCCACCGGCAACTGGTCGATCAACAACGGCAACGGCTACTACGGCGGACTGCAGTTCGACATTCGGACCTGGCTCGGTTCCGGCGGCGGCGCCTACGCCCCGAACGCCAGCCTGGCCACCAAGGCCCAGCAGATCGACATCGCGAACCGCGTTTACGCACAGCGCGGGCTGCAGCCCTGGGGCTGCGGCTGGGCAGCCTCAAGCTAGGCAGCCACGCCAGGCCATCCGTCCCCGTCAAAGGGACCTGAGGGTCGAATTCACTTGTACGGCTTCCGCAGCGGCTGACCACGGCGGCGGAGGCCCCGGCAAGGGGGGGGTCTGGGTTCGACCCCGCCTGGTGCCATGCCCGGCCCGGTTTCCGGACCCGGTCCGGTTCACGGGCCCGGCCTGTGCCATGGCCGGCCCGGGCGCCGGGATAGGATACCTAGGTGACAGAACCGACCCCCTCCGCGCCGGGCAGTACGCCGGCGACTGCCCCTGCCAGCACGCCAGCAAGCGCGCCCCCATCCCTGATGGGCGCCTCCGACATCCGCAGGCTGGCCGAGGAGATCGGGATCCGTCCCACGAAGACCCTCGGCCAGAACTTCGTCATCGACGGAAACACCATCCGCAGAATTGTCGCCGCCGCGGACATCCACCCGGAGGAGACGGTCCTGGAGGTGGGGCCCGGTCTGGGCTCCCTCACCCTCGGGCTGCTGGACGCCGCCCGCTCGGTCGTCGCCGTCGAGATCGATCCGGTCCTCGCCGCCAAGCTTCCCGCCACCGTCGCCCAGTGGCGGCCGGACGCCGTCGAAAATTTCCATCTGGTCCTCGCCGACGCGATGCGGGTCACCGAGCTTCCGGTGGAGCCGACCGCGCTGGTGGCGAATCTGCCCTACAACGTCGCCGTCCCGGTGGTCCTGCACCTGCTGCAGCACTTCCCGAGCCTCCGCCACGGCCTGGTCATGGTCCAGGACGAGGTAGCCGACCGGCTTGCCGCCGGGCCCGGGTCCAAGACCTACGGCGTTCCCTCGGTCAAGGCGGCCTGGTACAGCAGCATGCGCAAAGCCGGGGTGATCGGCATGAACGTCTTCTGGCCCGCGCCCAAGATCCACTCCGGCCTGGTGGCGTTCACCCGGCGGGAAGCACCCGTCACCACGGCCACCCGGGAACAGGTGTTTGCCGTTATCGATGCCGCGTTCGCCCAGCGCCGCAAGACGCTTCGCGCGGCCCTGGCAGGGTGGGCCGGCAGCGCCGCGGAGGCTGAGCGTTGCCTGCGGGCCGCCGGTATTGACCCCACCGCGCGCGGCGAAGTGATCGACATTGCCGACTTTTCCCGGATCGCAGAAGCCCACGAGCAGCCGAATCCTTGAGCCCGGCGGCAGTTACGGAAAACGCGGAGCCGGACCGGCACATTGCTTGGAGCCTGCCCATGCCATGCCATAGCGTGGAGCCATGAACGCAGTGAGAGGGCGCTTTGCCGCGAGGACTGTCCGGGTCAAGGCTCCCGGCAAGGTTAACGTCTCACTTGATGTCGGTCCGCTGCGCCCGGACGGCTACCACTCGGTGGCCAGCGTCTACCTCGCGGTCTCCCTCTATGAAGAAGTCGCCGCCACCAGCACGGACACCGGTGAAATCACCGTCAGTATCAGCCCGGCAAGCACCCTCGACCTCGACGGCGTCGACATCCCCCTGGACGAGAGAAACCTGGCCTACAAGGCCGCCGCCATCATGGCGGATGTCTCGGAGCACTCCACCGGCGTCCACCTCGAGATCACGAAGCGGGTGCCCGTGGCCGGCGGTATGGGCGGCGGCTCGGCCGACGCGGCAGCCACGCTCCTTGCCTGCGACGCGCTGTGGAACAGCGGGCTGTCGCGCGACGAACTCGCCCATCTGGCCGCGGAACTGGGCGCCGACGTGCCGTTCTCCCTGCTGGGCGGAACCGCCGTCGGGCTCGGCCTGGGCGACGAACTTTCCCCGGCCCTCGTCAAGGCCCAGACCGACTGGGTCCTGGTGGCCGCGGACTTCGGCCTGCCCACCCCCGAGGTCTACCGGACCCTGGACCGGCTGCGCGCGGCCGAAGGGGCGGTGGTCGAGGAGCCCGCTGCGGTGGATCCGATGATTCTGCAGGCCCTGCGCAGCGGCGATGCCGATGCCTTGAGCAGGGTGCTGGTCAACGACCTCCAGCGCGCTTCGATTGAGCTGGCCCCCAGCCTCCGGGACACGCTCGGACTCGGTGAATCACTGGGCGCCATCGCCGGCATCGTCTCCGGCTCCGGACCCACCGTGGCGCTGCTGGCCCACAGCCCGGCGGCGGCTGAGGGACTGGCCGAAGACCTCCGGCACCACGGCCTCGATGCCATGGCGGTCCACGGCCCGGTTCACGGCGCGCGCATCATCTCCGATACCCTCCTTTAATAGGATTGTCGTCGTCCGCACGACGTATCAGGCCCGGATCGATCCGGCCTGACCAATTCGCCCGACTTTATTTTCTCCAGGAAAGCAGTTCCCAGTGGCACACCTGCTCGGCGGCGAGAACCTCACGGTCTCGTATGCAACCCGCACCGTCCTCGATGGCATCACCCTCGGCCTTGAAGAGGGCGACCGGATCGGCATGGTCGGCCGCAACGGCGACGGCAAGTCGACCCTTATGCGCCTGCTGGCAATGCGCTCCACCCCGGACACCGGCCGGGTGACCAAGCGCAGCGAGGTCAACATCGGCTACCTTGACCAGAGCGATGTGCTCGACGGCGACCTCACCGTCGGCGCCGCAATCGTCGGTGACCAGGCCGACTATGAATGGGCCCGCAATCCCCAGATCCGCGAGGTCATGGGCGGACTCGTCTCCGACGTCGACTGGCACGCCAACGTGCACGCGCTCTCCGGCGGGCAGAAACGGCGCGTGGCGCTCGCCAAACTGCTGATCGAGGACCACGACGTCATCATGCTCGACGAGCCCACCAACCACCTCGACGTCGAAGGCGTCGCCTGGTTGTCCCGGCACCTGAAGACCCGCTGGCGGCCCAACCAGGGCGCCTTCCTCGTGGTCACCCACGACCGCTGGTTCCTTGATGAAGTCTGCAACAAGACCTGGGAAATCCACGACGGCATCATGGACCCGTTCGACGGCGGCTATGCCGCGTACGTGCTGGCCCGCGCCGAGCGTGACCGCTCTGCTTCCGTGGTGGAAAGCAAGCGCCAGATGCTCGTCAAGAAGGAGCTCGCCTGGCTGCGCCGCGGCGCCCCGGCCCGCACCGCCAAGCCGAAGTTCCGGATCGAGGCAGCCAACGCCCTGATCGCCGACGTCCCCGAGCCGCGTGACTCGACGGCGCTGAGCAAGATGGCCGCTGCCCGGCTCGGCAAGGACGTTCTCGACCTCGAGAACGTCTCCCTCGACTTCCTCGGCGGCGAGCCCGGCCAGAAGCTCTTCGACAACATCACCCTGCGGCTCGCGCCCGGTGAACGGCTGGGCCTGGTCGGCGTCAACGGCGCCGGCAAGACCACCCTGCTGAAGCTCCTCAACGGCCAGATCGAGCCCAGCTCCGGGAAGGTCAAGCGCGGCAAGACGGTCGTCACCGCCGTGCTGTCCCAGGAAGTCAAGGAGCTCGACGACGTTTCGGACCTGCGCGTGATCGAAGTGATCGAGCGGGAGAAGCGTTCCTTCAATGTCGGCGGCAAGGAATTCACCGCCGGACAGCTCGTGGAGCAGCTTGGCTTCACGAACGAGAAGCAGTGGACCCCGGTCAAGGACCTTTCCGGTGGCGAACGCCGTCGCCTCCAGCTCCTGCGCCTGCTGGTGGGGGAACCCAACGTGCTGATGCTCGATGAGCCCACCAACGACCTGGACACCGACACGCTGGCCGCCGTCGAGGACGTGCTGGACGGCTGGCCGGGCACCCTCATCGTCGTCAGCCACGACCGCTACCTGTTGGAGCGCGTCACGGACCACCAGATGGCCCTGCTCGGCGACGGCAAGATCCGTGCCCTGCCGCGAGGCGTGGACCAGTATCTGGAACTGCGCGAAGCGGCTCTGGCCGGGTCAACGATCACCGGTGGCGGCAACCCAGTCATCGCTGCCAGCGGCAGTTCCGCACCAGCCGCGGCCGGCGCCTCGGAGGGCGAAAAGCGGGACGCCCGCAAGGCCAAGAACCGGATCGACCGCCAGCTGGGCAAGCTCAAGCAGCAGGAAGACAAGATCCACGCCCAGATGACCGCCGCAGCCGCGGACGCTTCCGGCGCCGGCAAACTCGGCGAGCTCAACAAAAACCTCAAGGACCTCGCGGTCGAACGCGAAGCCCTCGAGCTCGAGTGGCTTGGAGCCCTCGAAGTCCTCGGCGAGTAGTCCAGCGGACCCGGGGGACATGCCCAGTGTGTTGCAGCACGGCCGGACATGTCCCTCGGTGGCCTCCAATCCCTCAGGACATGTCCCATGGTGGCCTCCAATCCCTCAGGACATGTCCCATGGTGGCCTCCAATCCCTCAGGACATGTCCCATGGAGCAGGCGACGGTTGGACATGTTGGTGTTATGCCCATCCCTTGAGACCAGGGGGGGCATGTCCCGCGGGTCTTCGAGACCGTGGGAGGGCATGTCCCGCGGGTCTTCGAGACCAGGAGAGGGCATGTCCCGCGGGGCGCTGAGTTACTTCGTCGCCGGGCCGGGTTCGTTTGTCCACAGTTCCCGGCCCTGGCTGGACATGTCCCTTGGGCCACTCCGATCCCTGTGCACATGTCCCACGGGGCTGGCGACGGTTGGACATATTGGTGTTATGTCCATTCTCTGAGTCCAGGGGAGGGCATGTCCCTTGGGTGGGGGCTCAGAGCAAGAACGGGCCGGCCGGGCAGCTGGTGCGCACGGGGTCTAGTCGCCGGTGCGGAGTTCGGGGTCTTTTTGGAGGCCGGTGAGGCCGTTCCAGGCGAGGTTGACCAGGTGGGCGGCCACTTCGCGTTTGTCCGGGCTGCGGCTGTCCTGCCACCACTGGCCCGTCATTGCCACCATTCCCACCAGCATCTGCGCGTACATGGCGCCGTCGGCGGACGTGAAGCCGCGGCGGGCGAACTCGTCGGCCAGGATGTACTCCACCCGCGCAGTGACGTGGGAGAGCAGGGTGGAGAAGGCGCCTTCGGGTTGCGTCGGCGGGGCATCGCGCATGAGGATGCGGAATCCCTCGGCGCGGTCCTCGATGTAGCTCAGCAGTGCCAGGGCGGCCCGCTCGACCAGGACACGCGGCTTGGCTTCCTCGGACAGGGCGTCGTTGATGGAGCCCAGCAGGATCCGGAACTCGAATTCGACGACCTGCGTGTACAGGCCTTCCTTCGAGCCGAAGTGCTCATAGATCACCGGTTTCGAGACGCCTGCGGCAGCGGCGATCTCCTCGATCGTGGTCCCGTCCAGTCCGCGGAGCGCGAAGAGCCCCCGGCCAATGCCGATCAGCTGGCTGCGGCGCTGGGGCCCCGTCATCCGGATCCGGGGAACGTAGCCTGCGGGCCGTAGCGGCCTGCCGGCGCGGCTCTCCGCACCTCCGGGCGCCCCTGTGCTGTTGCTCACAGCACCATCATGCCCCAGTTCTCCCACCGGGGCGCGCGGCCGCGCCCTGACTTCGGGGTCGCCGCCCGGGGGCAACGCAGTGTGGCAGAATTGACTCTCGTGCCACAGGCTCACCGCCTTGGTATGGTCCGCCCTGGTGTAATGGCAGCACCCCGGCCTTTGGAGCCGTGGAGTATAGGTTCGAGTCCTATGGGCGGAACAGCTTGGCGTCGAGGCGCCGGAACGGTACCCGGCGGGCGTGGCTCCGTGTGAGTCCAGTAAGATGAATCTGGCGCCGTTACCGGAGTCTTGTCCGGCCCGGCCGCGCGGATCCGGCAACCGCGGTACCGCACCAGTCGGCCCAGCCGCCGGCCACCCAGATCCACCGAACAGCGGCATGAGCTAAGCCACTGAGCAAGGAGAGCCCGTACGTGAGCCCCGAGAAGTCCGGCCCAGCCGCCGTCATCGTCCTAGCTGCAGGTGCCGGTACCCGGATGAAGTCCCGTACCCCCAAGATTCTCCATGAAATCGGTGGCCGCTCCCTCGTGGGCCACGCCCTGCACGCCGCGCGCACGATCCGGCCGCAGGAACTGGCCCTCGTCGTCCGCCACGAACGCGACCTCGTGGCCGCCCACATCGCCGACGTCGACCCGGACGCCCTGATCGTCGACCAGGACGATGTTCCCGGCACCGGCCGCGCCGTCGAAGCCGCCCTCGAGGCACTTGACGCCCGCCACCCCCAGCGGCAGCTCAGCGGAACCGTCGTCGTCACCTACGGCGACGTGCCGCTGCTCACCGGCGAGCTGCTCGGCGAACTTGTCGCCAGCCACGAGGCCGGACACCACGCCGTGACCGTCCTGACGGCCGTCCTCGACGATGCCACCGGCTACGGCCGCATCCTCCGGGCTGCGGACGGTTCGGTCACCGGCATCCGCGAGCACAAGGACGCCACCGACACCGAGCGGGCCATCCGCGAGATCAACTCCGGCATCTACGCCTTCGACGCCGCCGTGCTCCGCGACTCGCTGTCCCACGTCACGACCGACAACGCCCAGGGCGAAAAATACCTCACCGACGTGCTGGGCCTGGCCCGGGCCGCCGGCGGCCACGTCGCCGCCGTCGTTACGGAAGACCGCTGGCAGGTCGAAGGCGCCAACGACAGAGTCCAGCTCTCGGCTCTCGGTGCCGAGCTCAACCGGCGCACCGTCGAGGCCTGGATGCGCGCCGGCGTCACCGTCGTCGACCCGGCAACCACGTGGATCGACGCCACCGTAACCCTCGACGAGGACGTGCGGCTGCTGCCCAATATCCAGCTGCACGGGACGACGACGGTTGCGCGCGACGCCGTCGTGGGCCCCGACACGACCCTGACGGATGTCCGGGTCGGCGAGGGCGCCAAGGTTATCCGAACGCACG
The DNA here is from genome assembly GCF_059383415.1 of Pseudarthrobacter sp. RHLT1-30-1. NCBI lineage: Bacteria > Bacillati > Actinomycetota > Actinomycetes > Micrococcales > Micrococcaceae > Pseudarthrobacter > Pseudarthrobacter sp. RHLT1-30-1. The sequence goes on from NZ_JBWZCG010000007.1 coordinate 72,129, forward strand.
GTTCCGGAGCCGTGATCGGGGCCAAAGCGAGCGTCGGGCCGTTCACCTACCTGCGCCCAGGCACCGTCCTCGGCGAGACCGGCAAGATCGGCGCCTTCTACGAAACCAAGAACGTCACCATCGGCCGGGGCTCGAAGCTGTCCCACCTTGGCTACGCGGGCGACGCCGAGATCGGCGAAGACACCAACATCGGCTGCGGCAACATCACTGCGAACTACGACGGCGAGAAGAAGCACCGCACGGTCATCGGCTCGGGCGTCCGTACCGGCTCCAACACCGTTTTCGTCGCGCCCGTCCAGGTCGGTGACGGCGCCTACAGCGGTGCCGGTGCCGTGATCCGGCGCGATGTGCCGCCGGGTGCCCTGGTCCTGTCCCTGGCCCAGCAGCAGAACTCCGAGGGCTGGGTCCTCGCGAACCGCCCCGGCTCGATTTCCGCGTCCCTGGCCCAGGCCGCCGGCGCCACCACAACTTCCTCCAGTACTCCGGCATCCACAGAAGAGGGCTAGCAAATATGAGCGAAATTACGGCACGCGGCGAGAAGAAGCTGGTGCTCGCCGCTGGGCGCGCGCATCCTGAGCTGGCGAAGGAAATCGCCAAGGAGCTCGGAACCGAGCTGCTGCCCTTGGACGCCTACGACTTCGCCAACGGCGAGATTTACGTCCGGGCCGGTGAGAGCGTGCGGGGTACCGACGCTTTCGTCATCCAGGCGCACCCGGCCCCGCTGAACAACTGGCTGATGGAACAGCTCATCATGATCGATTCGCTCAAGCGGGCCTCCGCCAAGCGCATCACCGTCGTGTCGCCGTTCTACCCGTACGCCCGGCAGGACAAGAAGGGCCGCGGCCGCGAGCCCATCTCCGCCCGCCTGATCGCCGACCTGTACAAGACCGCCGGCGCCGACCGCATCATGAGCGTTGACCTGCACACCTCGCAGATCCAGGGCTTCTTCGACGGTCCCGTGGACCACCTGATGGCCATCCCGCTGCTGGCCGAGTACATCCGCACCCGCGTGGCGGCAGACAACATCACGGTGGTCTCCCCGGACACCGGCCGGGTCCGGGTCGCGGAGCAGTGGGCCGAGCGCCTCGGCGGCGCTCCGCTGGCCTTCGTGCACAAGAGCCGCGACCTGACCGTTCCGAACCAGGCCATGTCCAAGACGGTCGTCGGCCAGATCGAGGGCCGCACCTGCGTCCTGATCGATGACATGATCGACACCGGTGGAACTATTTCCGGCGCGGTCCAGGTGCTTATGAACGCCGGCGCCAAGGATGTCATCATCGCCGCAACGCACGCCGTCTTCTCCGACCCGGCGGCCCAGCGGCTGGCGGAATCCGGCGCCCGCGAGGTCGTCGTGACCAACACCCTGCCGATTGACCCCAGCAAGCGTTTCCCGCAGCTCACCGTGCTGTCGATCGCACCGCTGATCGCCCGCGCCATCCGCGAAGTTTTCGACGACGGCTCCGTCACCAGCCTGTTTGACGGCAACGCCTAACCTGCCCAACCCGCGGTTGAGCCTGCTCAACCGTCCGCCAGTGCGGGACCGTTTTCAGAAATCCGGCCCCGCACTGGTAGCCTTGAACCGAAACCTTGGCGAGGGAGAGCACCGGTAATCCGTATTCACGGCTAACCGTTGCTGGTCTCCGTTATCGACTGGGTCTGAATCTCCCTTCGGAAGGGCGGCCCCACGGCCACCCGGCGTTGAAGGTCGCAAACAGACCTCCGCCCTTGCTGATCCACCGCAATCCCACGAGGAGATACCATGGCTGAGCAGAAGCTCGCAGCAGAAGTACGCACCGAATTCGGCAAGGGCTTCGCCCGCCGCGCCCGCATGGAGGGCCTGATCCCGGCCGTCATCTACGGCCACGGCGCCGAGCCGATCCACATCACCCTGCCGTCCAAGGCCACCACCCTGGCTGTCCGCGTTGCCAACGCGCTGCTGACCCTTGACATCAACGGCGAACAGCACCTTGCCCTGGTCAAGGACATCCAGCGCAACCCGATCAAGCAGATCATCGAGCACCTCGACCTCCTGACCGTCCGTTTGGGCGAGAAGGTCACCGTGGACGTTCCCGTACACCTCACCGGCGAGCTGGCCCCCGGCAACGTGTTCAACCAGGAAATGACCACCGTCTCCCTCGAGGCCGAGGCAACCCACCTGCCGACCGCCATTGAGGTCAGCATCGAGGGCCGCACGGCCGGCGAGCACATCCACGCTTCCGACCTGGTTCTGCCCAAGGGCGCCGTCCTGCTGGCCGACGCCGAGGCCCTCGTCGTGCACATCTCCGAGGCCACCGAGGTCTCCGAGGAAGAAGCATCCGCCGACGTCACCGAAGGTTCTTCGGTCGCGGAAGCAACCGCGTAGTTCCCTCGATTTTCGGTGGCCGGGTCCCAGTGGGGCCCGGCCGCCGTCGTCTGCCCAGCCTGCCATCCTGCCGCCCGGGCCGGACTGCCCACCAAAGGACTGATCCATGACTGACACCTGGCTGATCGTAGGCCTCGGGAACCCCGGCGCCGAGTACGCCCACAACCGGCACAACGTCGGACAGATGGTCCTCGACGAACTTGCGGGGCGGATCGGCAGCGGATTCAAGTCCCACAAGTCCCGGTCCCAGGTACTGGAAGGCCGGTTTGGCATTGGCGGACCCCGGGTGGTGCTGGCCAAGCCGCTGGGCTACATGAATGTGTCCGGCGGTCCGGTCTCGGCGCTGGCCAGGTTTTATGACATCGAGCCGGGCCACGTCATCGCCGTGCACGATGAAATCGACATTCCCTTTAATACGGTGAAACTAAAGCTCGGCGGCGGCGAGGGGGGCCACAACGGGCTGCGGGATATCTCCAAGGCCCTCGCAACCAAGGATTACCTGCGGGTGCGGGTCGGCGTCGGCCGCCCGCCCGGCCGGATGGATACCGCGGACTATGTCCTCAAGGATTTCTCCGGACCCGAGAAAAAGGAATTGCCGTTCCTGATCGACAGCGCAGCCGACGCCGTGGAAGCCCTGGTCCGCGACGGCCTGCAGGCAGCCCAGCAAGAGTTCCACCCGGCCAAGGCACCCTAACCGCGCCGAGGGCCTGGTGGCGACACGTCCGCTCCGCGCCAAGATGGTCGTCACAGATCAGCTCCGTCAGCCGCCCGCGTGACGCGCGACGCGCCGCGACCCGCGCCGCCCAATTGTTTTCAAGGTCCCTGAAATGCGGATATGATCGCTCTACTCTCATGTCGGGGGATAGGGATACGCTACTTCTAGGCGGACGGTCTTGGTTTTGCCGCCCGCTAAGCGGTACGAAGGAAACAAGATGTCGAGGGAATCGCTGGGCTGGGGGCATGTTTCCACAACATTGCCACCCGCCGCAGAAGAACCTGCAACCGGACCGCTGGACCGGCACAGGTGGTCTGGTCTCGCGCGCAATGCCGACGCCGACCGGGTCCGCAGCGCCCTGCTCGCGGCGGACCGGATGGGTGTGGTCATCACCGGTGACCGTGGCGTGGGCAAGACCCAGGTAGGCCGCACTGCGATCGCGGGCTTCGGACCCGATGTTTACACCCTTCAGCTCCGCAGCTCGGGTCCGGGCTCGGCGACGCCCTACGGATGCCTGGCATTCACGCTCGCCCGCCTGCCACAGAGTTCCCTGGGATCGCCCACGGCCATCCTGCACGGCATCACCTCCCTGATCCGCGACGACGCCGCCGGACGCCAGTGTGTCATCCTGCTGGACAACGCCGGAGCCTTGGACGAACTGAGCACCGGCGTCCTGCTCAACCTTCTGCAGACCCGAACCGCACGCCTCATCGCCACCGCCCAGCGCACAACCGACCTTCCGCCGGACTTTTACTGGCTCATCACGTCCGGGCAGCTCGCCGAGGTCCGGCTCGCCAATCTCACGGAAGTCGAAACGCTCGAGGTGCTCAAGGCAGCGCTCGGGCGCAGGGTTTCCAGTGCGCTGGCAAGTCAGCTGCACCAGCTCGTCGGCGGCAGCCCGACCTTGCTGCAGGCCGTGGTTGCGGAGCAGATCGAACGAGGCAACCTGGTGCTGTCCGGCTCCGTATGGACTCTGCTGGACGAGGTGGTGCTGGACGGGCGCACCGCGCTGGAAGACATCGTCCGGGCGCGTTATGCCCGGGAAACACCGGTGGCCCGGGAGCTCATCGAGGTGCTTTCCTGCGCACGTACCCTGCCTCTGGCCCGGCTTGCGCGGATGTACAGTCCCGGAGTGATAGCGGACATGGAAGACGCGGGCCAGATTGTCATCGACCGGACCGACCGGCACCAGGTGTCGCTCGGGGACCGCTACCTGGGCGACATCGTCCGCGGCTGGCTCAGTGTGGAACGCCGGCTGGAGCTTCGGGACAAGGTACCGGGCCACCAGCAGGACGAATTGAATGAGCTGACAGTGGAGGACCTGCTGGCCTACGCAGCCTGGACCCACGACTGCGACGCCCCGCTGGCACCCGCCCACGCCGTGGCGGCCGCCGCCGCCGCTGTCAAACTCTTCGACCCGAAGTTCGCGCTCAAGTGCGCTGGCAGCCTGAGCCCTGAGGACCCGGAATGGAGCGAGGGGCAGCTGCAGAAATCTGCCGCCTACCTTCAGCTGGGTCTGCCACTCCAGGCCATGGCGGCCCTGGATGATGTTTCTCCGGCCCAGCTCAGCAGCCTCGGCGCGGAGGCGTACGCCGAGCTGATCGCCGCGAAGGCGGACGGCATGTCGTGGCTCGAGGACCGCACCGGCCAGGTCCCGGAGCTGATCCGGCAGGCCCGGCTGCGGCTCCACGAACTCGGTGAGGCGCGGCCGGCGGCACCGGCGCAGGAGCTGACCCGGGCCGGTCTGTGCCTGGACCTGTGCGAATTCAACTACCTGTCCTTCATCGGTGACTACGAGCCGATGATGGACCAGCTCAGGGCTGCGGCGGCGCCGGACCTGAATGACAACCCGGTACACCGGCTCCGATCCGGCATCATCCTGATGGAAGCCCTTTGCATGACGGGCAAGGAAATCGATGCCCGAAAGCTGATGCGCGACATTGGCGGTCAGCTGGGTGAGTGGTCAAACGTTCCGCGGATCCGCGAAAATTTCGCGTGGCGATCTTTCAACGTGCTGCTGTTGTCCGGACAATGGCGGCAGAGCATCGACATGCTCAAGGACGCCAGCGGCAGGGCAGGCCACGGCCTGCATTCCGGGAGCGCGGCCACCGATCTGGCCGTTGGCCTCGCCTACGTATACGCGGGCCGCGGCTACATGGCCCTCGACCCACTCCTGGCCGCGATTGCGCAGCTCGAAGTCCGGGCGAGCCTGCATTCGCTGCGGCAGGCCTACGCAGCCACCGCCTTTGCCTACGCGCAGACCGGCAACTCCGTGCAGGCCTCCATCTACCTGGACCGGGCACGGTCAGCGGATGGCCCGGCCCGCTTCACGGTCAGCAGCTCCGCGGACTTCTGCATGGACATGGCCTCGCGCTGGCTCGGCGACCCGGAGGCCAAAGACCGGTTGGTGCACACAGCCGAGGAACATTACCGGGCCGGCCGCTATACCCTCGCCGGTATCTTCATGTTCGGTGCAACCGTCAACGGCACCACCAAGGACTTCCAGTTCATGGAAGACATCGCGAACTTGCGGCAAGGGCCACTTGCGGAGCTGTCCCGGACCGTCGCCGTCGGCAGCCGCAGGAAGGATGCTGGCACCATGCTGGAGGCAGCCGCCCAGGCGGCGGCCATGGAGCTGGACGCGGTCCAGGCCCGATGCGCCGCCCTCGCCTTCGATTTTGCGAAGGCTGCGGGTCTGAGCGGTAAGGCCAGCGCCGCCCACGCCATCCTCGAGAGCCTCTCGGACGCCGTGCCTGCCCTGCCGATCATGCCGAGGAACAAGGGGCCGCTGCTCACTGACAGGGAGCGGCAGATTGCCGCCCTTGCCGGCAACGGCGTGTCCAACAAGGACATTGCCCTGTCCATCGGTATTTCGGTGAGAACAGTGGAAGGGCACCTGTACCAGGTCTTCACGAAGCTGGGAGTTTCGTCGCGAAGTGATCTGCTTGGACTTATCTAGGAACGGCACAGCCGCAGCCGACGCGGGAGAAGGATCCGGAATACTGACCGGCCGAATGGAGGACCTGCAGTCGGCAGTGGAGACCATCCAGGGAAGTACCCACGTGGCGGTCCTCCTTCTTGGGGATAGCGGGATCGGGAAATCCACGCTGCTCGAAGCCGTAGTGTCCGAACTGGAGTCAGCGGTCACGCCCATCCGCATCCACGGCAGCCCGTCGCTGGCGAACGTCCCGTACGGCGTTTTGGGTCCTTTCATTGTCGGGCTGCCTGTGCATGAAGCCACCTCGCAGCTGGCGGTACTCAGGACGTTCTGGTCCCGGTTGGAGGAGGAGCGAAGCGCTTCGCAGAAGCCCCTCCTGCTGATCGTTGACGACGCCCACGACCTTGATGAGCCGACCGCCGGGATCCTGGTGGAGCTCGCGGCGGCTGGTTGGGCGAAACTGCTGGTGGCCTCAGCCTCCCGGCCCGGCCTGCCGGAGCCGCTGCTGCAGTTGTGGTTTGAAGGCATTGCGGAACGCCTCGACCTCCGTCCACTGACCCAGCAGCAAACGACCGAGATTTTGGAACAAACGCTGGGACGGCAGGTCCTTCCGTCCGTCGCCGAAATCCTTTGGGAAGCGTCAGAGGGCAACCCGCTGCTGCTCCACGGGCTGATCGACGACGCGCGGCGGGACGGCTCACTGCAGCACCGCAACGGGGTGTGGCTGCTTGCGCGCCCCCTCAACAGCCACGGGGACCGGTTGACCGACCTGGTGCGCCGGCAGTTGCTCCGGCGCTCGCCGGAAGAACGACAGGCACTGAACCTGATCGCCCTGGCCGAGCCGGTGTCACGGGAGTTAATTGAGGCAACGGTGGGCGAGGTCCCGGTGGCCGCCCTGATCGAACACGAGCTGATCAAGGTCACACCCGCACCCCACCCGCAACTGCGGCTGTGGCATTCGATCTACGCCGACACGCTGCGCAACCTGATTTCGCCGGCGCGCAGCCTCCAACTCCGGCAGAGCCTCCTGCAGCTCATGGACAGCGAGCAGACGTCGGCGGAAGGCCTGCTGCGCCAGGTGAGCTGGTCGTTGGAATGCGGCGCAGAGGTAGACGACCGGCAACTGCTGCGGGCGGCCGTCCTGGCCAGCCGGCTCCACCAGGACGAGCTGGCACGCAGGGCGGCCGCACTGGTCAAGGACCCTGAATTGCAGGTGGCTGCGCGCTCCGTAGCGGCCCGGACCTACTTCAACACCTCCGACTATGCCGCCGCCCGTGACATCCTGGAGGCCGACTTCGCCAAGGGACGCAGTGTCGCTGTCCTCCTCACGGGAACGTTGATGTGGGCCGCGGTACAGGCCGCTCTCGGCCGTACGCCGACTGAGATCATGGACCGCGCCGGGGCCCTACTGGAGGCAGGGGACCGCCTGGCCAAGGAAAGCCCGGAAGAAGCCGAGGAGATCCTGGCAGCCGTCCGGGAACGGTACGCCACCCTGCAGGCCATGGTTTTCGCGCTGGCGGGCGAATACCCTGATGATGCCGGCACGGAGGCTGCCACGCCGGCCGGCCCGTCCCGTCCGCCGGCCAACTCCCTTGAGGCAGCGTTCAGGCTTGCCCTGGAATCCGAACGGCTCCTCGTGCAGGGCAAAGCAGTCCAGGCGTTCGCGGCGGCGACCCAAGGCCTGGCAAGTGCGGGCACTGGACACGACGAACTGTATTACCTTGCTGAATTCCTCGTGGCTCGGGCGGCAGCGGCAGCGATTCACAGTGGCGAGTGGGACGCAGCGGAGGCACTGCTGTCCGAGGCCGCCGCCGGGCCCGGACCAACCCTCACCGCCTTCGGCGGGGGAGTCCACGCCGCGCACGGCATCATCCTGACCTACCAGGGCAAGGCTGCCCAGGCCCTGACCACACTTAGTGCGGCGCTGGAGTCACTGCGGCTCGCGGACCCCCAACAGCTCTTCGCCCTGACAGCCTCGATGGCTTTCGCCGCCGCCGCCGAAGTCGGTGCCAAGGATGCGGCCGCGGCGTTCCTTGCCGACTACAACGCAGCCCCCCCGTCGGTATCACGCTACCTGCGCACCCTCTCGAAGATGGCAGTCACCTACGGGAAAGCCCGGCTAGGCAATTACCCAGGTGCCATCGGCGAGCTCCGGACGCTTGGCCGGCCCATTGGCGACGGTTCCACGCCCGGTCTGGAGTTTGACTCGCTGTCCTTCTGCCTCGCGCTGGGAGACCGGGACGCCGCTGCCCGACTGCTGCAGTTGCGGGACGGGCTGGAGGGTCCCCGGGCGGCGGCGATCTGTCGCTATGCGGCTGCGGTCAGCACCGACCTGCCCGCGGATCACCTCGAAGCGGGCAGGAGCTGCGAGGATGCCGAACTCTGGGGCTTCGCCGCCCTTGCCTACGATGCGGCCGCTGCTGGATACCGGCTTGCCGGGGACACGCTGCGGGAGCGGATGGCGATGTCGCAGCGGAAACGGTGCCTGGACCACGCCGACAGTGTCGATGGCCAGGAGCCGGACACCGCGAGCGACTCCCTTGGTTTGCTGACCCGCCGGGAGCGCGACATCGTGGCGCTCGCGGTGCGAGGCCTCAGCGACCGCCAGATCGCCGCCGAACTCCAGGTATCCATTCGGACGGTCGAGGGCCACCTGTACCGCAGCTACGCGAAACTCAACATTAAAGGCCGGGACCAGCTGCCCGGTGTGTCCCCCTCCTAGCTGAAACGGCAGCTGATGTACGCGTCGAGTGGCCAGCCTTCTGCTGGCCCCGCGCGTACATTGTCCCGCCACCCTGCGGAATCAGCGCCCCATCACACCGCCCGAGTGCGTAGCTCCCGGGGTGCGGCAAGTAGGCCCCCAGCCGGACGGGTATGGGGAACGCGTAGCCGGACCGCGCCAGCGTCGGATGCCCGCCGCAGTGGCAAGTACCCTCGATCAGCGTTCCGGCCGGAACCCGCCACGAAGTCGAGTATGGACTACCGGTGCGCCGTTGCCGTCCGGTTCGCTAGATTGTAGTCAGCACCAGGAACTACCCGACAAAGGATTGTGAACGTGGAGCCATCAACGCGGATACGGCCCAGGCCCTCCGCTGAAGCTGCCAGGATCGCCGGTGTGGGGAACGATGGCTCACTCTGGTGCCATAGATACTAATTCCAGTCTGAAATGGTCTCCCGAATGGTTCGCGCTGAGTGCGTGAACCCCCTTGACGGAGCCGACGGCGTCGGAACCTTCTGAGACCGAGGTTCCTCCCCCCAGCCGCCGTCGGCTCCCTAAGCTTCAGTGGCCGCAGTCCTGGCTCGGCCGCCCGCGGGTCGGGCGGCCGTGCCAGGACTGTTTCGCCGGTGAGCAACATTCGTCCGGCACCGGCGGCCCGCCAGGGCTCGCGAAAGCCCCGACGCGCCGGCGTGAAACAGCATCCCGCCGCCTGCGCGGCCCGCCAATCCCCACTACTTGGTTATGGGATATGGGGCCCGTCAAATTCTGAGTACACCTACGTAGCCCAGGGTCCGCTACTGCGGCCGTAATCGAGTAGCGCTTACGCATCCCGAAAATTCACCTTTTCCCTAGGTTGGACATATCGGTAGTCAATACTTTGATTGCGAAGGTCTCTCTCATGTTTCAGCAAGAAGCCGGCCTGTCTGCGGGCAGCGGCAGAACAGATGTGATTTCACCAGCCCACCATCTGGGGAAGGCGTGGCACGAAAAGCACTACACCCGGCACCAGACCGTCGAAGACGTCGTCGCGGCCCTGACCTCGGGATCGGGCTGCGGGGCGGTGATTGTGGGGGAACACGGCGCCGGAAAGTCCTTTATTGCCCAACGGGCACTTGAACAGCTTGGTGACGAGTTCCTGGTAGTGCAGGTCCGGGGCAGTTCCATCTCCTCGAAGCTCCCCTACGGCGCCCTCAGCGTGCTGCTCAACGAACTCGATGCCTCCCACCTCGAGCATCCGCTGATGGTACTGCGCGGCCTGACCCAACTGCTCCATACCCGGGCCCAGGGCCGCAGCGTCGTACTTTTTGTCGACAATGCCCATGACCTGGATGAGCTTTCCACGATGATGGTTGCCCAGCTCTGTGCCGGCGGTCACGTCCTGCTGCTCGCGGCCTGTGTTGACCTTCCCAACCTGGGCAGCGACATCATGGGTCTGTGGAAGGACGACCTTCTACGCCGGGTAGACATCGGCCCCTTTGATTTCAGCGAGACGGCGGACAGCCTGGCCCAGGAGTACGGTGGCCACTTCTCCCACGCGGCGGCGCGCGCCCTCTGGAACGCCAGCGGCGGCAACGCACTCTTCCTGCACTCCCTGGCGCGGGAGCAGATCAAGCTGGGGACGATTGTCCGCCACGAGGATTCCTGGGTTTTGGGGGACCGCCCGGTGGCTCTGGCCGGAGAGATCCGGGATGTGCTGAAGGCACGGCTCAACCGGCTCAGCCCCGGCCAGCGGGATGTGTTTGAGCTCTTGTCGCTTGCCGGAGCACTGCCCCTGCAGACCCTGATGAACGTGTCCAAGGCGCAGGACATCGACACCCTGCAGGAGCGGGCCCTCATCCATGTGAGCCATGAGCATCCGCCCCTGGTGAGCATCGCCAACCCGGTGACTGCCGGAATCGTCGCCAGCGTTGTACCGCCAGGCCGCAGTGCGGAGCTTCGACGCCGGCTCGGGGCCGTGCTCCAGGATCAGGACCTGGACGAATACACCGGTTCCACCGCGGTCGCCTGGGCGTTGGACTGCGGCGAAGAGGTGGATCCGCGGCTTGCCCTGGCAGCCGCCCGCCTTGCGAACAAGGGATCCGATCCGCAGTCCGCGCTGAGGTTCACCAGGGAAATTGCCGGCGGACAGAAGCAGGCGGAAGTGGCCGTCGAATCTGCCAGGGCATTCATCTCCCAGCACAACGACGAAGCAGCCCGCCGCATCCTGACCGACGTTGAACAGCGGGCCGGTGACGCTCTGGCACTGGATGAGTGGGCCTCACTTCAACTGCTGTGGGCGGAGCTGGACAGGCGCAGCCCCGCGGCGGCGGCCGGTGCACTGGCCAGGCTGCAGGAGGTGGAACTGCGACTCGCGATGTCCGGGGACACCGGCCCGGAGCTGGGTGCCGTGGCCGAGCGGGTGCGCCTGGCCTACGCCGAGTTCGCCGTTTTCGAAGGCCGGTACGGCGATGTCCTGCAGATGTTCCAGCAGGCGGACTCCCTTGACCTGAGCAGCGAAGCCACAATCATGGCGGCGAGCCTGCTGTGCGAAGCCAAGGCCGTCAGCGGCGAGATCCTTGGCGCTGTGGGGCTGGGCAGGCAAGTGATTCTCGCCGCTGCCGGCCTGGATCTGTCCGACGCCGCGATCCGCGAAATCAGGGGCCGGTTCCTGCTGCTCCTGCTGCTCTCGGCAAAGTTCCGGGAGGCCGCTGACTTCATTGCGGGCACGTCGGAGGCCTGGGACGAACAGGCCAGGCTTGGCGGCATGTTTGAGATCGGCCAGGGTATCGTCGACCTGCACCGCGGTCAGCTCACCCAGGCCCTGGAGCGGCTGGAGTCCGGGGTCTGGCAGCTCAGCGTGCATGACCCGGATGCCGTCGCCGGCCTCGCCGCCGCAGCCTGCGCCTATGCCTTCGCGATCCAGGGCGATGAGGACAAAGCAGCGGCTTTGCTGATGAACGTCGAGGAGCCGATGCCCCGGGCATCGTGGCTGGTGAACCGGATCACGCGGTACTTCGAGCTGTCCGCCAAGGCGGAGATCGGCCAGAAGACCGAGGCCCTCCGCGCGCTGAAGCTCGAGGCCGACATCGACACCGATGCCTCAGCGCTTGCTACCGGGCTTCAGTTTCTTTCAGCGGTGGCCCGGCTGGGGGACCGTCAGGCCAGCCAGAAACTCAGCGATCTTGCGGGCCAGGTCACGGGGCACTTTGCCGGCCTGTGCTCGCGGCTCGCCGAAGGGCTGAAGGATGCCGACAGTGAGGAATTGCTCGCAACGTCCAAGGAAGCAGACGCGGCCGGCCACGGAATCTTCGCCAGGGACGTCACCAGAAAAGCCGTGAGCTGCGCCAACGACGCCGGGAACCGCATCTCCCTGAGGATGGCCCAGCGGACGCAGCAATCCCTTGAGGACCGGTTCGGGAACCCCAGAAACGGCGTGCTCTCGCTGCTGACCTCGACGCTGACAGCCCGGGAATCCGAGGTGGCGGTGAGGGCTGCTGCCGGTACTTCCAATCGGAAGATCGCCGACGAGATGCACGTTTCGGTCCGCACGGTGGAGGGGCATCTCTACCAGGTGTATGCGAAGCTCCACGTAGCGAGCAGGTCGGAACTCAAAGATGTCATCTCCGGACCAGTGGAACACGCCCGCTTGGGCTGACCGACCTGGCCCGCTATTCTCCGGGCCAGTCCGCGTACCGCTTTGCCGGCGCAGGGAGGTCCGGGGTGGAAAGTCTGACTGAGTCTGCTGCACTGGTCGGCCGGACTGCCATCGTCAAGGACATTGTCAGATGTCTGCGCGACGGCGGGAAATCCGGCGCCCTCATCGTCGGCAACCCGGGCACCGGGAAGACTGCCGTTTCCAGGGCGGTGCTCCGGGAACTCCGGCCGAGCGCGGCCGTGATCCGCCTCGCCGCAACTCCTGCACTCTCGGCCGTGCCATTCGGGGCCCTGTCGCCCTATCTTGGTCAGCTGCCCGCACAGGATCTGGACTCATTTTCCGCCGTCGTGAAGACCGTGACGGACAACATCAAGGCGCAGCCCAGCAAACCGCTCTTCGTCATCGACGACGCCCAGTGCCTGGACCGCGGGACGACGCAGCTCGTGGCGCAGGCAGTAGCCACCGGTGCCGCCAACGTCCTGGCCACCTGCCGGCCGGGTTTGCTTATCCCCGAGGAATTCCTGGCCCTCTGGGATGACGGGATCCTGGCGAAGTTCGACCTGGAGCCGCTGACCCGGGCCGAAGTGCACCAGCTCTGCGAGCAAGTACTCCGGGCCGACGTGTCGCCCTGGGCCAGCGCGGTGCTTGCCGACGCCTCCGCCGGGAACCCCTTTATGTTGCTGTCCCTGATCGAACACGCCAGGAAATCCGGGGACCTGGGGCTTCGCCACGGGATCTGGTTCCTGCTCTCGCGTCCCGCCCTGTCCGAGATCCCGGGCGCTGACCTGATAGGCCACGAACTGCGCACGATGTCACCCGAGGAACGGACCGCTGCCGGCATTGTTGCCCTGGCGGGACCGCTTCCGCTCGGCCAACTGCTGGGGTTTGGTGGTCCGAAGGCTGTCGACGCGCTGGAACGGGCCGGGATTATCAGCGTGTCTCGAGGCGCCGACCGCACGGTGCGCCCCGCAAGCCCCCTGATCGGCGAGATCATCCGCCGGTGGGTTCCGGCGGGCAGAAGCGCGGGACTCCGTAACAGCTTCGTGTCCTTGCCGTCGGGAGCGGCTGTGCCGCCGGATGCCTTCCTGAACCGGGTCAGATGGGCACTGGATTGCGGAGCCGTCGTCCCGGCGGATCAGCTGCTGAAGGCGGCGTACGCGGCAAATGCCGCACTCGACGCCCCGGCCGCGCTGATGACCGCTGAGGCGGTGACGGACGATGCGATGATTCCCGAGGCCCGGCTGCAGATCGCTTATGCCCGGTATCTGTTGGGCCACCACGAACAGTCCGCGAAATTCCTCCAGCTCGCAGAGCCGCTCACAAACGAAAGATCCCGCTATCTGGCGGCGCTGTTGTCCGGCCGGCTGCGGAACGGCCAGCCGGCCTCCCGGCTGGACGCGGCGGTGACGCCGTCGTGGTTGGATCTGACCCCGATCGCGGCTGCAACGGGGACCGCCGGCAGCCAGGCCAGCCCGACAGACAGTGTGGGAAGGCTAAGCAGGCTGGTGGTGGCGGCCGGGGAGCGGCCCGAGCTTAGACTTCCGGCGGCCTCCCTGCTCGCCGAACTGCTCTGCGCCCAGGGCAGGGTGGCGGAGGGCGTTGGGCTGGCCCGCGATGCCTGGCAGGGGGCGCAAGGCTGGGACATGGCCTTGCCGCTCGTCTATGAGGACCTCCTGGTGCGCTACAGCCTGAGCCTGAACTGGGCCGGGGAGTGGGAGGCGCTCGCCGCCGCCCTCGATGAGTACGAAGCACACTACCCCTCGAGGCTGTTGCTCAGCGGCGGAATCCTGCACCTGATGCGGGGCCTCGCCCGCGTCCGTCAGGGGCGCATGCCCGAGGGCATTGCCGAACTCGTTCTCGGCGTCGAGGAACTCACCATTGCCGATCCCTGGGAGCTATTGCCCTTTGCGCACGCGGTCGCGGCCTACGCCGACTCCGTGCTGGGTCACGGTCAGGAGGCTGAGCAGCATGCGGCCGCTTTCCGGCTCTTCCGGTACCGCGGGCCGGGGGCGGTTCCGCTGCTCGCCGACGCCTACTCAACCGCGGCCGGCGGCGGCCCGGGCGGGGCCGGGGATGTCAGCCGGAGGCTCACCGGCCTCGCCGCGGAAGCCAAACGGCAGGGACTGCGGGGCGTCGAGACCGACATCAGACGGATTGCGGTGCGCCGCGGGGACACCGAGGCCGCTGACGGCCTCGCCCGCAGCAGCCTCGCGGTCGAGGGGCGCGAAGCGGGCATGCTGCACGACTATGCGGTCGCGGTGCTGCATGCAGACGACGCCGAACTCGTCCACATCAGTGATAAGGCGCTGCGGGCCGGCTACGTGTTGCTGGCCCTCGAAGCGGCGCAGCAGGCGGAACGCTGCCTGGCCGAGACGACCGACAAACGGAAGCTGCTGGCCGTCCAGCGCAAGATCCAGAACCGGATGACGGCCGCCGGGATGGCAGCGCACATTGACCTGGTCCGACCCGAGCAGGACGCGGAACTGACTGCCCGGGAAACCGAAATCCTGGACCTGGTGTCCGGCGGTGCCACGAACGCCGAGATCGCCAGCAGACTCTGCGTATCGCAGCGGACCGTGGAAGGACACCTCTACCGGGTCTTTGCCAAGCTCGGCGTCAGCCGGCGGGTGGATCTCATCGACACGGGCGGCGATTCGCACCGGCCCTGAGGGCCAAACCGGGGGCTGCCGTTCCGTGGGATGATGGACTGTAGTCCATCTAATCCGATTTGAGGAGGCCAGCGTGGCTTTTGCGGCGACGTCAGAGTCCCGGACCTTGCCCGCACTGGGCGACGACGAGGTGTTGCGGATCCGCAACGACTTTCCCATCCTCGCCAGGTCCATGGGCGGGCACCCGCTGATCTATCTGGATTCCGGCGCGACCTCGCAGAACCCGATCAGCGTCATCGAGGCCGAGCAGGAGTTCTACGAACAGCGCAACGCCGCGGTCCACCGCGGAGCCCACCTGCTGGCTGTCGAGGCCACGGAGTCCTTCGAGGACGCCCGCGAGACTCTCGCTGCCTTCCTGGGCGCCGGGGCCGATGAGATCATCTGGACCTCCAACGCCACCGAGGGCCTGAACCTGCTCAGCTACGCCTTCCTCAACTCGTCCCTGCCGGGCGCTGGGGCGGAAGCGGATCGCTTCGCCCTCCGGGCCGGCGACGAGATTGTGGTCACCGAGATGGAGCACCACGCGAACCTGATCCCGTGGCAGCAGCTCGCGCAGCGGACCGGTGCGACGCTGCGGTACATCCCCGTCGACGACGCGGGCGTCCTGGACCTCCAGGCGGCCGCCGGCATCATCACCGGGGCCACCCGGGTCCTCGCCTTCAGCCACGCCTCAAATGTCCTCGGCACCATCAACCCGGTCAAGACGCTGGTGGCGATGGCCCGCGCAGCGGGGGCACTGACCGTGCTGGACGCCTGCCAGTCCGCGCCGCACCTGCCGCTGGATGTGCAGGACCTCGGTGTGGACTTCGCGGTGCTGTCCGGACACAAGATGCTCGGGCCCACCGGCATCGGCGTGCTGTACGGCCGGTCCGAACTGCTGAACGCGCTGCCGCCGTTCCTCACCGGGGGATCGATGATCACCACGGTGACGATGGAACGCGCCGCGTTCCTGCCGGCCCCGCAGCGCTTCGAAGCGGGCACCCAGAAAGTCTCACAGGCCATCGCCCTTGCCGCGGCGGCAAACTACCTCACCGAAACGGGGATGGGCCGCGTCCATGCCTGGGAGTCCCTGCTCGGCCAGCGCCTCGTCGAAGGCCTCGCATCGATTCCCGGCGTCCGGGTCCTCGGGCCGGCGGCCGGCCAGGAGCGGATCGGCCTCGCCTCCTTCGACGTCGCCGGGGTGCACGCACACGACGTCGGCCAGTTCCTGGACAGCAAGGGAATCGCGGTCCGGGTCGGCCACCACTGCGCGCAGCCGCTGCACCGCCGTCTGGGCCTGACGGCCAGCACCCGGGCCAGTACCTACCTGTACAACACAACATCCGACGTCGACGCTTTCCTCGCTGCTGTCACCGGGGTCCGCGCCTACTTTGGAGCCTAAGGATATTCCCGCATGAGCCTTGAACAGCTGTACCAGCAGATCATCCTGGAACACGCCAAACTGCGGACCGGCAGCGGACTGACGGAGACCCCGGTTCCGGACGGGGCCTCGTCGGGGCAGTCCCACCAGCTCAACCCGGTCTGCGGCGATGAGATCACCGTTCGGGTCGCGGTTGCTGACGGCAAGGTCTCCCAGTTGCGCTGGGACGGGGCTGGCTGTTCGATTTCCATGGCCTCGGCCTCGGTGCTCGCCGACCTCGCCGAAGGCATGGACGTGGACGGCTTCACCCACGTCATCGACAACTTCCGTGAGGTCCTGCGGTCCCGGGGGAAGCTCGCCGCCGACCCCGAAATCCTGGGCGACGCCTCGGCCTTCGAAGGCGTGTCCAAATACGCTGCCCGGGTCAAGTGCGCCATGATCTCCTGGGTGGCGGCCGAAGACGCCCTGGCCCAGGCCCAGGCCCAGGCCCTGGCACCGGGAACGCCGGCCCATTAGCGCACCCGGGACCCGGGGCAGCCGCGCGGGTTCGCTGGCGACCCGGGGACCTGGCCGCCGTTGGTGCACCCGGGATCCGCGCGCCGGGACGCGGCCGGCCTGGCCGACCGGCCCGCCTACGCGAACAGCCCGGCGATTCCGATGGCCGCCGTCGCCGCGCCCAGCAGCATGGAAATGCTGACCAGGACGACGTGGACCGTGAAGAAACGCGTGGCCTTGCCGTTCCCGTCGCGGGCCCGCGGGTCCTTCATCACCCGGCGCAGGAACTGCGGCCAGACGGCGAGGGACCAGACGCCGGCCACGATCAGGACGACGGCCAGGATTGCCGGCATTTCCATGTGCTAGTGGCTTTCGAGCCAGGCCTGGGCCTGGGTGGACTGGATATTCAGGGCCTTGCCCACCATCGGCTCGGCAGCTTCGGCGATCTTTCCGCCCAGGAACGGCACGGAGGAGGTGACGGTGCCCTCAAGCTCGATCCGGGTGCTGCCGCCATCGGAGACCAGCCGCTGGACGGCGTTGACATCCAGGGGCGCGCCGGACACCTTCAGGGTGATGTTGCTCTGCCGCGAGCCGTCGGCGGCAGGGGCGTCCCAGTTCTCAAGCTGCGTCACCTTCAGGCTTTCGCCGACGAACTTCCGGGCCATTTCGGGCATCCGGTTGGTCGGGATGGTCCGCACCGTGGTGGTGCTGAAAGCGCCGGCCGTGTCGCCGTCGACGGTGAAGGACTCCAGGGTGCCGCCAACGAGTTCACTGGTGTGGCGCAGGAAGTCCTCGTTCACGAAGACTGCGGTGACGCGGTCGACGCTGTGCGGAAGGTTGGTGGATGCACTCAATGCCATTGGGGGTCCTCCGTGGGTGGAACTGGTCGTTTTGGGCTCCAAACATCCTACGTGGTGTGCCGGGCCGGATCCGATTCGAGGTCCTGGAGACTCTTGGCCGCGGCCGTGATGTTCCGTGACATGGCGGGAAAGATCAGGCTGTGGAATGGCAGCACGGCCAGCCAGTAGAGTCGCCCGCTGAGACCCTTCGGGAAGAAGATCGCGCGCTGGCGGTAACGGCTGCCCGTCCCCTCCGGCTCCACCGACAGCTCCAGCCAGGCCCGGCCCGGCGCCCGCATCTCGGCCCGCAACCGGAGCAGCCGGCCGCGGTCGATCCGCTCGGCCCGCCACCAGTCCACCACTTCCCCTTCGGCCAGCAGGTGGGGGTGCCGCCGGCCGCGCAGCAGCCCGGCCCCGCCCGTGAGCTTGTCCAGCCAGCCGCGGACGCGCCAGGCAAGCGGGAGGGAATACCATCCGTTGCGGCCGCCGATCCCTTCGATGATGGTCCAGACGTGCTTCGGGTCCACCTGGCTGGAGTAGGTTCGCTCGTCGACGTACACCCGGTGCCCGGCCCACTCGGGGTCGCTGGGCAGCGGATCGGCGTCGGCCCCTGCACTGGCCCAGGTCGTCTCGACCTGGCCGTCGCGCTCTTTGCCCAGGGCAAGCGCCACGGCCCGGCGGTACGGGGTGAGCCCGCCGTCGGGCTGGGGGATGTAGGAATCAATGTCATGTTCGCGCGAGACCGCGTCGTGCTGCAGGGACTCGACCAGGGGCAGCGACATCGAGAGCGGAATCGGGGTGGTCAATGCTACCCACATGCCCGCGAGCTTGGGCGCCGGAACGGGGAGAGCCAGCACCACGCGGTGCGGGAGCCCGGCCTCCGCAGCGTATTCCTGCATCATTCCTGCGTAGCTGAGGACCTGGCGGCAACCGATGTCGAAGGTGCGGTTGATCGGGCCTTCCAGCGAGGCGGCCCCGACGAGGTAGTGCAACACATCGCGCACTGCAATCGCCTCGATCTTGTTGCGCACCCAGCTGGGGGCCGGCATCACCGGGAGCGTCTCGGACAGGTGCCTGATCATCTCGAACGACGCCGACCCCGAGCCGATCACAACGCCGGCCTGGAAGACGATTGCGTCCACCTGGCTGCCGAGGAAGACCTTACCCACGGCCTCGCGGGACCGCATATGGGTGGACAATTCGGTGTCCGTGGGATGCAGCCCGCCCAGGTAGACGATCCGGTCCACGCCGGCGCCGGCCGCGGCCCGCGCGACGGTCTCGGCCATGGTCTTTTCCTTGGACTCGAAACCCGCCCCGGTGGCCATGGAGTGGACGAGGTAATACAGGACGTCGACGCCGTCCAGGGCGGCGCGCAGGGCATCGCCGTCGTCAAGGCTGCTCTGGACGACCTCGACGTCGGCCAGCCACGGAACGCCGGCGATCTTCGCCGGGGTGCGGACCACGACCTTGACCTTTTGCCCTGCCTCCAGCAGCCGGGGCACCAGCCGGCCGCCGATGTAGCCGGTGGCACCGGTGACCAGCACCGTTTTCGGCCTACCGGTCGCCGCGGGGGTGGTCTGCGCGGGCGTGGGCTGGGGGGTCTCGGGGGTGCTGGGCATGGTGACTCCTTATCGTCTATCAGGCATTCGGAGCGCCTTGACATTTGGACGGGCCGCGTATCCTGCCAGCCTAGACCCGGGGCCCTTGTGCGGCCCCGGGTCCAGGCTGCGCGGTAGGCTTGGGGGACCCGGGATTCTCGCGAATTCCGGCTATTCGTGTTGCCTGCATCCCGTGATCCCTTTCAGGAGCTTCAGCCATGAGCCTCAACGGCCCCTCTCTTACCGGTTTGCGCCGTGTCCTCGCCGGCGACCGGAATTACGCCCGTGTCCGGGCCGCGGCCTCGCGCGGTTTCGCCGACCGCAGCGAGGACTACCAGATCAGCGCCCCCGCCGGGCTGCGCTCCGCGCTGCTCGCGGAAATGGCTGACGGGCTGGCAACGCTGGCCGCGGAAACAGCGGAAACAGCGGAAGCCGCCTCAGCCGGAGCAGCGGGGGCAGCCTCAGCCGGAGCCGCGGCAGGGGCAGCCGCCGCAGTGGAAAAGACGGCCAACGGCAACGGCCTGGCGCCGGTCGTGCTGGCCATCACCGCCACCGGCCGGGAAGCCGAGGACCTGACCGAAGCGCTGCGCGCCTTCCTCCCGGCCGACTCAGTCGCCGAGTTCCCCAGTTGGGAGACGCTCCCGCACGAGCGGCTGTCACCGCGCTCGGACACGGTGGGCCGGCGGCTGTCCGTGCTGCGCCGGCTGGCCCACCCCGAAACATCCGCCAGCGGCGCGCTCCGCGTCGTCGTCGCCCCGGTCCGGGCCGTCGTGCAGCCGATCGTCGCCGGACTCGGCGAGCTCGTCCCCGTCACCTTGAAGGTCGGCCAGGAGGCCCCGTTCAGCAACGTCGTGAGAAGCCTCGCCGACGCCGCCTACGCCCGCGTGGACATGGTCACGCGCCGCGGTGAATTCGCCGTCCGCGGCGGGATGCTTGATGTCTTCCCGCCGACCGAGGACCACCCCATCCGGGTCGAGTTCTTTGGCGATGAAGTGGACCAGATGCGCTGGTTCGCCGTCGCGGACCAGCGCTCGCTGAGTGCGCCGGGTGTGCACCACCCCACCGAACTGCACGCCCCGCCGTGCCGCGAAATCCTGATCACACCCTCCGTGATGTCCCGCGCCGCGACGCTGAAATCCCAGCTGCCGGCCGCCGCGGACATGCTGGAGAAGATCGCCGGCGGCATCGCCGTCGAGGGCATGGAGTCCCTCGCCCCGGTGCTGGTGGATTCCATGGTGCCGTTCCTGGACCAGTTCCCGGCCGGCTCGATGGCAGTCGTCATCGAACCGGAAAAGGTCCGGACCCGCGCGCACGACCTCGCCGCCACGAACGAGGAATTCCTCGAAGCGGCCTGGTCCACGGCGTCCGACGGCGGGACCGCGCCGCTGGACCTGAGTTCCGCAGCGTCGGCGGCCCTGCACTCGGCCAGCTTCCGCTCGCTGACTGAAACCCGCACCGCTGCCCTCGAGCACGAGGTGTCCTGGTGGTCGATCACCTCGCTGGCCACCGACGAGGAACTGCTTCCCGACGTCGATGTCCTGAACCTGCATGCCCGGGAACCCCGCGGCTACCAGGGCGACGTCGCCGAGATGATGGCGTTCATCGGGTCCCACGTCAGGGAGCAGTGGCGGATCGTCGTCGTCACCGGAGGTCCCGGCCCGGCCCAGCGGCTGGCCGAGCTGTTCCACGACAACGACATCCCCTGCGCCCGGGTTGACACTCTCGACGACGCGCCGCAGGCCGGGCTGATCGAGATCACCACGGCCGCGCTGGGACGGGGTTTTGTGCTGGAGCCGCTCAAGCTCGCCCTGCTGACCGAGGCGGACCTGCTGGGACGGACTTCCGCCGGCTCCACCAAGGACATGCGCCGGATGCCGTCCAAGCGCCGGAACGCCGTGGATCCGCTGCAGCTCATCGCGGGCGACTCTGTGGTGCACGAACAGCACGGCATCGGCCGGTTCGTGGAACTGATCCAGCGCAAGGTGGCAGGGGGAGGGGACGGTGTCCGCGAATACCTCGTGCTGGAGTACGCGCCGTCCAAGCGCGGCGCCCCGGGCGACCGGCTGTTTGTCCCCACCGACCAGCTGGACCAGGTGACCCGGTACGTCGGCGGCGACACCCCCGCGCTGAGCAAGATGGGCGGCGCGGACTGGTCAAGCACCAAGTCCAAAGCCCGGAAGGCCGTCAAGGAAATCGCCGGGGAGCTGATCCGGCTGTACTCGGCCCGGATGGCCTCCCGCGGCTACGCCTTCGGCCCCGACACACCCTGGCAGCGCGAGCTGGAGGAGGCGTTCCCCTATGTGGAGACCCCCGACCAGCTGACCACCATCAACGAGGTCAAGGCGGACATGGAGCGGGAGATCCCGATGGACCGGCTGATTTCCGGTGACGTCGGCTACGGCAAGACCGAGATCGCGGTCCGGGCGGCCTTCAAAGCCGTCCAGGACGGCAAACAGGTCGCCGTGCTGGTGCCCACCACGCTGCTCGCCCAGCAGCACTACGAAACCTTCACCGAACGGTTCTCCGGCTTCCCGCTGGTGGTCAAGCCGCTGTCCCGCTTCCAGGCCACCAAGGAAGCGAAGGAGACGGCCGCCGGGGTCAAAGCCGGCTCCGTCGACGTCGTGATCGGCACGCACCGGCTGCTGTCCAAGGACTTCGCGTTCAAGGACCTCGGCCTGGTGATCGTGGACGAGGAGCAGCGCTTCGGCGTCGAACACAAGGAAGCGCTGAAGAAGATGCGCACCAACGTGGACGTCCTCGCGATGAGCGCCACCCCGATTCCGCGGACCCTGGAAATGTCGCTGACCGGCATCCGCGAGACCTCCACGCTGGCGACCCCGCCGGAGGAACGCCACCCGGTGCTGACCTACGTCGGCCCGTACACCGACAAGCAGACTTCCGCGGCGATCCGCCGGGAACTGATGCGCGAGGGCCAGGTGTTCTTCGTGCACAACCGGGTCTCCACGATCGACCGCACCGCCGCGAAGATCCGCGAGCTCGTCCCGGAGGCCCGGGTGGAAGTGGCGCACGGGCAGATGTCCGAGAGCCGGCTCGAGCAGATCATCGTGGACTTCTGGGAGAAGCGCTTCGACGTGCTGGTCTGCACCACCATCATTGAGACCGGGCTGGATATCTCAAACGCCAACACGCTGATCGTGGACGGTGCGGAGAAGTACGGGCTCTCCCAGCTGCACCAGCTGCGCGGGCGGGTGGGTCGCGGCCGCGAACGCGCGTACGCCTACTTCCTTTACCCGTCCGAGAAGCCGCTGGGCGAAGTGGCGCTGGAACGGCTCAAGGCCGTCGCCACGCACAACGAGCTCGGTGCGGGCATGCAGCTTGCCATGAAGGACCTCGAGATCCGCGGCGCCGGCAACCTGCTCGGCGGGGAGCAGTCCGGCCACATCCAGGGCGTCGGTTTCGACCTCTACATCCGGCTGGTCGGCGAGGCCGTGGCAGAGTACCGGGGCGAGGCGGAGGAGAAGGCCGCCGAGATGAAGATCGAGCTGCCGGTCAACGCCCATCTGCCGCACGATTACGTGCCGGGCGAACGGCTGCGCCTCGAGGCGTACCGCAAGCTTGCCTCGGCCGTCACCTACGAGGCGATTGATGAGGTCCTGGCCGAGCTCGTGGACCGCTACGGCGAGCTGCCGCTGCCCGCGAAGAACCTGATCGACGTCGCGCGTTTCCGCGTCGGCGCCCGCGAGGCCGGGCTCAGCGACGTTGCCCTGCAGGGCAACTTCATCAAGTTCTCCCCGGCGCAGCTGCCCGAGTCCAAGCTCATGCGGCTCACCCGGATGTATCCCGGATCTCAGTCCAAGCCCGCCCTGGACGCGGTACTCATTCCGAAGCCGAAGACCGCCCGGATCGGCGGCCGCGACCTGCAGGACGCCGAGATCCTCGAGTGGGCCAACGGCGTCATCCGCAATATCTTCTCCGACGCCGCGGTGGCTGCCGCACCGGCGGTGAAATAAAGAATGATGGGCGGACACCACGCCGCGTCGGGAGCCGCGGCGTGGGTGGCTATTGCCTCGACCGGTCCGTACACGCTCGGATGGTACCCGCTGGACGCGACCGGGATTGTGATCGGCGGGATGGCGACGGCGGGGACGGCACTGGTCTGCGACTGGGACCACCGCTCCAGCACCGTGGCGCACTCGCTGCCGCCGCTGTCGAACGTGATCGCCGTCGGCATCGAGAACGTCTCGGGCGGGCACCGGCAGGGGACGCATTCGCTGGTTGGTGCGGCCTGCTTTGTGCTGCTCGCGGCGCTGGCCGGGCAGCTTCAGCTGCAGACCGACTGGGGGCTGCTGTCGGTGGGCGCCGGGCTGCTGTGCATGTTCATGATCAACATCGCCGCGAAGGCCCTCAAGCTTTTCCCGAAGTACGGCTGGGTCAGCAACTGGGTCTTCGCCCTGAGCATGGCCGGGCTGGTGACCTGGTTCGCGCCGCACCAGTGGACCTGGCTGCCGGTCTCCATGCTGACCGGCGTGCTGGTGCACATTGTCGGGGACATGATCACCACCGGGGGAGTGCCGCTGCTCTGGCCGGTGGTGATCAAGCCGCCGAGGTTCCTGCGGAAACTGCCGCTGCTGAAGAACGTCTGGCGGGCCAACGGGGCGTTCTCCATCCCGCTGCTGGGCCGCGCCGGATCACGACGGGAGTGGTTCGTGCTGATCCCGGTCAGTGCCTACGCGATGATCGGCATGTTCGGTGCGGTGCTTGCCCTGGCCGAGGTGCACTGGCCGGCCGCCGCCGCCCTCGGCGCCGGTTGGGTCCACAGCCTCTACGGGCTGCTCGCCGGCGTCTTCGTCGGTTAAATGGCCGCCGGTTAAATGACTGAAGCTCCGGAGATCCGGAGCTTCAGTTCGGGAAGTACTGGTGCTTAGACTTCGCCGGCGGAATCGGAGCGGCCGGTGACGGTCTGCGGAATCCAGAAGGCCAGGGCGAACAGGACGAGGCAGGCGGCCATCGGCCACGGGTTACCCAGCGTCAGAAAGCTCAGCGAGTAGAGGGAAGCGAAGAACAGGACCATCATCAGGGCGAACAGGATGATGCTCGAGCCGCGGCTGTTCTCGTTCTGCGGCGTCGTGGCGGTGGTGGTGTTGTTGCTGGACATTCGTTCCTCCTCGGCCCCGTGGGGCTCAAAACTGTGGCGGCTGCCGGAGCGGATCAGTACGCGGAGGAACCCTGTTCACCCTTGACGATCGCGATGCCGGAACTGGCGCCAATACGTGTTGCACCTGCAGCTATCATAGCCTG
This sequence comes from Pseudarthrobacter sp. RHLT1-30-1, assembly GCF_059383415.1. Lineage (NCBI taxonomy): Bacteria > Bacillati > Actinomycetota > Actinomycetes > Micrococcales > Micrococcaceae > Pseudarthrobacter > Pseudarthrobacter sp. RHLT1-30-1. Next base: position 96,717 of record NZ_JBWZCG010000007.1, read on the forward strand.
TGCGTCGGCGAGGGAACGCACGCCACCCGAGGCTTTGACGCCCAGGTCCGGGCCCACCGTGCGGCGCATCAGCGCCACGTCCGCGGCGGTCGCCCCGCCGCCGTTGAAGCCGGTGGAAGTCTTCACAAAATCGGCCCCCGCCGCCACTGCGGCCTCGCAGGCCAGCACTTTCTGGGCGTCATCCAGCAGCGCCGTTTCGATGATCACCTTCAGGATGGCGCCGCCGTCGTGGACGGCGTCCGCGACGGCTGTGATGTCATCGATGAGGGCGCCCTTGTCGTTGGCCCGGGCCGCGGCAATGTTGATCACCATGTCGACCTCCTCGGCGCCGTCCAGCACTGCGCCGCGGGCTTCGAAGGCCTTGACGTCGCTCGGTGTGGCACCCAGCGGGAAACCGACCACCGAGCACGTCAGCACGCCGGAGCCCTTCAGGGCCGTCTTGACCGTCTTGACCCAGAGCGGGTTGACGCACACCGACTTGAACCGGTACTCGGCGGCCTCGGCGCAGACCTTGAGGATCTCGGCCTCGCTGGCCTCCGGCTTGAGCAGCGTGTGGTCGATGTAGGAGGCAATGTCTGCCGAATGTTCGGAGCTGCGGGAGATCCCGGAGTCCGGCGCGGCAGGGGTGGCGGTGCCGGCAGTCGCGGCGGCTTCGTTGCTCATGGTGGTCCCTTCGTGGCTTCTCAGGTGTCCATCTTGCCACAACGGACCGGCCGCCGGAGAGGTACCGGGCAGGGGGTCAGGCGGCGTCCGCGAGGGACTCCGCGATGCCGGCCTGGAGCAACTGGGAGGCGCAGACGGAGGCAGCCGAGGACGCGGCCACGAGCAGTCCGAGGCGGACGCCGTCGAACACGGCGGCGTCCCCGATCGCCCAGATTCCCGGGACGGACGTGCGGAAGTCACGTCCGATCACGATCCCGCCCTGGCGCGCCGTCTTCAGCCCGGCGCTGACCGCGAGCGCGTCGCGGGCAATCGGTTCCTCGGCCAGCACGACGAGGTCCCCGGCCATGCTCGAGCCGTCCTCGAACACAATCCCGGCGGCCGGGAGGGCGGACCCGGCCAATGAGGGAACGACGGCGGCCGGCCGCTGCGTGGTGCGGATCGGGCGGACACCGCGGGCGCGCAGCACAGCCTCGGCCTGTCCGGCGGCGGTCCCGGTGCCGACCAGGATCCCCAGCGGCCGCCGGCCAAGGACCCGGGTGACGTCCTTGACCGCGTCGCCCAGCCCGGCGGCGTCGTCGATCGTGGAGTAGCTCAGGCACCGGCCTTCCCCGGCGAGCGGCGCGCCGGCGGGGGTGGAGCCGGTCGCGATGACCAGCTGGTCGTAGCTGAATTCCAGGCCGTCCGCGGTCGTGACACAACGGCTGTCGGGGTCGATGTAGCTGGCCGGCTGGCCGAAACGGATCGAGACCTGCGGGAGGGCGGCGAGTTCCAGGAGCCCGGCGGGCGCGTCGTCCCGGTTGCTGAGGACCGTGATGCCACCCGCGAACGGGGTCCGGGCGAGCTGGCGGACGAGGGCCTGCGCGGCCGGGCCGGCCCCGGCGATGACGATCCGGGGCCGGGTCTGGGAGTCGGCGGGGACGGTGGGGGTGGCGGACATGGTGAGCCCTTTCGCTGGTGGCCCGTGGTGTGGCCTGACTGCTTGATGTTCCCCAGCGTAGGCGGGTGATCTTTCCGGCAGGTTTCCCCGGTGTTGCTAAATTTTGGCCGCCCGTTCGCCAATGTTTACCCCCCGGTAACAAACACCAACCAACGCGGGGGCACTCCGCGCCCAGAAAACACCTGGGGATGGGCGCGGAGTGACCCCGCGTTGTCTTGTTAGACGCGGATCCGGTAGCCGCGTTTCACCACGGTTTCCACCAGACGGCCGTCCGGCAGGGCGGAACGCAGCCTGCTGACCGTCATGTCCAGCGCATGCACGGAGCCGCGGAGTTCCAGCAGTTCGGACAGTGCCTCGCGGGACAGCACGGCGCCGCCGGCGCCCAGCAGCGCCCGCAGCAGCAGCAGCGGGGCGGGCGCCAGCTCCACCGCCCCGCCGTCGATCCGCAGCGAGCGGCCACGCAGTTCCACCCGGCCCGACACGGTGTCCAGGCGGCGGACGTGGTTGAGGGCAAGGTGTTCGACGACGAGCCGGATCAGGGCGCCCATCCGGAACCGCTCCGGGACCAGCGGCTGCAGCCCGGCATCGATCAGCGGCTGCGCCGTGATGGGGCCGACGACGGCGGTGGCGACGTTGGTCTTGAGGCTCGCCACGAGCTCCTTGTACAGTCCCATCTCGTGCGCGGTGCTCCACATCGCATCCACCGCGGGGGCGCTGGTGAACGTCAGCACGTCCAGGTTGCCGCTGCATGCGGCCTCGATCAGCCGCGGCAGCCGGTCCGCGCCGTCGGGCTTGACCCAGCGGTACGGGGTGACCGTCAGGACCGTGGCCCCGGACATCCGGAGGCGCTCCAGCTGGCGGACATCGGTGTAGCCATGCAGCTGCACGGCGACGGTCTTGCCGCGCACCCCTTCGGCCAGCAGCATGTCCACCAGCGTGGCGGTGGTCTCGTCGGAGCTGATCCCGACGTCGGCCAGTCCGGCCGCGCGGACCGCGCCGCGGGCCTTGGGCCCGCGGACGAACATCCGGGTGGCGCCGAGGGTTTCCAGCAGCTGCTCGCCGATCCCGAACGTGTCCGCGGCCTCGCACCAGCGGCGCATGCCGTAGGCGGTGGTGGCGATGCACAGCTCCGGGCGCGCGGCGATGATGGCGCGGGTGTCCTCGATCAGGGTCAGGTCCTCCTGCACGGGGGCGATCTTGAGCGCCGGCGCGTGCAGCACCTCGGCGCCGCGCCGCTCCAGGGCCTCGATCAGGTCCTGGGAACGGCGGTGCGAGGTCACGCCGATCCGGAAGCCCTCCAGCGGCAGTTCCGCAGTCTCCGGCATGGCGTCCGGGGCAGCCCCCGCAATGGTGGCAGCCACCGACTCCGCCGCGGCCCTAAAAGCGGGACCGGCCGCGGGCGGTGCCGCCGGAGCGGCGGCGTTCAGTGCGCTCACGGCCCTCACGCCCCCATCAGCGAGGCGGCCAGGCGGCCCAGTTCGGCTTCCGCGTCCGCGCAGCCCCGGTTGGCCTCGGCCACCCGGACGACGTCGCCGATTACCAGCACGGCCGGATTGCTGCACTCAGCGGCCGCCGTCGTGATGGTGCCCAGCTCGGCGATGGTGGTCCGCTGGCCGGGCAGATAACCGCGCTCGACGACGGCCATCGGCATGTCCTCGCGCATCCCGGCCCGGCGCAGCCCGGCGGCGAGCTGGTGCAGCGTGCCGATGCCCATCAGCACCACGATGGTCCCGCCCAGCCCGGCGAGATGGGTGTGTTCCTTCTCGGTCAGCGGGGCATGGCCCGAAACGACGGTGAACAGGTGGCTGACCTCGCGGTGCGTGACCGGGATCCCGGCCGCGGCCGGGACGGAAATTGCACTGGTCACCCCGGAGATTACCCGGACCGGAACGCCGGCCTTGACACAGGCGGCCACTTCCTCGCCGCCGCGGCCGAACACGTACGGGTCGCCGCCCTTGAGCCGGACCACGTTCTTCCCGGCCAGCGCGGCCTCCACCATAAGTGCCTCGATGCCGGACTGGCTGACCGGGTGGTGGCCGGGGCGCTTGCCCACATCCACCAGTTCGGCGGTACTCAGTGCGGGCAGCTCCTGGTGCGGTGCCAGCCGGTCGAAGAAGATCACGTCGGCGTCCCGCAGGGCCTGGATGGCGGCGACGGTCAGCAGCTCGGTGGTTCCCGGTCCGCCGCCGACCAGGGTGACGTGGCCGGCGGGGCCGGCTGCGGGTTCGGCCGCGACCGGGATGCCGGTTTCCCGGCAGCGGTCCAGCAGCGGCTCCCAGCCCGGCTGGCCGTCGTCGACGGCGGCGACCAGGAAGGGGCGCTCCGGCAGGGGCCCGTCATGGCGGGCGCCGCCCGGGCCGCTGAGCCGCGAGACGACGGCGCCGGCGGCCCGGTAGCGGCGGACTGCCTGGTGTGCGGCGGCGTCCGAGCCGGTGACGAGCACCTCGCGGCCGGTGAGATCAATGTTGAGCTGCATGGCTATACCTCGTTCTCGTCAAGCAGTTCCGGGGTGGTGGCACGGACCGGGATGGAAGAACCGATCAGGACTGGCTGCTGGGCCTTTTCTTCTGCGGTGGCGGGGCGCATCTGGCCGCGCTCGTCGGGCACGAAGGTGATGGAATCGTCCTTCTGGTCCGGGGCGTTGACAAAGGAGCGGAAGCGCCGCAGCCGCTCGGGATCCTTCAGCGTGTCTGCCCACTCGTCCACGTAGGTGTCAACGTGCTTTGCCATCGCGGCTTCGAGGTCCGCGGCGATGCCCAGGGTGTCACGGACCACCACATCCTCGACGTGCTTGATGCCGCCGGCGAGTTCCTCCTGCCACCGCGCCGTGCGCTGCAGGCGGTCGGCGGTGCGGATGTAGTACATGAAGTAGCGGTCGATGTACTTGATCAACGTTTCGTCGTCGAGGTCCTTGGCCAGCAGCTGGGCATGTGCCGGGGTGGCGCCGCCGTTGCCGCCGACGTAAAGGTTCCAGCCGTCCGCGGTGGCGATGACGCCGACGTCCTTGCCGCGGGCTTCGGCGCATTCGCGGGCGCAGCCGGAGACGCCCATCTTCAGCTTGTGCGGGCTGCGGAGGCCGCGGTAGCGCAGCTCCAGCGCGATGGCCATGGCGACGGCGTCCTGGACTCCAAAGCGGCACCAGGTGGAGCCGACGCAGGACTTCACGGTGCGCAGGGACTTCCCGTAGGCCTGGCCGGACTCGAACCCGGCGTCGACCAGTTCCTTCCAGATTTCCGGGAGCTGCTCCAGCCGGGCGCCGAACATGTCGATCCGCTGGCCGCCGGTGATCTTCGTGTAGAGGTTGTACTTCCCGGCGACCGCGGCAATGACGCCGAGCTTCTTGGGCGTGATCTCGCCGCCGGCGATCCGCGGGACCACGGAGTAGGTGCCGTCCTTCTGCATGTTGGCCAGGGCGCGGTCGTTGGTGTCCTGCAGGGTGCCGCGGCCGGCGTCGAGCACGTAGGCGCTGTTCTGGCTGGCCAGGATGTTGGCGATGGTGGGTTTGCAGATGTCGCAGCCGTCGCCGGTTCCGTACTTGGCCATGACCTCCTCGAAGGAGGCCAGCTCCAGGACCCGGATGGTCTCGAAGAGTTCCTGGCGGGACAGTTCGATGTGCTCGCAGAGGGCCTTGGAGACCTCGACGCCGGACTTGGTCAGTTCGGTTTCCAGCAGCTTCTTGAGCATCGGCACACAGGAACCGCAGCTGGTCCCGGCGCGGGTGCAGCCCTTCAGCTCGCCGAGCTCCCGGACGGGGGCGTTGCCGTCGCAGGCCCCGCAGCCGTTGACGGTGTCGCGGATGGTTCCGGCGGACACGTTGTTGCAGGAGCACAGGATGGCGTCGTCCGGGAGTTCCGTTTCCGGTGCGTCGCCGCCGCCGGCCGCGGTGAGGTAGGCGCCGGGTTCGGCGGCCAGTTCGCGGCCCAGCATGGGCCGCAGCGAGGTGTACGGGGTGGCGTCCCCGACGAAGATGCCGCCCAGCAGGGTCTTGGCATCGTCCGTGGTGACGATCTTCTGGTACACCCCGCGTGCCGGGTCGGCGTAGACGATTTCCAGCGCGTGCTCGGTCCGGGCGAAGGCGTCACCGAAGCTGGCAACGTCGACGCCGGAGAGCTTGAGCTTGGTGGCGGTGTCGAAGCCCGGGAAGGTCGCGTCGCCGCCGTGCAGCCGGTCCGCGACGATCTCCGCCATGGTGTTGGCGGGTGCCACGAGGCCCAGGCACATGCCGCCGAAGTTGGCGACCTCGCCGATCGCCCAGATGCCGGGAACCTGCGTCTCACAGCCGTCGGAGATGACGACGCCGCCGCGCGCACCGAGCTGGAACAGCGGAGCGGTGTCCTCAACCGCCGTGCCTTCAACCGCCGCGCCGTTGGCGCCGCGGAACAGCTCGTCGCGGGGCTTGACGCCGATCGCGACGATCACCAGGTCGGCGTCGACGGTGCGGCCGTCGGCCATCAGCACCCCGGTGACCTGGCCGTCGTTGTCGGACAAAACTTCGGAGGGGAACACCCCGCCGTGAACAGTGAAACCCTTGGCTTCGATCAGGCGTCCCAGGGCCTGCCCGGCGCCCTCGTCGAGCTGGGTGTTCATCAGCCAGGGGGAGCCGTTGATGACGATCGGGGTGGCGCCGAGCTGCTCCGTGCCGGCGGCGGATTCCAGGCCGAGCAGACCGCCGCCGATGGTGACCGCGTTGACCTTGCGGCCCAGTTTCTCCGTCAGGGCGACGATCGCCTTGTTGATGGCCCGGACATCTTCCAGCGTGCGGTAGACGTGCGTGAGCTCGGATCCCGGGATCGGCAGGCGGGCGGCGTCGGAGCCGGTGGCGATGACCAGCTCGTCGTACGGATACACGGTGCCGGCCGCGGTGGTCACCGCTTTGCCGGCGATGTCGATGCCGGTGACGCGCTCGCCGGTCTGCAATGTGAGCGCCTCGTGGTCCCACATCGCGGCGGAGCCCAGGGTGAGGTCGACCTCGGAATCGGTGAGCGCCTTGCTCAGCGCGACTCGGTCGTAGGGGAGGTGCGCTTCCTCGGTGAGGACGGTGACGTTCCAGCCCTCAAGGCCCCGGGCGTGCATGGCGTCGGCGAAACGGTGGGCGGCAGGGCCGCCGCCGGCAACCACGATGCGGCGCGGTGCTGTGCGGCGCGCTGCGTCCTGGTTCTGGGGGCTTGAAGTCTGTCCGGTCACGGTGGGCCTTTCGCAATGGCCGCAGTCGGTTGCTCTGCGCCCTTCTCAATCGAGGTGTCCATCCAGACTAGGCAGCCGCAGTTTCGCTTCAGTTTCCCTTATGTTTCGTGATCTTAACTTCTGCATCACGAACGCGTTTCCGGCGGCGTGAGGTCTCTTTTACCCGCCGGACACATTCATTGCACGCTGCCGAAACACCCCCCGCCTAGCTTGGGTATGTGGCCGCAGCAGCGGTTGAGCCCGGAACAGATGGATCAGAGAGGGGCCGAAATGACTGCCGTACTTGAGAGCGCAGCACGGAGCTTTGTTGAACACCCGAGCTATGGGACCGGCTGGCACCGCGTGTGCGCCGTGGCGGACCTGGAGCCGGCCTGGGGCGAGGTCGCGCTGATTGCCGGACGCCAGGTGGCGCTGTTCCGCACGGTGTCCGGTGACGTTTTTGCCGTCGCCCAGGAGGATCCGGCCACCGGGGCGCACGTGATGGCCCGGGGTATCACCGGCTCCCGCGGCCCGCGTCCGACGCTTGCCTCGCCGCTGCACAAGGAGGTCTATGACCTGGCGACGGGGGAATGCCTGGGCTCGCCGGGACTTCGCCTCCCGACCTTCGGCACCCGGATTGTGGGCGGATACATTGAGGTTGAGCTCTAGCGGCCTACGCCCGGAAGCTCCCGGAAGCTAGAGCCCCAGCGCCTCGCGGACGTCCGCGAGGACGCCGTCGAGCGCGGCCCTTGCTTCCTGCCGCGCGGCCGGAAGTTCGGCAGCGGAGCCGACGCTGCGGATGACCTCCAGGTAACACTTGAGCTTGGGCTCGGTGCCGCTGGGGCGGATGATGATGCGGCTGAGATCCTTGGTCAGGTACAGCATGCCGTCGGTGGGCGGCAGCGCCGCGCTGCCCGCGGCGAGGTCCGTGACGGTTTCGACGGCGGAGCCGCCAAAGGATTCCGGCGGGCTGACGCGCAGCCGGTTCATCATGGCATCCAGCAGACCCAGGTCCGCGACCCGGATGCTGAGCTGGTCGCCTGCGTGCAGCCCGTGCACCAGGGACAACTCGTCGAGCGTGTCGAAGATGGTCTTGCCCTCCGCCTTCGCCGCAGCGGCGAATTCCGCGATCAGCACGGCCGCGGAGATCCCGTCCTTGTCCCGGACCAGGGAGGGCGCGACGCAATAGCCCAGTGCCTCCTCGTAGCCGTACAGCAGCCCGGGGACCCGGGCGATCCACTTGAAGCCGGTCAACGTTTCCTCATGGGCATAGCCCGCCGCCGCGGCGATCCGGGCCAGCAGCCGCGAGGACACAATCGAATTCGCGAACACCCCTGTTTCTCCGCTGCTGCTGCCGCCGGCCGCCAGCCGCGCCACGATGTGCGCGCCAAGCAGGGCGCCGACCTCGTCGCCGCGCAGCATCCGCCAGTTGCCCGTGTCCGGATCCTTCGCGGCAACCGCGGCGCGGTCGGCGTCGGGGTCGTTGGCGATCACGATGTCCGCCTCGACCCGGGCGGCGGTTTCGAGGGCCAGGTCCAGGGCGCCGGGCTCTTCGGGGTTCGGGAAGTTCACGGTGGGGAAATCGGGGTCCGGTTCGGCCTGCTCGGCCACCAAGGTGACGTCCGCGAAGCCGGCTGCGTGCAGGACCGCCACCGCGGTCCCGCCGCCCACGCCGTGCATGGGGGTCAGGACAATCTTGAGGTCGCGGGCCGGGAATCGCTCCGGGAGGGCCAGGGCCGCGACGGCGGCCGCGTAGTCGCCGGCGATGGACGGCTCCAGCACGGTCCAGCCCTCGGTGGCCAGGGCCACGCCGGAGAGCTCACCGACGGCGGCGATTTCCGCCGCGATCAGGGCATCGAACGGTGCCACGATCTGCGTGCCGCGTCCGCTTTCCTCGACGGCGTGCCGGCCCAGGTAGACCTTGTACCCGTTGTCCTGCGGCGGGTTGTGGCTGGCGGTGACCATCACACCGCCGTCGCACGCCAGGGCGCGCACCGCGTAGGCGAGCAGCGGGGTGGGCAGGGCGGCCGGCATCAGGAAGGTCTCGACGCCTGCGGCGGTGAGGATTGCCGCGGTCTCTTCCGCGAAAATGGCCGAATTGTGCCGGGCGTCATAGCCGACGACGGCGCGCGGCCGGGTGCCGGGGGCGGCCTTGGCAACGGCGCCGGTCAGGAAGGCGGTGAACCCCGCGGCGGCGCGGCGCACCACGACGCGGTTCATCCGGTTCGGGCCGGGGCCCAGGGCCGCCCGCAGGCCTGCGGTGCCGAACTGCAGGGTGCCGCTGAAGCTGTCGGCAAGCTCCTGGCGGGCCGCTGCGGAGCCGTCGCCGGCGAGCCGGACCAGCTCGGTCAGGGCGGCGGCGGTGGCGGGATCCGGATCCTGCGCGGCCCAGGCCCGGGCATCGCTCAGCAGGCGGGTGAGTTCGGCATCGGAAGACGTCATAGGAACCAAACTAGTGCCATTCACCGCGGATCCCTGCCCCGACGAGCGGGAGCGCGGCTTTAGAGTCGGGCAGGGCCGTCCTGACCTCCCACCCTTGACAGGCAATTTTCCGGACACGTAGCGTCTGGAATATGAAGTTGGGCCGTGGCGTGGAGTGGGCCGTGCACTGTTGCGTCAACATGGCGTGGACGCCGGCCGGGGAAGCGGTCAACAGCGCCCGGCTTGCGGAGTACTACAAGCTCCCGGGCGCCTATCTGAACAAGCAGCTCCAGGCGCTGGTCCGTGCCGGGATCCTGGGCTCCGTGTCCGGTCCGCGCGGCGGTTTCCATCTGGCGCGCCGGCCGGAGCACGTCACCGTGCTCGACATCGTCCTGGCCCTGGAAGGCCCCGACCCGGTGTTTCGCTGCGAAGGCATCCTGGGCAACGTCCCGGATGCCGACACCGAGCAGAACTACGTCCGGACCTGCCTGATTTCCCAGACCATGCGGCAGGCCGAACTCGCCTGGCGGCAGGCCCTGGCCCGGCAGACCGTTGCCGGGATCGCCGATTCGATGGAACGGCGGTTCCCGCAGGACCGCGTGAAGGCCGTGCGCTACCTCGCGCCCGGGCGCTGAGCCTGAGCCTGGGAGCCCGAGCCTGCCGGAGCCCGCGGGGTCAGAGCTTTGCGACGATCCCCGCAAGCAGCCTGGAGATGCGCGGGGCCGCGGCCTGGCCGGATTCGAGGACTTCCTCATGGCTCAGCGGCACCGGGCTGATGCCCGCGGCAAGGTTGGTCACAAGCGAAATGCCGAAGACCTCCATGCCCGCGTGGCGCCCGGCGATGGCCTCGAGGGCGGTGGACATGCCCACCAGGCTCGCGCCGATCCGCTTGGCGTACTGCACCTCGGCGGGGGTTTCGTAGTGCGGCCCGGTGAACTGGGCGTAGATGCCTTCCGCCAGCGAGGGGTCGACTTCGCGGGCGAGGCCGCGGATGCGCGCTGAGTACAGGTCGGTGAGGTCGACGAAGGTGGCCCCTTCGAGCGGTGAGGTGGCGGTGAGGTTAATGTGGTCGCTGATCAGCACTGGGGTGCCGGGCGTCCAGTCCTCGTTGAGGCCGCCGCAGCCGTTGGTCAGGACCAGGGTCTTGCAGCCGGCGGCCGCCGCGGTGCGCACGCCGTGGACGACGGCGCGGACGCCCTTGCCCTCGTAATAGTGCGTCCTGGCGCCCAGGACGAGGGCGCGCTTGCCCTCCCGGGTCAGCACGGAGCGGATGGTGCCGACGTGGCCCACCACCGAGGGGGAGGAGAAGCCGGGGACCTCGTCCGCGGAGAGGGTGGCCGTGGTCTCACCGATCAGGTCGGCGGCGTCGGCCCAGCCCGAGCCGAGAACCAGGGCGACGTCGTGCGTGTCGACGCCGGTCTGCGCGGCAATGTAGGCGGCCGCGGCGCGGGCGGCGTCGAAGGGGTCCGTGGTCAGGGAATCTGTTGTACTCACCGGTACAAGTTATCCTGCCGGCGGCGTGCTGCCCAGCGCCGAAGGCTGTGTGGTGCAGGCCCTAATTCTTGGCGGTGCCGTCCGGATGGTGGACAATGGCTCATTGTGACTACGCATCCGGATTTCAGCTCACCCCGCATCGCAATCCTGGGCGGAGGGCCCGGCGGCTACGAAGCTGCCATGGTCGCCGCCTCGCTGGGAGCGACGGTCACCATCATCGAACGGGCGGGGCTCGGCGGCTCCGCGGTGCTGACCGACGTCGTCCCCTCCAAGACCCTGATTGCGACCGCTGACCTGATGACCCGCGTCGGCGAAGCCGGCGAGCTCGGCGTGAAGTTCGACCTCGACGGCGGCGACTGCACCCCGACGATGCGAGCTGACCTGAAGCACATCAACGACCGTCTGCTCCGGCTGGCCCGGCAGCAGTCCACGGACATCCAGAAGGGCCTGGAGAACCAGGACGTCCGGATTCTGCTCGGCTCCGGCAGGATGCTGGACAGCCACACGATCGAGGTCGTCACCGCCGGCGGCACCGAAATCATCGAAGCGGACGCGATCCTGCTGGCCGTCGGCGCCCACCCGCGCGAGCTGCCCACCGCCCGCCCGGACGGCGTCCGGATCCTGAACTGGGCGCAGATCTACAACCTGGACGAGCTGCCCGAGGACCTGATCGTGGTGGGTTCCGGCGTGACCGGCGCCGAGTTCGCCTCCGCCTACAACGGTCTCGGCTCCCGGGTCACCCTGATTTCCAGCCGCGACCGCGTGCTGCCCGGCTCGGACGCCGACGCCGCCGAGGTCCTCGAGGGCGTCTTCGAACGCCGCGGCGTCAAGGTGCTCTCCCGTGCCCGTGCCGAGACGGTGGAGCGCACCGAGGACGGGGTCATTGTGACCCTCGGCGATGGCTCCCAGGTCACCGGCAGCCACTGCCTCGTCGCCGTCGGTTCAATCCCGAACACCGCGGGGATCGGCCTCGAGGAGGCCGGCGTGGCGCTCACCGAGAGCGGCCACATCAAGGTCGACGGCGTGTCCCGCACCACCGCACCGAACATCTACGCCGCCGGCGACTGCACCGGTGTGCTGGCGCTCGCGTCGGTCGCCGCGATGCAGGGCCGGATCGCGATCGCGCACTTCCTGGGCGACAGTGTCATGCCGCTGAAGCTGCACCAGGTCGCGTCCAACATCTTCACCTCGCCCGAGATCGCGAACGTGGGCGTCTCCGAGGCCGAGATCGATTCCGGCAAGTACCAGGCCGACGTCGTGAAGCTTTCGCTGCGCAGCAACGCCCGCGCCAAGATGCGCAACCACCGCGACGGCTTCGTCAAGATCTTCGCCCGCAAGGGTTCCGGAACCGTGATCGGCGGCGTTGTGGTGGGTCCGAACGCCTCGGAGCTGATCTTCGCGATCTCCCTCGCGGTCACCCAGAAACTGCACGTCGACGACGTCGCCAGCACCTTCACGGTGTACCCGTCCCTGAGCGGTTCAATTTCCGAAGCGGCCCGGAGGCTGCACGTCCACATGTAACCACAACGGAGGCAGTAGCCATGCAGAGTCCCCGCACCTTGGTTGAGTCCATGGAACGCAACCCGGCGCTGCCCTCCGGCCCCGAAGAACGCTTCGCCGGCTACGGCGTGATGGGTGTGCCATTCAGTTCCGGCTACGTCCTGGCCCTGCGGCATTTTCCGGCTTCGTCGGTGGGGCCGGGCTACAGCTCGGTCTGGATCCGCGACCCTGCCGGCGCCTGGACGATGCACAGCACCACCGCTCCGGAGTCCTCCTGCCCCCGCTACTTCGGCAGCGCCCTCGGATCGGCCTCGACGGGGGCGATCTCCATCCGCTGGCGGAACGACTACTCCTTCAGCGTGGAGGTCGGAGACGGGGTGGACCTGGGCTGGGACCTGACCCTGGCCGCCACGCCGGTCACCCGGCTTCTGTCGGCGGTGTCCGGGGTGGTCCCGGTGCGGCTGTGGCGCAACCCGACGTTCCTGCGCACCATGGGGACGGTCGCGGGACCGGTGCTCGGCGCCGGGCACATCGGGCTGACCGGCCGGGTGCCCAACGGCCAGGTCTTTGGGGCGCGGCCGCGGCGGATGTGGTTTGTCCGCGAGAGCATGGCGACCCTGAAGGGGCACAGCCTGGGACAGGCCTCGGCGCTGCCCGTCCAGGACCGGCTCGGGGACTTCTGGATTCCGCAGCGCGGCATCTTTATGATCGGCTCGTCCGTGTTCGAGCCCTTCGACCCCGCCACGCACCTCGCCGCGGGGCGCTGAACCTCAGAACGGGTAGGGCGCGATGTCCGGCCGGACCGTGAGCCACTGGATTTCGGTGAAGGACTCCATGTTCGCGTGGTGTCCGCCGATCCGCGAGCCGTTGCCCGAGTTCTTCACGCCGCCGAACGGTGAGTTTGCCTCGTCGGACACTGTCTGTTCGTTGATGTGGACCTTGCCGGAGTCCAGCTGGTCCGCGATGGTCATCGCCATGCCGACGTCGCCCAGGATGCCGATCGAGAGTCCGTATTCATTGCCGTTGGCCAGCGCCACGGCTTCCTCCACGGTGGAGAACTTCATCACCGGGGCCACCGGGCCGAAGATCTCGTCCTTCCACGCCGGGCTGGCCACGTCCAGATCGGCGAGGACGGTGGGCCGGTAGAACCTGCCGTCGTGGGTGCCGCCGGCGGCCAGCCGCGCCCCGCCCTGTACCGCGTCCTGGACGATTGCGTCGATCCGGTGCAGTTGCTTCCCGTCGATGATCGGACCCAGCGCCACCGTCCCGCTCTTGGGATCCCCGACCGGGAGATGCGTGGCCTTCTCCGCGAGGGCGCTGACATAGTCCTCGTAGATGTCCTCGTGGACGATGTGGCGTCCGGCGGCCATGCAAATCTGGCCCTGGTGCATAAAGGACCCGAACGCCGCGGCGGAGGCAGCCTTGGGCAGGTCCGCGCCGGGCAGCGCGATGAGCGCGTTGTTCCCGCCGAGTTCCAGGTGCGCGCGCTTGAGCAGGCGCCCGGCGGTCTCGCCGATCTTCCGCCCGGCCGCCGTCGAGCCGGTGAAGGCAATGACGCTGACCTCGGGTGCCTCGACGACGGCGGCTCCGATGTCTGCCCCGCCGGGCAGCAATGACAGGAGCCCGGGCGGCAGCCCGGCCTCCTCGAAGATCCGCATCAGCGTGACGCCGCCGCAGACCGCGGTGCGCGGGTCCGGCTTGAGTAGCACGGCGTTGCCGAGGGCCAGCGCCGGGGCGACGGCACGGATTGAGAGGATCAGCGGGAAGTTGAACGGCGCGATCACGGATACCACCCCGACCGGCCTCCGCCGGGCGAAGGACCAGCGGTTTTCGTTCGACGTCAGCACGTCCCCGGCCGGGAGCGAGGGCAGCGCCGAGGCGTCGTAGCATTCGTTGGCGGCGATGTGCGTTTCCAGGCCCGCCTTGGGCGGAATGCCGCCGGACTCGCGCACAATCCAGCCCTGGATCTCGCCGGCGTGTTCCTCCCAGAGCATCCCGGCGCGGCGGAGCACGGCGGCACGGTCCTCGGGATTGAGTTTCGCCCAGGCCTTCTGGGCGGCCGCAGCCGCCGTCGCGGCGGCACGGACATCGTCCACCGAGGCGAGGCCGTAGCTGCCCAGCGTTTCGCCGGTGGCGGGCTCGACGGCGTCGGCAGTTCCGCCGCCTCCCGGGCGCCAGCCGTTGAGGTAGATCTTGCCCTCCCAGAGAGAGGCGTCGAGCAGGGACATGTCCTGTCCTTTCGTGTGGATGCGTCGAACCGAACCGGGCGGTCCGCTGTAAATGGGGCCGGGGCCTTCGTACATCACATGCCGCCGGGCCGTCGCCGTCAAGGGCGTGGTGCGCTTTCGGGACGACGGGGACGTTTGGCACTACTTCGTCAGGGACCCGCGCCGACACAGTGGATCATGGCCAAAATCTATCTCCCCTACGGGAGCGTCGAAGGACAGACAGCCCGGATTACGGAGTACATCGCCGAGTTGATCCAGGCGCACGGGCACGAAGCGGAAATGGTCGACCTCAAGCATTCCGGCGGCACCCTTCCGGGCGGATACGACGGGGTGATTGTGGCGGCGTCGGTGCATATCGGCAAACACGAAGGGTATGTGACCGATTTTGTCCGGAAGAACCGGGGTGAACTCGAGCGTCTGCCGTCCGCGTTGATCTCGGTCAGCCTGGCAGCCCACGGGGACGAGGAATACGCCGAGGGGTACGTGACAAAATTCGAGGAGGAGACCGGCTGGCATCCCGCCCATGTCGGGATCTTCAGCGGCGCCCTGCTCTATACCCAGTACAACTTCCTCAAACGCCAGATGATGAAGAAAATCACCAAGGACAAGGGGTCCCCGGACCTGGATACATCCCGGGACTACGTCTACACGGAGTGGGATGGCGTGAAGCAGTTCACCGAGGATTTCCTGGCGGGACTTGCCGCCCCGGCAGGCTAGGGAGTTTGCAGTACGAAGTATTGGGTTCGGACTCAGGAGCAGGCGTAGGGCGGAACTGTTTTCCAGGCGTTGTAGGGCTTGAACCAGTACTCGAAGCCCAGCCTGTCGGCGTCGTCCTCAAGGACGTCGAGACGGTCCGAGTAGAGGGCTTCACTGTCCGCGTCCTCCATCAGGACTTCCCCGACCTGGTCCCGCCAGTCCTCCGGGAGGTCGAGTTCGTAGATGTCCTCGGTGATTTCCGCCTGATCGAGCAGGCAGCGGACGGCGAGTTCGGCGGCGAGGCATCCGGGGGCGGTCCACCCGCGGACCAGGCACGCCGTGACGTCGGCGGCGACCACGATGAATTTCTGGGTGAACTTCGCGTCGTAGTTGGACGCAAACTGCGGCGGCAGGGAGGACAGCACCGAGGATCCGGCGATGTCGGACGTCGTGATGTCCGCCAGCTGGCTAAGCGTGCCCAGGTCGCGGAAGAGCTGGTCGAGGAGGACGCTGGACGAATTCCACAGCAGACCGGCCAGCAGGCGGGTCTGGCGCACGGCTTTTTCCCGGTCCTCCGGTGAGACCGCGGCCATGTCTTCCAGGTCTTCCGGATCGAACTGGAGCCGCTGCTCCGGGGTCATGTCCTCCGGGTGGGGGTCGAGGCCCAGCAGTTCCAGGCTCAGCCCGGTCAGCTTGTCGGCTTCGGCCAGGAGTTCTTCGGTGATGTCGTCGTCGTCGGCGCTCATGGCCCCGATGCTACCCGCCAGCGGCCCGCCCGCCCGATTCGCGTTACGCGGGCGCGTCCGGCCGTCTCGGGCATGCCCGGATCTTAATGCAAAAGTGCCCGCGGTAACCGCCGCGGGGGCTTTTCTCCTAGCGGAATCCACGGCGCCGCACGGCACGCCTTCACGCGTCGAGTACTCGTATTTGGAGGGTCCGCTGGCCGCCCACGAGGACGAACATCCCACACGGCGGGCTCCAATCACGGGTTCCGCCGCCAATGCTGTGGGGCGTTCGGGTGTGACTTAATTTCGTGAATCAGCGCAATTTTAGAAATGTTGCGCCAGACTGATAGCGGCACATGGACTCATGGGGGAAATGCCGTCTTTGACGGTGCTGCCGCCCGGTCAGCCGTGGGCTGCATCAGCACTCATCGAAAGGCATGCCCATGACACCGACCCTCCCGGATCCGAACGCGGTTCCGCCCGAAGGCTACGACCAGCCTGCCGCTGCACCGCACCAGGGGCAGCAGTTCCAGCCCGCGTCCCAGCAGCAACCCATCCCGCAGCAGCCGCAGCCGTACGCGGGGCAGCAGTTCCCACCTGGATCCCAGCAGCAGCCGGGCTACCCGGCCGGTCCCGCGCAGCCGTCCGCGGGGCAGCAGCCGGGCTACCCCGCCGGTCCCGCCCAGCCGTACGCGGGGCAGCCGCAGTACCAGGCCCACCCGACGGCGCCGATGCAGCCGCAGTATCAGTCGCCGCCCCCGATGCCGAACCCGGTCTACGGCTACCCGCAGCCCAAATCCAAGGTCGTTGCCGGTCTCCTGGGTATCTTCCTGGGCCCGCTCGGTATCCACCGCTTCTACTTGGGCTTCACCAAGATCGCGGTCATCCAGCTTGTCCTCACGATCGTTCTGGGCGCCTTCACCTTCGGCCTGGTCGGCCTGTGGGGGATCATCGAGGGGATCATGATCATCGCCGGCTCAGCCAACTTCCGGACCGACGCCCAGGGCATCCCACTGCGCGACTGACCGGCGGCCCATTAGTCGAATACCGACACACCAAGGGGAGACTTTGACCCAGATCATTCACGACAAGACAGAGCAACTCGAACAGATAAACGCGGGCCTGCTGCAGGGCGAAATCGTTTATGCGGTCTATGACTGCATAGGTGTCGGCACCGGCTTCGTCGGCATCACGAGCATGCGAGTCATCCTGCAGGACAAGAGTTTCGTGGGCAACAAACTCGCTGTGGTCTCAATTCCTTACAAGAACATCCGGTCCGTCTCCATGCTGTCCAACAAGTCGATGATGGGGCGGTTCGCATCCACCTCCACCATCGGTATCGACACCGGTGGCGGAGTTAAGGAAGCCGACTTCCGCGGTGATGACAAGGCCAGGCACGCCCATGACCTGATCCTTTGGAATGTGCTGAACACCAAGTAGCGCGCGTCACCCAGGGCGGCCGGACAACCCGGCCGCCTTCGGACCCCGGAGACGGAGCCGGTGAGCTCCGGCTCAGCAGCGGGGGAACAATGCGCATAATTTTCAGGGCGGCACAGGGCTGCACCGTCATGGTCGGGGTACTCCTTGCCGCCAGGCCGGCCAACGCCGTCGAGGTCTGTGCGACCGATCCCGCGACCGGTTCAGTTGTCTGCCGTGACGACGCCTTCCGACCTGTGGTTTTGGAGTTCCCGGCCACGGTGGACTCCCCGTCCGCGCCAGCCCCCGCCCCAAACTGCCAGCGCAGAGCCGCCCGTCGCCATCACACCGGCCGCGACCGCCAGCCCTTCGCCGTCAGCCACCCCCACGCCGCCAAGGACCGCTTCGGCGGAGCCGGTCCCAAACCACCCGCTCGACGAGACCGAGTTGACCACTAAGGGCGACAACGGGACGGCACTTGGATTCATCGCCGGCAGCCTCGGTGTTCTCGTGATTGCGGGCGCTGCCGTCTACTCACGCCGGCAGCGCCACGGATCCAAGAGGCGCAAGAAGAAGTAGACGGGACTTTATCCATCGAATGCGCTAATTGGCCGTGCGGCCCATACGATGAGCTGTTTCGTCATTCCGAAACCATGGGGGAAACCTTGAGCTATCCGCAATACCCACAGACACAGACACAGCCGCCGGCCTTCCATAGCGGCGAACCGCCGCTCTGGGCCCCGTATTACGGTGCCCCATTCCCGGCAGCCGTGACACGCTTCTTCAAGAAGTACGCCACCTTCTCGGGTCGGGCCGGCCGCAGCGAATACTGGTGGTGGGCCCTCGTATCCTTCGCCGTAAGTGCCATCATAAACATCTTCGTCGCGGCAGGCTCCGCTGCATCGGCGGCGGCCTCAAGCTACGGCAGCAGCCAGGAAATGGGCCCCGGAGCCATCATCGGAGCCATCCTGCTCGTCATCTTTGCGCTGGCCACCGTCATTCCGTCGCTGGCGCTGACTGTGCGCCGTCTGCACGACGGCAACTTTAGCGGCTGGCTCCTGCTTCTCGGGCTGGTGCCATTCGCCGGCGGCCTGGCCCTGCTGGTACTCGTTATTCTGCCCTCCAACCCGGCTGGCCAGCGCTTCGATCAGCCAGTCCGCGTCTAGGACGCACCAGGGATTGCCATCTACGGTTTCTTTCGGCCGTGGATGGCAATCTGCCAATGATCCCAGCATGCGCTTGGCTCACAGCTCGAGGCTCAGCCCCGTAGGCATCACGGCGTCGGCCAGCAGTTCTTTGATGGTGTCGTCGTCGGCGCCCACTGTCCCGAGGCTACCCGCCATCCGGTCCCGGCCCGATTCGCGTTACGCGCACGTCGGACTGGATTAGACCGCAGCAGCCCCGATGTTTTCCGGCGCAGAACGGCCTCGCTCCATCCGGGCGGACAGGAGATAAACGATCCCCGCGACCAGGGGGACCACACTTGCCGCGGCGAGCGACACGATCGGGCCCGATCTTTCCGATGACCGTGATCAGGAGCGGCAGCATGCCGAGGGCCACCAGCAGCCAGCCGGCCAGCGCGCTCCGTTTCAGGCCGAGGACGGCAGCCGGGAACGACAGGGCGACGACGCTGATGGCTACCACGGGTCCGTTCTCGCTGATGAAGTCACGCAGCGCCGCGGTGTCGATGGCAAGCCATACACACGCCGCGACGAAGGCGGACGTGAGGGCGATCAGCAGGGGCGCGGCCGCGGCCAGAACCAGGCCGCGGCCGCGAGGATCAGCATCGGCAGCACCCAGGCGAGCGTCATCAGCAGCCCGGTATTTCCGCCGGGATCCTCCATGGCGTAGCCGCCGATGAAGACGCCCCCAGGACCGTGAACACGGCCATGATGGCCGCGCCGGTGCGCTGCAACGTCGTGGCCCGTCGCTGTGGATCTTTCTCCCGGGCCAGGACAGTACCCAGCACGCCGGCGACCACAACGATCGCGCCGAGCGCCAGGATGATGGGGACGTTCATGGGTGCCTCCTGCGGATGTAATGGTCCTGGCTTCAGTACACGCCGGGAGGGGCGGGCTGGCCAAGGGGAGAAGGGCCCGGAGCCCACCCGGTCCTTTTGACTCTGGGGGCCCGGCACCGCGGGGCGCAACACTGAGGCCATGAGTGATGTGCTGACGCTGAATCCCGCGGTCGAACGCAACGTGGGCGCCAACCGCGTGCTGCATCCGGACTGCCTCTGGGTCCGTCTGGTGCGCGGCGGGGCCGGACTTGCCATGCTCGCCGCCCTCGGCCAGGAGGTCTACGACGCGACGCAGCCGGGCAACTCCGTCGACATCCCCCAACTCATCTCCCAGTTCACGTTCCACTCGAACCTTGTCCTCGCGCTTGTACTCCTGGTGTCCGCAGCGCGGCCGCGGGCGCGGCTGCCACAGTGGTGGGATCACCTGTTCGGGGCCCTCGCCGTCTACCTGGTGATGACCGGCATCATCTATGCGGTGCTCGTGGCGCCGCCTGATGAGCCGTGGTGGACGCTGGACATGTACTGGCCGTGGATGATCACTCACCGCATTGCACCGCTGGTCGCGGGGCTCGACTGGCTTTTTGTCACCCGCACCGTCCGCGGCCCGTGGCGGCGGCCCCTCATCTGGCTGTGCTACCCGGCCGCATTCCTGGTCTTCTCGTGGTGCGCGGTGCCCTCGACGGCTGGTATCCCTACGACTTCCTCGACCCGAGGCTCGGAAGAGGCTGGCCAGCGGTGATCGCCACGAGCGCCCAGGTGCTCGGCGCGTTCCTTGTTGTCGGGGTGCTCGTGCATCTCGCCGGCAATGGCCGGGCGGGCCCCGCCCGCGGACCCGGAAAGGTGTTCCATGCCTAGCCGCCAGCCCTGGCCGTTTCGACCCGGAGTCACGCTCGTGGCCGTGCTCGCCCTGTTCCTCGCCGCGTGCTCCCAGCCCGCGGGCCAAAGCGGGCCGACGTCGTCGACCGCTACCGCATCCAGCACTGGCAACCCGGCCTGTGATCTCATCACCCCGGAGATTGCGGCGAAGACCGAACCCGGGCTCGTGCCGGTTGGCCAGATCAGCCCGGCCAAGCCCTCGGGCAGCAAGGCCTACCTGTGCACCTATTCCAGTAAGTCCGAATCAGGTATGACGGCGCTGTCGGTGGCCCTCACGTCTCCCGCATCGGCCGCCGACATCTCCAAAGCGAAGTCGACGCCGGACTGCTCACCTGTCACGGGCATCGGCGACTTCGCCTGCCTGCAGTGGACGGGCTACTTCCGCGGTGAGCCCGGCAACGTGTCCGCAAATGTCGTCCTGACGGCTGTCCGGGGCAACGAGACGCTCGAGATGCCCTATGTCACCGGACCGCCTATGGCCGGGTCCGGGGTCCCGGATGGTGACGCGATGGCCCGCGCACTCTCACAGGCTGCCGTGGACGCGGGCTGGGGAAACGGCACCGCACTCAACGTCCCAGCCGCTCCGCCCGTTGGTCCGCCGGCCACGACGAACAACGCGGTCTGCGCCCTGATCAGTCCCGATGAGGTTAAATAGGCATTCGGGGCGAAGACCCAGCCGCAGATCCTCCCCGGCGAGTCCAACTGCCGCTACAGGTTCGGCGACTTGGGCGCTCCGGGCCCGGACTCCCTTGTCTTCTCGATTGAAGTCCTCGAGGGTTCAGCCCCGGCGCTGGCCGCCCAGGGCCTGCATGGCGAACGGCTCGACGGCGTCGGGGACCAGGCGGCCTTCAACATGGGAACCGAACCCGCGGGCCCCAAGTCCCTCCGCCCGGCCGGCGATGTGCCGATTACGATGCTGTCCGTGATGGTGGTCAGGGGCCAGAACCTCGCGACATTTACCGCGGAGGTCCTGATCTCCCCTTTGGGGCCCACGGCCGAGCAGACGAAGGAACAACTCATCACCCTGGTGCGCGACGTCGGGTTCTGATGCCCTCGCACGAGGTCTGACGCCCCGAACGACGTCTCCTGACCGGGCTGAAGCGTCCTGCCGGACTCTCGATCGCATAGGCTTCGATCAGGGCCAGCACGGTCTCACTTCTTTGGGGGAAGCACTTGGATTCTTCAGATCACCGCACCGACGGGACGATGCCGCCCGCCGAAACCATGGGCACAACGAAGCTCCCCATTCCCGTTTCACGTCTCCGCTGGGCGCTGCTGCACAGGCTGGTCTATGCCATCCCGTTGGGGCTGCTGTTTGGCGTGATGCTGGTCAACGGACTTAAGGCGAACGGTTCCGCGTTCCCCACAACGGCGGCGATGGCTGGCGGGGTGGGGTTGTCCTTCTCCCTCGTCCTTGGAATCATCTGGCTCGTCGGCCGCCGGCGGCGGGCTCTTTTTGCCGCATCCGGCGGTGACCCGGACGCAGCCGGAGTGCTGCTGTTCGGCGCCATGGCACCCAGGATCGGGCGCCTCGGGCCCTACAGCGAAAGTGGATTCCACCGGTGGGCCGCGGGGTTCGGCGCAGGAGGAGACGGCGGTAGAGGCGATTGGGGCTAGGACCCCGTCGAACCGGTGTCAAGCCGGGGCCCCCTGAAAGTGCTTCTCGATGATCCCCTTGATGTCGTCATGGCAGCCGCCGCAGCCCGTCCCGGCCCGCGTTGCGCCTGACACGTCGGCCACCGTCCCGCAGCCGTCGGTCACCGCCGCGGCGATCTTGGTCCCGGTCACCCCGGCGCACCGGCACACCGTGCGTTCGGGATCAGCCGCCCCGGCAGCGGCCGCCTGGTCCGGGCCGTCGAGGCGCAGCAGCAGCGACCGGTCCGCCGGGAGCTCGGCGCCGCGCTCGAAGAGCTGCACCAGTTCCGCCGCGGTGCGGGGCATGCCCACTGCCACCAGGCCCTGCAGCACCCCGGCCCGGGTGGTCATCTTGACGTAGCGGCCGTGCTCGGGATCGGCCCACTGTGCGATCTGCAGCCTGGCCCGGCCGTTCCCGGCCCCGGCGGTCAAAGCCTCCTCATCCCACGGCTCGGCGCCATTGTCCCCGGCCACGGCCATGTTCATACCGCGGGCCTTGAGTACAACAACACCCGGCAGCTCGGCCGGCAGGGGAAGCAACAACTCAGCCTCCGAAGCGCCCGACGCCAGCAGCGTCAGGTACCCGGCGAGCCATTCGGCCTGCCGCCAGCCCGGTCCTACGAGCCCGGACGGACCGCGGGCGGTCCGGCACTGAACGCATTCCGGATCGGGGCAGCGGACCTCGGCGCAGTCGCCGATGGCAAAGATATGCGGCTCGTGGTGTGCCCGGAGTCTGTGGTCCACCAGGATCCCGGCCGCCGTCGAGAGCCCGCAGCCTTCGGCCAGTTCGGTCCGCGGCCGGACGCCGCAGGAGAGGACCAGCAGATCGCCGTCGATCGCGGACCCGTCGTCCAGCAGCAGGGCCGAGAAGCCGCCGTCGGGCCCGTTGTGTTCTACGCCGGTGGACCGGGCATTGCCGGCCACCCGCACGCCGCAGTTCCGCAACGAAGCCGCGAGCACGGCGCCGCCGCCGCGGTCGATGTTGCGGCCCAGCGGATGCGGTCCGTTGTGCACGACGGTGACCGTGGCGCCTTCCTCGGCCGCGGCGAGGGCTGTCTCCAGGCCCAGCACGCCGCCGCCGAGCACCACCACACGCTTGCCGCCGGCCACCGCTGCCCGCAGCACCGAGGCGTCGCGCAGGTCCCGCAGCGCGGTGACGCCCGCGGGCAGTACGGGGTTGGCCGGGTCGGGGTTGAGTCCGGTGAGGTTGGGGATCACCGGGCGGGAGCCGGTGGCGAAAACCAGCCGGTCGTAGCCGGGGGAGGTGCCGTCGCTGAGAATCAGCTGCTGCCGGGCGCGGTCCACGCGTCGGACGCGGACGCCCAGCCGGACGTCGACGCCGTCGGCAATCAGCGCGGCGGCATCGGAGAGGGCCAGGGCGGATGCCGTGGTCCGGCCGACTCCGAGATCGGCCACCAGCACGCGGTTGTACGCGGCTTCCGCTTCCTCACCGATCACTGTCAGGTGCGCGAGTCCGCCGCGCACGGCGGGCAGCAGCTCGTCGACCAGCCGGGCGGCCACCGGCCCGAAGCCCACTACAACAATGCGTTCAGTCACGAGGCACCTTCCTTCTCCAGTTCATTGGCCGGCAGTTCGTTGGCCGGCAGCTCGTCTGACGGCAGGTTCTCGGCGCGGGGACTGGCGGCGCCGGCCCGGACCCAGACGTGGCTGAGCTTGAATTCCGGCATCCCGGAGATCGGATCCGTGGCCGCCTCCGTGAGACGGTTGGCGCTCCCCAGTTCCGGGAAGTGGAACGGCAGGAAGACCGTTTCGGGCCGGATATCCGTGCTCAGCTCGGCGCGGCAGGAAACCTCGCCGCGTCCGTTCGAAATTGAGACGGCATCGCCCTCCGCGATGCCCTGTGCGGCGGCGGCCGCCGGATGGATCTGCAGCCGCGCTTCCGGCTGGGCCGCGGCCAGCGCCGGCACCCGCCGGGTCTGCGCACCGGACTGGTAATGCTCCATCAGCCGGCCGGTGATCAGGGTCATCGGCGTCCCGGCACCGGCCGCCGTGGCCGCAACGCCGGCGGAGGCCACAGCAACAGCACGACGGCGGGGCGTCACCGGAGTGAACACCGCCCGGCCGTCCGCGTGGGCAAAGGAGTCCAGGAACAGCCGCGGCGTGCCGGTGCTGCCGGCAGGGTAGGGCCAGTAGGCCGCCTCGCCGCGGTCCAGCATGGCGTAGTCGATCCCGGAGTAGTCGGCCAGCCCGCCGGCGGACGCGAGCCGGAGTTCCTCAAAGACGGTCTCCGGATCCTCGCTGAACGCGGACGGCGCTTCCAGGGCCTCGGCCAGCCGGGTCATGATCCACAGCTCGCTGCGCACCCCGGGCGGGGGAGCGATCGCGCGGCGGCGGCGCAGCACCCGGCCCTCGAGATTAGTCAGGGTGCCCTCCTCTTCGGCCCACTGGGTGACCGGCAGGACCAGGTCGGCTTCCGCAGCGGTCTCGGAGAGGAAGAAGTCGCAGACCACCAGGAAGTCCAGGCGCCGCAGACCGGCGATTACGGCGTTGGCGTCGGGCGCGGACACCGCCACATTGGCGCCGTGCACGAAGAGGCAGCGGCAGCCGCCGGGCTGTCCCAGCGACTTGAGCAGTTCGACGGCGGGGACGCCGGGTCCGGGGATCAGCTCCTCCGGCACCCCCCACACCGCAGCCATGTGGGCGCGGGCGGCGGGGTCGGTGATCTTGCGGTAGCCGGGGAGCTGGTCCGCCTTCTGGCCATGTTCGCGGCCGCCCTGGCCATTACCCTGGCCGGTGAGGGTGCCGTAGCCGCTGCGTGCGGAGCCGGGCAGGCCGAGCAGCAGGGCGAGGTTGATGGCGGCGGTGGCGGTGTCCGTGCCGTCGACATGCTGTTCCACGCCGCGGCCGGTGAGGATATAGCTGCCGCCGCGGCGGGCGCCGTCGGCGAGCCGGCGGGCGGTGTCGCGGAGCAGTCCGGCCGGGACGCCGGTAAGGGACTGCACGCGTTCAGGCCAGTAGGCGGCGAGGCTGCGGACCAGGGCGCCGTGGCCGGTGGTGCGGGACGCGAGGTAGCCGGCGTCGGCCAGGCCCTCGTGGACCACGACGTGGGCGAGGCCCAGGAGGAGGGGGAGGTCGGTACCGGGCAGCGGCTGCAGGTGCAGTCCGCCGCCGTCGGAGGTGAACGCGGCGGTGGCGGAGCGTCGGGGGTCCACCACGATCAGGCCGCCGGCGTCGCGGGCGCCCTGCAGGTGCTGCACAAACGGCGGCATGGTCTCGGCGACGTTGGAGCCGAGCATCAGGATGGTGCTGGCCGAATCGAGGTCTTCCAGCGGGAAGGGCAGGCCGCGGTCCAGGCCGAAGGCGCGCATCCCGGCGGCGGCGGCGGAGGACATGCAGAACCGGCCGTTGTAGTCGATCCGTGAGGTGCCCAGGGCCAGCCGGGCGAACTTGCCCAGCTGGTACGCCTTCTCGTTGGTGAGCCCGCCGCCGCCAAAGACGCCGACGGCGTCCGCCCCGTAGCCGGCCCGGGTGGACTTCACCGCGGCGGTGATGCGTTGCAGGGCTTCGTCCCAGCCGATCGGGCGGTGGACGCCGTCGGCGCCCTTGAGCAGGGGGTCGGTGATGCGCCCGGGGTGGTTCAGCAGCGACGCCGACGTCCAGCCTTTGCGGCAGAGTCCGCCGCGGTTGGTGGGGAAGTCGCGGCCGGTCACGTCGAGCGGCGGGGCGTTGGTTTCCGGGGCGACGGCGGCAGGCCGTTCCGGCACGGGGCCCGGCCCCGGCTGGGGAGTCGGGGCCGGGACCGCTGGGGTGGTCAGCGTCATGGCGCACTGCAGCGCGCAGTACGGGCAGTGCGTGGCGGCGCCGTCGGTCATGTTAGACGTGTCCCATCGCGTTGCGGTTGGCGTTGCGGATGTAGCAGAACCAGCACACGGCCAGCATCAGCAGGTAGGCCCCGACGAAGCCGTAGAACGCGGGGGTGTAGGAGCCGGTGGCGGTGTTGGAGGCGTTGAGCACCTGCGGGATGACGAAGCCGCCGTAGGCTCCGATGGCCGAGATCAGGCCGAGGGCCGAGGAGGCCAGGCGCTGGGTGGCCACGGTGCTGGCTCCGGCCCGGGCTGCCCGGCTGGAGGTGGCGAAGATGACCGGGATCATCCGGTAGGTGGCGCCGTTTCCGAAGCCGCTGGCGGTGAAGAGGAGCAGGAAGAGGACGAGGAAGAGCCAGAAGTTCTTCAGCGGCAGGGTCCAGATCATGGTCAGGGTGATGACGGCCATCGCGGCGAACGCGGTGACGGTCATCCGGGCGCCGCCCATGCGGTCCGCCATCCGGCCGCCGTAGGGGCGGGCCAGCGAACCGACCAGCGGGCCCAGGAAGGCGAGGGACAACGCCACGGTGCCGACGCCGATGGAGGAGAATGCCGGGAAGTAGTCCTTGATGAGCTTGGGGAAGACCCCGGCGAAGCCGATGAACGAGCCGAAGGTGCCGATATAGAGCAGCGCCATGATCCACAGGTGGGGTTCCTTGAGCGCGGCGAGCGAGCCCGCGACGTCGCCCTTGGCGCTGGTGAGGTTGTCCATGTACTTCCAGGCGCCGAACGCGGCGAGCAGGATCAGCGGGACCCACATGAGTCCGGCGACCGGCAGGTTCACCGTGCCGGCAGCCAGCAGGGTGATGGCGATCGGGACGGCAAGCTGTGCGACGGCGGCGCCGAGGTTTCCGCCGGCGGCGTTCAGGCCCAGCGCCCAGCCCTTTTCGCGGGCGGGGTAGAAGAAGGTGATGTTGGCCATGGAGCTGGCGAAGTTGCCCCCGCCGAAGCCCGCCAGGGCCGCCACGAACAGCATGGTGCCGAACGGTGTTTCCGGGTTGGAGACGCACATGGCCAGCCCGGTCGAGGGGATCAGCAGCAGCAGGGCCGAGACGATGGTCCAGTTGCGGCCGCCGAAGCGGGGGACCATAAAGGTGTAGGGGATCCGGAGAGTGGCGCCGACCAGGCTGGGCATCGAGATCAGCCAGAAGATTTCCGACGTTGAGAAGCTGAAACCTGCTGCGGGCAGCTGGACGACCACAATCGACCAGAGCTGCCAGACCACAAAGCCCAGGAACTCGGCGAAGATGGACCAGTTCAGGTTGCGCCGCGCAATGCCGCGGCCCAGGGACTCCCACTGGTCCTTGTTCTCGGCGTCCCAGTTGGCAATCCAGCGGCCGGGGCGGTACTCAAGGGCGGGGCCGCCGAGGGCGGTGCCGGCGGCGGGGCCGGCAGCGGTTGTGCCTCCGGCTGGCGAGGTGCGGGGGGAAACGCCGGTGTCAGCGCTTGCGGTGCGTTCAGCAGTCACGGGGACCTCCTTGGAATGTTGTCCTTCCAAACTAGGGAAGCCGCGTTTCCGGGACCCTCGCGGTTTGTTAACGTGCTGTGACGTTTGCCTATCGGCGCGTTTGTTACGGCGTGAGGAGCGAGGTGAAGCATAGTGTGATGACCACCACGTGAGACGAACTGAAACGTCCACATGGTGGACCGCTTGTCCAGCGAATGGACTATGGGAACTAATATGTAATCCTACTTATCCTTTTCCGGACGGCCTCAGGGTTCACCCGTCCGGTCTTCATGAAAGCGCAACTACATGTCCTCCACCGCTAACCTTTCGAAGCAGGGGTCGGCCCAACCGGTGAACTCGCGCGGCCGCGTCATCGTCGCCAGCCTGATTGGCACCACCGTTGAGTTCTACGACTTCTACGTGTATGCCACCGCCGCTGTGCTCGTCTTCCCCCGCCTGTTCTTCCCCGGCCAGAACGAGACCACCCAGCTGCTGAGCTCCTTCGCCGTCTTCGGCGTCGCATTCATCGCCCGGCCGCTCGGCTCCATTGTCTTCGGCCACTTCGGTGACAAGTTCGGGCGCAAGGGCACCCTGGTCGCGTCACTGCTGACCATGGGTATCGCCACGTTCCTGATCGGCTGCCTCCCCACGGCCCTCGTTCCGGGCTGGGGATTCTGGGCGCCGGCACTGCTGGTTGTGATGCGCTTCGCCCAGGGCCTTGCCCTCGGCGGCGAATGGAGCGGAGCCGCGCTGCTGGCCACCGAGAACGCCCCGGCCAACAAGCGCGCCATCTACGGCACGTTCCCGCAGCTGGGAGCGCCGATCGGCTTCATCATTGCCAACGTGATTTTCCTGGTCTTCAGCTACGCCCTGACGCCGGAAGCCTTCATGGAATGGGGCTGGCGTGTTCCGTTCCTGCTCAGCGCCGTGATGGTCATCATCGGCCTCTACGTCCGGCTCAAGCTGATCGAGACCCCGGCCTTCACGAAGGTCCTGGAGTCCAATGAGGTCGCCAAACTGCCTCTGGCCCGGGTCTTCAAGAGCAGCTGGCGCCAGCTGATCCTGGGCACGTTCATCATGCTCGCCACCTACGTGCTGTTCTACCTGATGACCACGTTCACGCTGACCTTCGGTACCCGGGCCTCGAGCCTGGACGCCGCGAAGGCCGCAGCCGAGAAGGCCGGCAAACCGATGACCGAGGCCGCCGCGGCCGCGTTCGTTCCCGGCCTGGGCTACACCCGGAATGACTTCCTCTGGATGCTGATTGCCGGCGTCGTGTTCTTCGGTATCTTCACCCTGGTCTCCGGCCCGCTGGCCGAAAAGTACGGCCGCCGCAAGATGCTGATCGCCGTGACCCTCGGCATCTTCGCTTTCGGTCTGCTTTTCGTCCCGCTGTTCAGTGCCGGCTTTGCGGGCACGATGGCCCTGCTGATCATCGGCTTCTCCCTGATGGGCCTGACGTTCGGGCCGATGGGCGCGCTGCTGCCGGAGCTGTTCCCGACAAACGTCCGGTACACCGGTTCCGCCATCAGCTACAACTTCTCCAGCATCCTCGGTGCGGCCGTGGCCCCGTTCATTGCCGTGTGGCTCTGGGAGCTGGGCAAGGGCAGCCCCGTCCTGGTCGGCGTCTACCTCGCCATCATGTCGGTGCTGACGCTGATCGCACTGTTCGTCAGCAAGGAAACCCGCGACCTGGAGTACACCAACAACGTGGCCTGACCCCCGCTTAGGGGGCCGGGGCTGACGCTCCAGCCCAGTTGCTGAGGGAATTGCCCGGTGTGTTCGCTGAACACGCCGGGCATTTCCGTGTCGGCAGGAGGTTGTGGGGAGACAACTGGGCAGGAGCGTCGGAGGGCCAGGAGCCAGGAGTGCAGGAGCCACGAGCCCGGAGGGGCAGGAGCCAGGAGCGTCGGAGGGCCAGGAGCGGCAGGAGCCACGAGCCCGGAGCCACGAGACACGAGCCAGGAGCGCGGTCCGGGACGGGCTAGCTCGCGTAGCGTTCCACGAAGTTCCGCAGGATCTTCATCGGCTCGGTGGCGGAGAACCGGCGGGCATCCTCCATCAGCATCTCGGCGGATTCCGGCGGGAAGTAGCCGGCATGGCGGTAGATGTCGATCCGGGTGACCAAACCCTGGGCGTCGAGTTCGGGGTGGAACTGGGTGGCGTAAAGATTGGTCTTGATCCGGAACATGTGCACCGGGCAGGCGGCGGAACTGGCCAGCAGCACGGCGTGGGACGGGAGGACGGTGCAGGCCTCCTTGTGGCCGGTGAAGGCCGTGAAGCTGTCCGGCAGCCCCCGCAGGAGCGGATCCACCAGCCCTTCGTCCGTCAGCTTGATGGTCACGCCACCGAGCCCTTCGCCGTAGGTCCGGTCAATCACCGCGCCCTGGTGCCGGCCCAGCGTGCCGACCCCGTAGCAGGCACCCAGGAATGGGAAGTCCTCGGCCACGATCCGGTCCAGCAGCTGGGCGAGCTCGTGCTCCACCCGGTGCTGGACATCGCTTTTTTCGTCCGCTGGGTCGCTGGACGTGAACGGGCTTCCGCCCACAATCACGCCTGAGTACCCGGAGAGCTCAAGCGGCGGCAGGGGAGCGGCTTCCATCCGGATGCGCCTCAGCTGCGAGGGTTCGAGCCCGCAGTAGCGTAGGTAGGCCTCGTATTCGTCCTCGGCGGCGGCGTCCTCGGCCCGGGAGGCGAGCAGCAGAAATGGCTTCACTGAACCAGTCTGCACGGGCGGGACACGGGGGCGCCAGAGGCGCGCCCGCGTCCCGCCGCAGGTGGGGGCTACTCGGCAGCCGAGTCCTCGATCAGGGCGATGATGGCGCCCGCGGAGACCGTCTCGCCGGCGGAGGCGGACAGGCTGATCACGATTCCGGCGCGGTGGGCGGTGAGCGGCTGCTCCATCTTCATCGCTTCCAGCACCACCACAAGATCACCTTCGGCAACGAGGTCGCCCTCGCCCACGGCCACCTTCACGATGGTGCCCTGCATGGGGGAGGTCAGGGCGTTGCCGCTGGCGGCCACCACCGCCCCGCCGCTGCGGGTGCGCTTCTTGGCCTTGGCCGGCTTCCCGCCGCCCGTGCCGCCGCCGCTGCCCAGCGACGCCGGAAGGACGACTTCCAGGCGCTTGCCGCCGACCTCGACGACGACGCGCTGGCGTTCGCCGGCGTCGGGCGCTTCAGCGCCGGTGCCCGTGGGGGTCCAGGCGGGGATCTCGTTGACGAAGGCCGTCTCGATCCAGCGGGTGTGGACCTTGAACGGACCCTCGGCCGGAGCGAAGTCGGGGTCGGTGACGACGGCGAGGTCGAACGGGATGACGGTGGGGATGCCCTCGACGACCATTTCCTCGAGCGCGCGGCGGGCGCGTTGCAGGGCCTGCGGGCGGGTGGCGCCGGTGACGATGAGCTTGGAGAGCATCGAGTCGAAGTTGCCGCTGATGACGTCGCCCTGCTCCACGCCGGAGTCGATCCGGACGCCGGGGCCGGTGGGGTTCAGCAGCCGCGTGATGGTGCCCGGGGCGGGCATGAAGTTGCGGCCCGGGTCCTCGCCGGTGATGCGGAACTCGATGGAGTGGCCGCGGACCTCGGGGTCCCCGTAGCCGAGTTCCTCGCCGCGGGCCAGCCGGAACTGCTCGCGGACGAGGTCGATGCCGGTGACTTCCTCGGAGACGCAGTGCTCCACCTGGAGGCGGGTGTTGACCTCGAGGAAGGAGATGGTGCCGTCCTGGCCCACAAGGAACTCGCAGGTGCCGGCACCGAGGTAGCCGGCCTCCTTGAGGATGGCCTTGGAGGATTCGTAGAGCCGGCGGTTCTGCTCCTCGGTGAGGAACGGCGCCGGTGCTTCCTCGACGAGCTTCTGGTTCCGGCGCTGCAGCGAGCAGTCGCGGGTGGAGACCACCACGACGTTGCCGTACGCGTCGGCGAGGCACTGGGTTTCGACGTGGCGCGGGGCGTCCAGGAAACGCTCGATGAAACACTCGCCGCGGCCGAAGGCGGCGACGGCTTCACGCACGGCGGATTCGAACAGTTCGGGAATTTCCTCGCGGGTGCGGGCCACCTTGATGCCGCGTCCGCCGCCGCCGAAGGCTGCCTTGATGGCGACCGGCAGGCCGAATTTGTCGACGAACTCAAGAATTTCCTCGGCGGACTCCACCGGGTCGGCGGTGCCGGGAACCTGCGGTGCGCCGACTTTCTCGGCGATGTGGCGGGCCTGGACCTTGTCGCCCAGGGCGGAGATCGCGGCGGGGGAGGGCCCGATCCAGGTGATGCCGGCGTCGATCACCTTGGCGGCGAACTCGGCGTTCTCGGCCAGGAAGCCGTAGCCGGGGTGGATGGCATCGGCGCCGGAGCGGTGGGCGACCTCGATCAGTTTGTCCATCACGAGGTAGGACTCGGCGGCGGTGTTGCCGCCCAGGGCGTAGGCCTCGTCGGCGAGCTTGACGTGCAACGCGTCGCGGTCCGGGTCCGCGTAGACCGCCACGGAGGCGAGGCCTTCATCGCGTGCGGCGCGGATGATGCGCACCGCGATTTCGCCGCGGTTGGCGATCAGCACCTTGCTCATCCGGCGGGATGCTACAGCGCCGCCCTCCTGGGCCGATCGCTGCACGGTATTTGCGGACTGCTCCGAATTTGCTGACAAGGCGTCTCCTTCTTTCCTTCAGGGAGCCTAGCGCGGTTTTGTGGGTTCCGCCGATATTACTTGCGGATTCCGCGGGTAAAGCGCCGAGTCTTTGTAGGGATGCTACAAAGGTCTGCGAATTAGCTCACTCGGCCCGGAGCAGGGCGGGATCCGCTGCCCCGGTGGTCCACAGATCGGTGATGCCCACCTGCGCCCGGCCCAGCAGCCCGCGGAGGGTGGAAATGGACAGCCCGACGACGGCGTGCGGGTCGCCGTCGACCTTGCGGATAAAGGCCCCGCCGTAGCCGTCGATGGTGAAGGAGCCCGCGCACTGCAGCGGTTCCCCGGTGGCGATGTAGGCGTCGATTTCCTCGGCGCTCATTTCCATGAAGTGGACCTCGGCGGACGTGACGTGACCGAGGGTCGCGCCGGAGCCTGCCGGGCCGGACTCCTCGGATCCGTCGGTGTCGCGGCAGTCGACCAGCCAGTGGCCGGTGTGCAGCACTCCCTTGCTGCCGCTCATCCGGAGCATCCTTTCCTTGGCGACGTCGGCGGTGTACGGCTTTCCGTGCGCCTCGCCGTCGAACTCAAAGACCGAATCGCAGCCGAGCACCAGCGCGCCGTCGGCTTCCGGCAGCGAGGCGACGGCCTCGGCCTTGGCGCGGGCCAGCAGCAGGGCGGTGTCGTGCGGATCCGTGACGCCGTAACGGGCCTGGACCGCGTCCTCGTCCACATCGGAGACGAGGACCTCGTGCCGGATGCCGGCGTCGGTCAGGAGCTTGGTGCGGGCGGGGGACTGGGAGGCAAGAATAAGGCGGGTCACCGCTCCAGCCTAGTTCTTGGGGGCGTCGTCGCCGTGCCCTTTTTTGTCAGAGGTCGGTGGGAACGTTATTTCATGGACGGGAACCAAGGACCGGAAGAGAAGCTCCGCAGCGTGATAGCGATGTGCGGCCGCGCGCTGGAGGAGGCTACTTTGCCCGAGAGCAGCGCAGAGCTGATTGAGGCCTGGCGGCGGCTGGAGGAGCTGAACGCAGCGTTGGCAACTGTCACGACGCGTCTTGAAGTGGCGCTGGTCCTTAGCCGTGTGCCGATATCTACCTCCGGTGTGGGGACTTCCCCGATGGCCTCCGAAGCGGTTGACCGGCTTCTGTTGGCCCTCAATAATGTCTTAGCCCTCCGGGACACTTGAGCCATGGACGGTACTCAGTCAGCCGCGGACGCTCTGGCAGCAGTGGGGTGCGACTGCGCCTGTGGTTGCGGGAAAAGGCCGGGAATTGAAGATGCAGGCACAGCGCTGCGCGGCGGCGGCGTGCCTGAGCTGGACGGTGCGGGGTTGATTGCTGAAATCCGGGCCCTGGAAGCCCGAAAGTCTGCCCTGGCTGCCCGACAGGCCCAGCTCTCGGTCGCCTTCGATCTGCGCCAGCGCCGCGAACAGAGGGACCTTGGGGTGCCTCCGGCGGAGCTGGGCGCCGGAGTCGGCGCGCAGATCGCCCTGGCCCGCCGGGAATCCCCGGCCCGCGGCGGACGGCTCCTGGGCCTGGCCAAAGCGCTCGTCACCGAAATGCCGCACACCCTCGCCGCGCTGGAAACCGGGCAGCTCAACGAATGGCGCGCCACCCTCTTAGTGCGGGAAACCGCCTGCCTCTCCGCAGAGGAACGGGCCGCCGTCGACGAAGAGCTCGCCGCCGACACCGGAACCTTCGACGGCGCCGGGGACCGCAAATCATCGCCGCGGCCCGGACCGCCGCCTACCGCCGCGACCCCCGCTCCGTCACCCAGCGCGCCAGCCACGCCGCGACCGAACGGCACGTCAGCCTCCGCCCGGCCCCGGACACCATGTGCTACCTCACCGCCCTGCTCCCGGTCTCCGCCGGCGTCGCCGCCTACGCCGCCCTGACCCGCCACGCCGACACACTGCGCTCCGGCGGAGACCCCCGCACCCGGGGACAACTCATGGCCGACACCCTCGTCGAACGCACCACCGGAAAAGCCGGCGGAATCAGCGGCATCGAAATCCAGCTCATCATGACCGACCGGACCCTCTTCCAGGGCGAGACCGAACCCGCCAGACTCCCCGGCTACGGCATCGTCCCCGCAGGCTGGGCCCGCGACCTGCTCAAAACCGCGGGAACAGGACCCGGCTCAGGGGACGCTGACATGAACCTCTGGCTCCGCCGGCTCTACACCGCCCCCGGCACCGGCGAGCTCACGGCAATGGACTCCCGCGCCCGGCTCTTCCCGCCCGGCCTGCGCCGCTTCCTGACCGCCCGCGACGACACCTGCCGCACCCCGTACTGCGACGCCCCCATCAGACATTTCGACCACATCATTCCCTGGCACCAGAACGGAGCGACGACCCAGAGAAACGGGGCTGGGCTCTGCGAAGCCTGCAACCACACCAAAGAAGCCCCCGGCTGGACCGCACGCCCGCGCCCCGGACCCCGCCACACCTTCGAAGTCACCACCCCCACCGCACACACCTACCACTCCACCGCCCCGCCCCTGCCCGGAACCCCTGCCCGGCAAGCGGAGCCGGACTTGGCCGTGGCAAGGAGCACAAGCCGACGCCGCCAAAGAGCCAAGGAACTCCTTCGCACCCGCAGGCAGAGCAAATTTGCGGCCTGAACAAACCCCGCGGTGCGCCGCCTGCCGGCTGTCGTGCCTGGACGCCAGACTGGCCGAACGCGCCACAACAAAGCCGCCCGCCGATTGGAATAATCGGCGGGCGGCTCGTGGATCCCCGTATGGCGGCCGGTTGGCAGCCGGTGTCGGCTACCGGGCGGTGGCCTCGGCGGGTTCCGCCACGGGACCCGGGACGGTGGCCGCGGGCTTGCGCAGTTTGGCGCCTTCAACGTCGACGTTGGGCAGGATGCGGTCCAGCCAGCCCGGCAGCCACCAGGCCTTCTCGCCGAGCAGGTACATCACGGCCGGGACGATCGTCATCCGGACCACAAACGCGTCGATCAGGACGCCGAAGGCCATCGCGAAGCCGAGCGGCCGGACCATGTTCAGGTGCGAGAAGATGAAGCCCGAGAACACACTGACCATGATGATCGCGGCTGCGGTGACGACGGCAGCGGCGTGGCTGAAGCCCGACCGGACCGCATGCTTGGCCGATTCGCCGTGCATGTAGGACTCGCGCATTCCGGAGGCGATGAACACCTGGTAGTCCATCGCCAGGCCGAACAGCACACCGATCAGGATGATCGGCAGGAAGCTCAGCACGGCGCCGGGGTTCTCCACGCCGAAGATGGCACCCAGCCAGCCCCACTGGTAGACCGCGACAACGGCGCCAAACGCGGCGGCGAGCGAGAGCAGGAATCCGCCGGTGGCCAGCAGCGGCACCCAGATGGAGCGGAACACCAGCAGCAGCAGGATCAGCGAGAGGCCCACCACGATCGCCAGGTACGGCGGCAGTGCGTCACCGAGTTTGGTGGACACATCGACGTTGCCGGCGGTCTGACCGGTGAGCCCGATGCTGACCCCGGTGGTGTCCCTGATCTGGCCCTTTTCGGCGCGGAGCTCGGAGACAACCTGGACGGTGCTGGCGCTGGCCGGGCCTTCGTTCGGGATGACCTGGAACACTGCGGTGCGGCGGTCCTCGCTCAGGGCCAGCGGCACGGCGGCGCTGACATTCCCGGTCCCGCGCAGGATGTCTGCGACGTCGAACTGCTTGGCCTGCGCCTCGGTTTCGCTTAGGCCCTCGGGCAGGTCACCCACCACGATGATCGGGCCGGTCATGCCCTCGCCGAAGCTCCCCTTGGTGACGTCGTAGGCCTTGAAGGCCTGCGAGGCGACCGGCTCGGAGCTGGCGTCCGGCAGGGCGAGCCGCAACTGGCTGGCGGGCAGCGCCACGACACCGAGCAGCACGACGCCGGCCAGCAGGGCAAGCCACGGGTGGCTGGTGACGATGCCGCCCCAGCCATGGCTGCTGCGGTATTCGTCTTTGGCGCGGTCCTCGGTTTCGTGGCCGGGAGCGGCGTTGTGCCGCTCCGCCCTGGCCCAGGCCCGCTTGGAGATCAGTTTCCGGCCCACGAGGGAGAGGATTGCCGGCGTGAGCGTCAACGCAACGACGACGGCGACTGCCACCGTCGAGGCGGCGGAGAGGCCCATCACGGCGAGGAAGGGAAGTCCCGGGACGACGAGGGCTGCCAGGGCGATGATGACGGTGAGTCCCGCGAACAGCACAGCATTGCCGGACGTGCCGGTCGCCAGCGCCACGGACTCCTCGGGGTCCATGCCGGCGAGCAGCTGGCCGCGGTGCCGGTTGACGATGAACAGGGAATAATCGATGCCTACGGCGAGGCCGAGCATCAGCGCCAGCATCGGGGAAATGGAGCTCATGTCCACGGCGCCGCTCAGGGCGAACGTTCCGCCCACACCGACGGCGACGCCGACAATGGCCATCAGCAGCGGGAGTCCGGCGGCGATGAGTGTCCCGAGCATGATGATCAGGACCAGGGCCGCAATCGCGATGCCGATGATTTCGGCGGTGCCGAAGAGCTCGGAGATGTCCTCGCTGATTTCCTTGCTGGGCAGGGCGGTCACGTTGGCGGCGGAAACCTCCTTGACAATGTCCTGGACTTCCTGCCGGACCTCGGGCTTGAGCCCGTTGATGGAGGTGGTGAACTGGACCTGCGCGATCGCGGCCTTGCTGTCCTCGGAGACGAAGCGGAGGCCCTTCGAGGCCTCCAGCTGGCGGGTGCCGAGGGCCAGCTTTTCCGCACCTGCCGCAAGTTCCTTGGTGCCGGCGTCGAGCTTTGCCTGACCGTCGGCGAGGGCTGCTTTCTGCTGGCCGAGCCGCGCGTCGATCGCCGCGGACGGCAGGCCAGCGGCCGTCATCTGCTGTTCGGCAGCCTCCAGCTGGGCTTTTCCTGCGGCGAGTTCGGCCGCGGCCGTCTCCAGCTGGGCCTTGCCGGCATCGGACTGGGCCTGCCCGGCGGCCAGGTCTGCTGCCGCCTGGTCCAGCTGCGCCTGGGTGGCGAACGGATCAACCGTGCCCCGGACGTCCGGGAGGGTCTTGAGCTTCGTCAGCGCAGCCGTGACCGCGTCCTTGCCGGCCTGGCTTAACTGGGCATCGTTGGCTTCAAACACCACACTGGCGGAGCCGCCGGAGGAGGAGGGAAGCTCCTTTTTGAGCTTGTCCGCCATCTGCTGGGTTTCGGTGCCCGGGATCTGGAAGTTGTTGGAAAGGGTGCCGTGGAAGGCGGCTGCCGCGCCACCGACGGCCACCATGACGGCGAGCCACAGGGAGATAACGAGCCAGCGGTGACGGTAGGAGAACTTGCCGAGGCGGTAGAGCAGTAGGGCCATGTCAGTGCCGATCTGGGGAAGGGGTGGCGGTGGTGTCGGCGGCCGGGGTGGCAGCCTGGACGGTGTCGGGGCGGGCGAACCCTGAGCCCAGCAGGCTCATGCTATCGATCAGAAGTTGCCGGAGGGTTGACAGCGACTCCGGCGTCAGCGACCCGCCGCAGCGGGCGAACCAGACGTCCATTGCGGCTTTGCCGCAGGAGATGACCGAGCCGGCGAGGGCGCGGAGGTACAGTTCGTCGAGCTCGACGCCGCCCCCATCGACCCGCTCGCGGGCAGCGGCAATGATTTGGACCGTGCAGTGGTCCCAGGCTTCCAGCTCGGACCGGCTGAGCTGCGGATTTGCCTGGCCCAGGCTGTACAGCTCGGCCATCGGCGCCACTGTCATCGGGTCGGCGAGTTCGACGAGGGCGGCCCTGGCCGACTCCAGGAAGGGTTCGCTGGCGGGCCTGAGCCGGAACTGCTGAAGCGCAGTGTCCAGGAACCCGAACGTGACGGCGGCGATCGCGGCCTCCGTGCTGCCGAAGTAGTTGAAGAACGTGCGGCGGGAGATGCCGGCGGCGTCGGAGATGTCCTCCACGGTGAAGTGGCCCGGACCTTTGGAACGGAGCAGCCCCAGGGCGGCGTCCGTGATGGCCTGGCGGGTGGCCGCTTTGTTCAGCTCGCGGCGTGAGGGCGCCTCCGGCGTGGAACCTGGCGCCGGGGGCGTGGCGGGTGTGGCGGCGCGGGGGGAGGGGGACACGCAATTACACTACGTGCATGTTTGCACTCCGGGCAACTTTTCCCATTTGCCTTCACAGGAAGATGAAAGGTTCCCAACAGCTCCAGCCGAAGCGGCCGTCGGAGACTTGAACTACGTCTTGGAAGAGACAACCACCAATCGCAGCCGTCACTATGCTGCAGACCAGGAGACAGCACATGTCACGCACCAAGAGAATAACGCTCGCCATCTCCGCCGGGGCTCTGGCCCTGGGCGCAGGCCTTGGCGTTACCGGGATGGCTTCAGCAGCCACGACTCCCGCACCCACCCCCAGCACCAGCGCTTCTGCTGAGGCGACACCCGGTACCACCGACGGCCAGGGTATGCGCGGCGGACACGGACCCGGCCGCGGCGGTGAGCGCGGTGTGGCCCGGGCTGCCGAACTGGCTGCCAAGCTCGGCGTGGACGAGGCCAAGGTGACCGAAGCCCTCCAGGCTTTCCGCGAAGCCAACAAGCCGGCCACCCCGCCGGCCGAAGGAACTAAGCCGGACCGCGCCACGATGGACGCGGAACTGGCCAAGTCGCTGGCGGCGTCGCTCGGGATTGAGGAATCCAAGGTCACCTCGGCCCTGGCGGAGCTGCGGACCGCGGCACAGGCTGAGCGCGCGGCGGGGCTGAAGACCAAGCTGGACAAGGCTGTCACCGACGGCACGCTGACCCAGGCCGAGGCTGACGCCGTCACCAAAGCCGTCGAGAAGGGCGTGATTGGCGGAGGCGGCCACTAGGTCCAACTGCTTGGGCCCGGCACGCGGATCAACGAGGGCGTCCGGGCCGACCTGCTCGGCTGCGGCGCCGGATGATGACTGAAGAGTTGCCCGCTTAAATGAAGGAGTCCCCGGGAGCTGAACTGCTCCCGGGGGCTCCGTCAGTTAAGCCTCGTGTTGGCGGTTACGCCCTGGCGCCGGCCAAGGCGCGGTCTTCCTGCGACGCTGCGGGAGCAGCGGCGGCGGACGGATCAACGGCGGCGGATCCGGCGTCGTCTGTCCCGTCGGAGTCGTCGGCGAAGGGGTCGCCGTTGCGCAGTGCGTTGTACAGCGTCTCGTCGAGGATGCCCTGGCGCTTGGCCACGATGGTGGGGATCAGGGCCTGACCGGCCACGTTGACGGCGGTGCGTCCCATGTCCAGGATCGGGTCGATCGCCAGCAGCAGCCCGACGCCGGCCAGCGGCAGTCCCAGGGTGGAGAGGGTCAGGGTCAGCATGACGACGGCGCCGGTGGTGCCGGCGGTTGCGGCGGAGCCGAGCACGGCGACGAGGGCAATCAGCAGGTACTGGGTGAAGTCGAGTTCAATTCCGAAGAACTGCGCCACGAAGATCGCCGAGATGGCCGGGTAGATCGCGGCGCAGCCATCCATCTTGGTGGTCACGCCCAGCGGCACGGCGAACGAGGCGTAGGCACGGGGGACGCCCAGGCTGCGTTCCGTCACGCGCTGGGTCAGCGGCAGCGCGCCCACCGAGGAGCGCGAGACGAAGGCCAGCTGCACGGCCGGCCAGACGCCGGAGAAGTACTGCTTGATTGAGAGGCCGTGGGCGCGGACCAGGACCGGATAGACGACGAACAGCACGAGGGCCAGACCCACATAGATGGCGAAGGTGAACTTGCCCAGCGAACCGATGGTGTCCCAGCCGTAGATCGTGACGGCGTTACCGATCAGTCCGACGGTGCCGATGGGGGCGATCCGGATGATCCACCAGAGGACCTTCTGGATCACGGCGAGGGCGGAGGCGTTGAGGTTCAGGAACGGCTCGGCCGCCTTGCCCACCTTCAGCGCTGCGATGCCGACGGCGACCGCGATCACGAGGATCTGCAGGACATTGAAGCTCACCGAGGTGGTGGCGGCGCCCTCCGTGACAGTGGTGCTGGCCCCGAGTCCCAGGAAGTTCTTCGGGAACAGGCCGATCAGGAAGGACCACCAGTCACCGGACTTGCCGGAATACTTGGCCTCCTGGGTGATGCCGGTGTTGGCGCCGGGCTGCAGGAGCACGCCGAGTCCGATGCCGATCAGCACCGAGATCAGCGCGGTGATGGCAAACCAGAGCAGCGTGTTCCAGGCCAGCTTGGCGGCGTTGGAGACGGCCCGCAGGTTGGAGATGGAGCTGACGACGGCGGTGAAGATGAGGGGGACGACGGCGGTCTGCAGCAGTGAAATGTAGCTGGAGCCGATGGTCTGCAGCGTGGCGCCCAGGCCGTTGGGGCTCGCCTTGGTGCTGCCCGTGTACTTGGCCAGGAGACCGAGCCCCAGACCCACTATCAGGGCGGCGATGATCTGGAAGCCGAACGAGCCGGCCCATTTGGGCAGCTGGAAGCCGGTCTTTCCGGCGGGTGCGGGGGTGCTTGTCTGAGTGCTCACTGGAACACGCTAGAACCGGCACCCCTATCACGGCGAACGGATGTTGAGAAATATTACGTGGCACATTTTCGGTCACAAGCGCTGAATCACTGGGATTGCGCCGAAAGACGGCCCCTTTGTGAAGTTATTCCCACCCCCGGTGTGGCGATTGTCTCGTGAAGCGGGGGCCTTCGGGACGGAACGCGGCCACTCCCGCAGCGCCCGCCTGAGGGAAGCGCGCAAGGACCGCCGAAAGAATCCGCCGGGTGGCCCGCCGAGGCGAGACTTCGCGCCCATCGAGCGCGGGCAGAGTCAAGTAGTCGGAGCAACGCTGGGGGTTAGGCTGCCTGCAGCAGCTGGTTCAGGCGGTTGGCGTGCGGGGATTCAGCCCGGCACGGCGCCGCGCCCCAGGCTCAGCACCTCGGCGGTAGGGTGCCGCGGCTACTCCAGCAGCGCCCGCCTGAGCGTGTCGAGGCCGACCGAACCGATGTTCAGCGCCTTGGTGTGGAAGGCCTTGAGGTCGAAGTCGGGGCGGGATTCGAGCTCGGCGCGGATTTGCTCCCAGAGCCGCTGGCCGACCTTGTACGACGGCGCCTGGCCTGGCCAGCCGAGATAGCGGGTGAACTCAAAGTTAAGCTGGCCCTCGCTGATCGCAAGGTTCTGCTTCAGGAAACCGTAGCCCTTGTCCGGAGTCCAGGTGCCCGACCCCCAACGCTCGGGCACCTCCAACTCCAGATGGACACCGATGTCGAACACCACGCGGGCAGCCCGCATGCGCTGCATGTCCAGCATGCCCATGTGGTCACCCGGGTCCTTGAGATAGCCCAGTTCCTGCATCAGCTTCTCGGCATACAGGGCCCAGCCCTCGCCGTGCCCGGAAGTCCAGCACACGCTGCGGCGCCACGTGTTGAGCAACTCACGGCGGTAGATGGCCGTGGCGATCTGCAGATGGTGCCCGGGGACGCCTTCGTGGAACACGGTGGTGGTCTCGGCCCACGTGGTGAAGGTGTCCTCCCCGGGGGGAACGGACCACCACATGCGTCCGGGGCGCTTGAAGTCCTGGGACGGCGGGGTGTAGTAGATGCCGCCCTCGTCGGTGGGGGCGATCCGGCATTCGATTGTTTTCATGATGTCCGGGATCTCGAAGTGGACGCCGGCGAGCTCGGCCACGGCCCGGTCGGAGAGCTCCTGCATCCACGTCTTAAGGGCGTCGGTGCCCTTGAGCTGGCGGCCGGGATCGCCGTCCAGGAGCTCCTTGGCTTCATCAACCGTCGCCCCGGGCCGGATTTCCCCGGCAACCCGCTCCTGTTCGGCGATGAGGCGCGCGAGCTCCTCCACGCCCCAGGCGTAGGTCTCTTCCAAGTCCACGGTGGCGCCGAGGAAGGAGCGGGATGCCAGGGCGTAGCGCTCGCGGCCCACGGCATCCTTCTCCGGCGCGACGGGCAGGAGCTCGGACTCAAGGAAACCTGCAAGGCGGGAGTACGCCACGCGGGCGGCGGCGGCGCCGGCGTCGAGCCTGGCCTGCAGCTCCGGCGGGAGCGGCCCGTCGGCGGTCTTGGCGCCTGCCGCGAGCTTTGCGAAGAAGCCGTCCTCCGCGGCGTACTTGGTGGTCTGTTCGATGACTATCGAGACCTGGCGGACCGCGGAAACCTTGCCATCCTCCTTGGCGGCGCGCAGGGACTCGATGTAGCCGTCGACGGCGCCCGCAACGTTGTGCGCCCTGCCGGCGATGTGTTCCCAGTCCTCGGCAGTCGCCGTGGGCATGAGGTCGAAGATGGAGCGGATCTGCTGGGCGGGCGATTCGATGTTGTTCAGTTCGGCAAGATTCCAGCCCGACGCGTGGATCTCCAGCTGCAGGCCCAGGCGCTCGTGCAGGGCGTCGAGCGTGACGGCGTCGACGTCGTCCGCCGGCGCCAGGCCGTCCAGCGCGGCGAGCGCCGCGCGCGCGGCCGCCGCGAACTCCTCGTGCCCGGCGGGGGAGAAGTCCTGGTATTCGGTCTCGTGCCCGGGGAGCCCCAGTTCGGTGGCGAAGCTCGGGTTGAGCCGGATCAGGGTGTCCGTGAGGGCGTCGGCGACGGCGTCGATGGGGGTGTGGGGGCGCCCGGGGGCGGCGGTTCCAGTGGTTTCGATAGTCACCCGAAAGAGACTAGCCGGGCTCCGGCTGTTATGAAAGGGTTGCTGCACTTTTCCCGCGGGACATTCCGTGGGGCATCCCGCAGGGTGCTGAGGCGCAGAGTTATCTGGCCGTAATTCGCCGCGCTATCTGGCCTGCTCGTCTCTCGCCGCCCGCGGGTGATTCCCGTGCCGGACATTTCACAACTGGGGCGCCTCACCACTTAGCATCGCTACATGACACAGGTTTTGTTGCCACTTGCTGCCCGGGGCCGGCTCCTCGATCGGTTCGGCACCGCCGCTCAAGCGTGGATCGATGGTTTCGGAACGATCGTGGCAGAGCTTTGTCAGAAATGGGGACTGGACCCTCGCACTGTCCTCGCGGGTGGAACGGGCGCCGTTGTGGAGTGCGTTTCGAGTGCGGACGGAACGCGGTACGCGCTGAAGCTCTCACCCGACCGCGCGATCGCAGAGCAGGAGTCAGCCGCGCTGACGTACTGGGCCGCCGCCCCCACCGTCGTCGAACTGGTGGACGCGGACGCCACCCGTGGCGCGATTTTGCTGGAGTGGCTACCCGACACCACCGGGCTGGCCGCCGCATCGTGGGGAATCGCGGAGGTCGCCCCTCTCATCAAGGACCTATTCTCACCGCGGGGCACACCCCTACCCGATGTTCCCCTGGCGCGTGAGCGCGTGGAGTTCGTGTTCGAGTTGTGGGACCGGCGCCAACGCGCTCTCCCGGACTCACCGATCGACACGGCAGTTTGGCGTCGATGCCACGCGGCTGCGATGGAGATGGCAAGTGGCGGGGATTCACTGCTGCACGGCGATCTTCACCCCGGCAACATTCTGCGGGTCGGCGCCGGGCGCAGGGTGGTCGCCATCGACCCACGCCCGTGCATTGGAGAGCCAGCGATGGACCTCACCGACCTGGCCATAACCGGGGCGACCAGCGCAGCGGACATCCGCAGCCGGTGCCGTGAGCTCGCTGATATCGCTGATCCGATAGACGCAGACCGGCTGTGGCTCTGGTGCTGCAATTTCGCCCCGATCATGGCAGTCTCACTCGCCCGCCGCGCTGCGAGGACCGAAGACATCACCCTCATGCGGAACCTCGCCTGCGCCCGCTGAGGCCGCCCGGAGGGTGTGGCTTGGCGGAAAAATGGTGGTGAAATCGCAGCCTTGATTTGTCGCTCCACGGTGCCGTTTGAGGAACACATCAGGTCCGTTTCACCCGTCGGCCCGCGCCGTTCACGGCGCCGCACCCGTTGCGCCGCTGGACGCGGCCCTATCGGCACGCCATTGCTCCTCCTTGGCCCGTGCGGTGGCAACGGCGTCGTTGATGACGAGCGGGGCGGCCGGGTCGATCTCCGTGTGGGATTCCCTCGAGTAGAAGCGAACCTCATGACCGTCGGGGTCGTGCAGCATCGGCAGAATCCAGCCGATCGTCGCGAAATGCACCCCGGCATGGGCCTCGCCGAGGCCGGTCAGGTGGGCCGCCAACGCCTCCATCCGCTCCCGGTCGGGTACTCCGATGGAGAAGTAGTCGAAGCCGGCTGACGCCTTCGCCCGGTCCGGGTTGAGGTTCAGTGCGAGGTCGGGCCC
Organism: Pseudarthrobacter sp. RHLT1-30-1; assembly: GCF_059383415.1. Taxonomy (NCBI): domain Bacteria; kingdom Bacillati; phylum Actinomycetota; class Actinomycetes; order Micrococcales; family Micrococcaceae; genus Pseudarthrobacter; species Pseudarthrobacter sp. RHLT1-30-1. Next base: position 140,494 of record NZ_JBWZCG010000007.1, read on the forward strand.
GCCGGCGGGATGGGTCATCGCGACGCCCGTGCGGCGACCGTCGTCGCGGAACTCGATGACGACTTGATAGCCCAGCCGGGTGCCGTACCACCGGATTGACCGGTCCAGGTCGGAGACGGGCAGTTTGAGGTGGTGCACTCCGGCCAGTGTTGGAATCATCGGAAAGCCTCCTAATTGCAGTGCAACTGTATTGATGCAGTTATACTGCATTGTATGAGCGAAGACGTCAAGGGAAAATCCCTCACCAATCCGGATCTGAGGGCCAGCCGGGTGGCCCGAACCGAGGCCCAGCTCATTGAGGCCGCGGGCGTGCTTTTCCTCGATCAGGGCTACGTGGCCACCACTCTTGCCCAGATCGCCGAGCGCGCCGGTGTCGCTGCCCGTACCGTCTACGTCCGCTTCGGGACGAAGGCAGCCCTGTTCAGCCGTGTCATCGACCAGGCGCTTGTGGGTGACGCAGAGCCGGTCGATGTCGCCCACCGCCCCCGGGCTCAGGACGCGATGACCGCCGACACGCTGGCCGAACGGATCGACGCCCTCGCCGACGTCTCGGTCGGTATCGCGGAGCGGGCAGGGCCGCTGTTCGAGGTCGCTGCCCAGTCCGAGGGTCTTGAGCCGGAGCTCGCCGAAGCCGCCCGGGCCGGACGCCGCGCCACCACCCAGCTGTGCCAGTCGTTCTGGGACCACGCCGCCGCCGATGGCCTCCTCGCAAAGGGTCTGCACCCGGAACGCCTCACCGTCGTCACTGACGTCCTGCTCTGCGCAGACACGGTCGTGCACATCCGGAGAGCCCACGGCTGGTCTGCCGCCGAACACCGGTCACTCATCGTCGACACTCTGACGGCCCTCACCGGCCGTCGCACATGACCGTCGTTGGTCCGGTTGGCGCGCATCTGGTGGCGACTTGGGGCGGAGTCGTCGGATGAGCCGGAACTAGCCGCCGGTAACCGGGACATCCCGGCTGGGGAATGGTCAGTAGAGTTCTTCCCCGCGAAGAACCCTTTCCAGATCTGCACTGTTCAGGCCCGCTGCTTCAAGAATCCATTTTGTCCCGTAGCCTGCCTGGCTGGAGGAACGGACAGTGACACCAAGATCGAGGGCAGCCCTCCGGCAGGCATCCATGGCCTGGCGCAGTTCATTCGCCGCTTGCTGAACCGGCAGCCTTACTTCATCCGGTGGCACCGATAAATGTGCACTCGTGTCGTCAATGTTGAAACTCCAGTCTGAGGCCAATTTCCCCCCGCTCTTGGTGCTCGAGATCTTGGTGCTCGAGACATGCACAGGATAGGGGATGAAGCGGCCTGCTGCGCAGGGGTGTGCGTCAGCCGCGGCTGCGCTTCCAGGACCCGGGGCCGGGCTTCGGTGCCAGCTGCAGCTGCTGCCGGCGGATCCAGTGCCGGGCGCCCGGCTTCTCCGGTGCAGCCGCTTCGCCGCTGCCCAGGGCCAGCACGACGGCGGTCAGCGCCGCGAGTTCCGCCGTCGTCGGTTCGCCCTTGACCACGGCGAGCAGGGGCTGCTCCGCCGGGGTTGGCTCCTCAGGCTCGACCTGCGTCACAGCGGGATGTTCCCGTGCTTCTTGGCGGGCAGGCTGGCGCGCTTGTCCCGCAGGGCACGCAGCCCCTTGATGATCTGCACCCGGGTCTCGGACGGGGCAATGACGGCGTCCACGTAGCCCAGCTGGGCGGCCTGGTACGGGTTGAGCAGCTCTTCCTCGTACTGCCGGATGACCTCGGCGCGCTTGGCCTCGACGTCGCCGCCGGCCTCCGCGACCGCGGCCAGTTCGCGGCGGTAAAGGATGTTGACAGCGCCCTGGGCGCCCATGACGCCGATCTGCGCGGTGGGCCAGGCCAGGTTCAGGTCCGCCCCGAGCTTCTTGGAGCCCATCACGATGTACGCTCCGCCGTAGGCCTTGCGGGTGATCACCGTCAGCTTCGGCACGGTGGCCTCGGCGTAGGCGTAGAGCAGTTTCGCGCCGCGGCGGATGATGCCCTGGAACTCCTGGTCCTTGCCGGGCAGGAAGCCCGGCACGTCCACCAGGGTGATGATCGGGATGTTGAAGGCGTCGCAGTGCCGGACAAAGCGGGCGGCCTTCTCCGAGGCGGCGATGTCCAGGGTGCCGGCGAACTGCATCGGCTGGTTGGCCACGATGCCCACGGTGTGGCCCTCGATCCGGCCGTAGCCGATCATCACGTTCGGCGCGTAGAGGGACTGCATTTCCAGGAAGTGCGCGTCGTCCACGAGCTGTCCGACGACCTTGCGCATGTCATAGGGCTGGTTGGCCGAGTCGGGGATCAGCGTGTCCAGGGCGAGGTCGTCGGCGTCGAGCTCCAGCTCCTGGGTGTGCTCCAGCACCGGGGCCTCGGCGAGGTTGTTGGAGGGCAGGAAGTCCAGCAGTTCGCGGACGAACTCGATGGCGTCGGCCTCATCGGAGGCGAGGTAGGTCGAGGTGCCCGTGGTGGCATTGTGCTGCCGGGCGCCGCCCAGGGTCTCCATGTCCACGTCCTCACCGGTGACGGTCTTGATCACGTCAGGGCCGGTGATGAACATGTGCGAGGTCTTGTCCACCATGACCACGTAGTCGGTCAGCGCGGGGGAGTAAGCCGCTCCGCCGGCGGACGGGCCCATGATCAGCGAAATCTGCGGTACGACACCGGAGGCGTGGACGTTGTTGCGGAAGATGTCCGCGAACATCGCCAGCGAGGCGACGCCTTCCTGGATCCGGGCGCCGCCGCCGTCGAGGATGCCGACGACGGGGCAGCCGTTGCGCAGCGCGAATTCCTGGACCTTGACGATCTTTTCGCCGTTGACCTGGCTGAGCGAGCCGCCGTAGACAGAGAAGTCCTGGCTGTACACGGCCACGGGGCGCCCGTCCACGGTGCCGTAGCCGGAGACCAGGCCGTCGCCCAGCGGCTTCTTCTTCTCCATGCCGAAGGCGGTGGAGCGGTGCACGGCGAGGGCGTCGAACTCGACGAAGGAACCGGCGTCCAGCAGCAGGTCAATGCGCTCCCGGGCGGTGTTCTTGCCGCGCGCATGCTGCTTCTCGATCGCTTCCGGGCCGGAGGGCTGTTCAGCACGGGCCTGGCGGTCGCGGAAGTCGGCAATCTTCCCCGCGGTCGTGGTCAGATCGTGGCTCATCAAGTGTCTCCGGCTCTGTAGCGTCTGCTGAATCGTGTGCTGCGGATGGTGCTGCGTGCGCCGGCCCTGTCCTGCGTGGCGCTTTAGCTGTTATCCACAAAGGCGGGGCCTTGATGGCAAGTCTAGTGACGCCAGAGGCCCATGCCGCTGTAGAAAACCTACAATATTCGGCCCGACTCTCACCGGCACCGCCGCGTCGATACTGGCGGAAGTTGCCGACGGCCCGCGACGCTCCAGCCCAGTTGCCCGCGGATTGCCCAGCCTTAGCGCCCGGGATTGCGCGGGTCCGGCGGGCTATTTCGGGCTCAGCCGGGCAGTAACTGGGCAGGAGCGTCGGCAAGCAAACGGTACAAGCCGTGCAGGCGGGGCACGCCTTTGTTACTCGTCGGTAACATAACTCCGCTAGAGTGTCCCCATGACTTCGAGCAACGATGCTTCGGGCACCGCCCCGCAATCCCAGCAACAAGGGCCCTACCAGGCCGCCGGTTCCCTCCAGGGCCGCACCATTCTCATCTCCGGGGGAAGCCGCGGCATTGGCCTGGCCATCGCGACCCGCGCAGCCCGCGACGGCGCCAACATCGTCCTGATGGCCAAGACCGGCCAGCCGCACGCCAAGCTGGAAGGCACGGTCTACTCCGCCGCCGAGCAGATCGAGGCAGCCGGCGGCCAGGCCCTGCCGCTGGTCGGCGATGTGCGCAACGACGACGACGTCGCCGGCGCGGTGGCCGCCGCCATCGAACGTTTCGGCGGAATCGACGTTGTCATCAACAACGCCTCCGCGATCGACCTGTCCCGGACCGACGATGTCGACATGAAGCGCTATGACCTGATGCAGGACATCAATGTCCGCGGCACCTTCCTGCTGTCCAAGCTCGCCCTGCCCGCGCTCCGGGAATCCGACGCCGGCCAGATCCTGACGCTCTCCCCGCCGCTGAACCTGGATCCCAAGTGGGCCGGAATGCACCTGGCGTACACGATGGCGAAGTACGGCATGAGCCTGACCACGCTGGGGCTGGCCGAGGAACTTAAAGTCGACGGCATCAACGTCAACTCGCTGTGGCCCTGCACCCTGATCAACACCGCCGCCATCCGCAACATGCCGGGCGGCGAAAAGATCGTCCAGGGCGCCCGCGGCCCCGAAATCATGGCGGACGCCGCCCACGCCGTGCTGACCAGCAGCAACGCGATCCCGGCCTCCGGCAGCTGGAGCGGCAACTTCTATACCGACGAGCAGGTCCTCGCCGCCGCCGGCGTCACGGACTTCACCCCCTACAGCCTCGGCGCCCCGGAAGACCGGCTGATCCCTGACATCTTCCTCTGAGTTTGCTGAGGATCCACGCATCCTGCGCCCTGGCAGGCGCCGGGGCCGCCGTGACTCGGTAGGATTCAAGGCATGGAAGCCGCGCAGGAAGCCCCGGACCGACCGCCCCTCGACGTGAACGCCCTTGGTGACGAGTCGTTCCTGGCCGCCCACGGCATTCCCCGGCTCACGGTGGTCGAATCCACCGGCTCCACCAACGCCGACCTGCTCCGCGGCGTCACCGAGGATCCCGGGGCCTATCCGGACCTCACCGTGCTCACCGCCGAATTCCAGAGCGCCGCCCGCGGCCGCCTCGACCGCCACTGGGACGCTCCGGCCCGCAGCTCGGTCTCCGTCTCGCTGGTGCTCCGCCCGGTCAACGCCGAGGGGCGCCCGCTGCCGACGCACCGCTACTCCTGGCTCTCGCTGCTCTCGGCCCTGGCCCTGCGCGAGGCCCTGCTGGAGACCGCAGGAATCCCGGCGGAGCTCAAATGGCCCAACGACGTCCTGGTCCGCGGCCGGAAGATCGCCGGCATCCTCGCCCAGCTGGGCCCGATGGCGGGCGGCGCCGTCCCGGCCGTGGTGCTGGGGACCGGACTGAACGTCACCCTCACTGAGGCCGAACTCCCGGTGCCCACTGCCACTTCCGTCCTGCTGGAACACCCCACCACGGTGGACCGGACCCAGCTGCTGAAGAGCTACCTGTCCCGTTTCGCCACGCTCTACCGCAGCTTCTGCAACGCCGACGGCGATCCCGCCGCCGGGATGGCTGGCGGCCCCTCGCTGCACAAGCGGGTCGAGCACCTGCTGACCACGCTCGGCAAGCAGGTCCGCGCCCAATTGCCCGGCGACCACGAGATCATCGGCCACGCCACGCGCCTGGATGAATACGGCTCGCTCCTGGTCGTCGATTCCGGCGGACATGAGCACGTCGTGACGGCCGGCGACGTCGTGCACCTGCGGCCCTGGACACCACCGGGCACGGAAGACGGCAGTCCCGGCAGCAATCCGGGCACCGAAAGCGGTTATGCGTAAAGAGCTCCTCCCGGGCGAGCAAGTGATTGTGGTGACCCGGCCGCAGCCCCGGACCCTGATTGTCCCGGCGCTGGTCTTTATCCTGGTTCCGGCGCTCGCCGCCTACGCCAGCGCCTGGATCGTGAAGGGCGGCCCGGCCCAATTCGTCCCGCTCATCAAAGGCTCGGCCAAGGAGTGGACGCCCTGGCTGATCGGGGCCGCCATTGCGCTGGCGGCCTGGGTGCTGCTGGGCTACTGCCTGCGGCGGGTGATGACCTGGCACGCCACGAAATACACCCTCACGAGTCAGCGCCTGGTTGCCCGCTACGGCATGCTGCGGCGGCGCGACCAGCAGGTTCCCCTGGCCACTGTCCGTAATGTGGTCGTTGATCAGTCGTTTCTCCAACGCGTATTGCGATCGGGGAACATATCCTTGGAGACCGGACACCCCGGCCGCACCGTGGTACCCGACGTCCCGGAAGTCGCGACGTTCCGGAACTACATCCTCGACGCCATTAACGATCTCCCGCCGGAGGAGATCGCGGGCCCCGAGGGCATGATGGACTACCCCGATGCGGCGTGGCCGTGGGAGACGAGAGAAGGTGGAAGAGATGAGCGCTGAGAACGTCCACCAGGACGCCGGCCTCCTGGACGAGGAACCGTCACAGGTTCCGGACGCCGTCGTCGAGACCGCCAGCCTCCAGGAAGCCGTCCTCGATTCCGTGGCCAGCCGGGACGACGGGGACGCCGCAGACGGCGTGTCCAACGCCGAAGCCTGGCTTCCCGATTCCGCTGACACCGACGTCACGGTCGAACCGGAGTCCGACGACGACTCTGATTACGACGACGACGACGACGCCGCCGCGAACGAGCCCGCCGCGAACGACGACGACTCTGATTACGACGCCGACGCCGAGTCCGACGAAGCTCCGGCCGGAGCGGAGTCCGCCGCCGACGCCGCGCCGGCTGCCCCCGCCGCGCCCGCCACCGGCACGATGTCCGCCGAGCGGATCGCGCTGAAAGCCCTGGAGCAGCGGCTGCTCGGCGGGGAACGCAAGCTCCGCCGGCGTGAAGTCGCGGCCGGCGCCGGACTGTCCCTGCTCTCCGCCCGCAAACTCTGGCGGGCCCTGGGCTTTCCCAACATCGGGGACGAGGACGTTGCCTTCACCGAACGCGACCAGGCTGCACTGACTCTCGTCGTGGACCAGGTCCGGTCCGGCAAGCTCACCGAGGAAGCCGCGATTTCCGTCACCCGGGCCATCGGCCAGATGACGGACCGCATGGTGGTGTGGCAGATCGAAGCCCTTGTCGAGGACATGGTCCACCAGCAGGGCGTCACCGACGCCGTGGCCCGAAAACGGCTGGTCAGCGAACTGCCCTCCCTCGTGGACGCGATGGAGGAAATGCTGCTTTACTCCTGGCGCCGCCAGCTCAACGCCGGCGTCCAGCGCCTCGCCGTGCGCGCCGAGGCCGGACTGGCGTCCAGCGAGGAAGGCCGCGAAGGCGACGAGGACGACGCCCCGCTGCCGCTGGCACGGGCCGTCGGATTCGCGGATCTGGTCTCCTACACGAGCCTGTCCCGCCGGATGAACGAAAAGACGCTCGCCCAGCTGGTCCAGCGCTTCGAGAACAAGTGCGCCGAGATCATCTCCGTGGGCGGCGGCCGCCTGGTCAAGACGGTCGGTGACGAAGTCCTGTACATCGCCGAGACCCCCGCCGCCGGCGCCGAAATATCGCTCGCCCTGTGCCAGGCGTTCACCGAGGACGAGATCCTGCCGCAAGCCCGCGTGGCCATGGTGTGGGGCCGTATCCTCTCCCGGCTGGGCGATATCTACGGCCCGACGGTGAACCTGGCGGCCCGGCTCACGGCGCTGGCTGATCCGGGGACCGTGCTGGTGGACTCCATGACGGCGTCCGCGCTGGAACAGGACGAACGGTTTGTGCTGCTTCCGCGCCCGGCTGAGGATGTCCGCGGCTTCGGCGAAATCCATCCGGTGCAGCTGCAGCGCGGCAGCGGCCGCGGGCTCGTCCTGGATTAGGGACTTTGACCTGCGTCGATGCGAAGCCAATCGGAGTTGACTCCGCGAAGGTTTCTCTAATCGATGGCTAATATGCGATAGTCGAGGCATCTGGTACCACGTGGGCGATGCACCCTGCGCGGTTGCCGTGACCTTCTGGGGGACACAGCACACATGAAGACCTTCCTTTCCACCCTGCGGCCTAAAACCCGCCGGACTGATGCCTCACGCCCGCTGGGCGGCCGCTTCACCGCGCGCCGGCGGCGTTTGATGGCCGGTACCGGCATCGCCGTGGCCTCGGCGGTGTTGATCACGGGCGCGATTATTTATCCGGGGTTTAAGACCACTGAGGTGGAGTTGAATGACGGTGGGGTGTGGGTGGTGTCGAAGTCCAAGAATGCGGTGGGGCGGTTGAATTATCCGTCTCGGGTGTTGGATGGGGCGGTGACGCCGGCGTCGTCGACGTTTGATGTGTTGCAGGATGCCGGGACGGTGTTGGTGGATGATGCGGCGGGCTCGACGTTGAATCAGGTGTCGGCGGCGCAGTTGCGGTTGGGTGGGGATAAGAAGTTGCCGGGTTCGGCGGCGGTGAGTTTCGGGTCGCAGGTGATTGCGGTGACGGATCCGGTCAAGGGCCGGGTGTGGGCGTTGTCGCCGTCGACGGTGAATGGTTTTGATGAGGAGAATTCGGAGCCGGTTTTGGTGGGGTCGGCGGGGCTG
>NZ_JBWZCG010000008.1:0-141207 GCF_059383415.1 Pseudarthrobacter sp. RHLT1-30-1
CCCTCCCCCTCCACCTTCCCTCCTCCCTTTTTGCTTCTTCCCTCGAGCCCCCCCCACCAGCCTCCGTCCCGACCACCTGGAGCAGCATGACGTTCCGCACCACCCCCGGACTGCGGGAACCGCGCCGCCGCCGCGGCACCACGCTGGGCCTGCGGCAGAACCTGGCCCAGTTCATGCTCCTCGTCGCCGTCAATGCCCTGGTTGGCGGCACGCTGGGCCAGGAACGCACCGTGCTCCCGCTGCTGGCCGGGCAGGTCTTCCGTCTTGGCCTCTACACGAGCGCGCTGACCTACATTCTGGCTTTCGGTCTCGCCAAGGCCGGCACCAACTACTTCGCCGGCACCCTCTCGGACCGCTACGGCCGGAAACCCGTCCTCATCGCCGGCTGGGTGATTGCCCTGCCCGTCCCGCTGCTGCTGATCCTCGGACCCAGCTGGGGCTGGATCGTTGCCGCCAACGTGGTCCTGGGCATCAGCCAGGGCCTGGCGTGGTCCACCACCGTCATGATGAAAATGGATCTCGTCGGCCCGGCGCGCCGCGGTTTCGCCATGGGCCTGAATGAAGCGGCCGGCTACCTTGGCGTCGCAGGCACCGCCCTCGCCACCGGTTACATCGCGGCCAACTACGGGCTCCGGCCCGGACCGTTCCTGCTCGGCGCCGCCTACATTGCGCTGGGCCTGGGACTGTCGGTTTTCGCCGTGCGGGAAACCCGGGGCCATGCCCTGCTGGAGGCCGCCAGCCATACGTCCGCCCACGCCGGCGCCCACGGGAAACTGAGCAACCGGGATATCTTCACCCTCACCAGTTTCCGGGACAAATCACTCTCCTCGGTCAGCCAGGCCGGCCTGGTCAACAACCTCAACGACGGACTCGCCTGGGGACTCTTCCCCGTCCTGTTCGCCGCCGCCGGACTGACAATCGAAAAGGTCGGCATCCTGGCCGCCGTCTATCCCGCGGTCTGGGGCGCTGCGCAGCTCGTCACCGGAGGGCTGTCGGACAGGTACGGCCGGAAATGGTTGATCGTCGGGGGCATGCTCGTCCAGGCTGCCGCCCTGGCAATGATCGCCGTCGGCCACGAGTTCGGGATCTGGCTGACCGCCGCCGTGCTCCTGGGTCTCGGAACAGCGATGGTGTACCCGACCCTGCTTGCCGCCATTGGCGACGTCGCGCACCCGGACTGGCGTGCACGATCGGTGGGCATCTACCGCCTGTGGCGCGACGGTGGCTTCGCTGTCGGCGCGCTGCTTTCCGGGATCGTCGCCGACGCCTACGGCATTCCCGCCGCCGTCGGCGTCGTTGCAGGACTCACAGCCCTGTCCGGTCTGCTCGTGGCCTTCCGTATGCGCGGCACCGACCACCACCCGGCCGTGGCCTGAGCCGTCAGCCCTGGGTGGACGCCCGGACGACGAGTTCGGGCGGGTAAACGACCTGTCGCGGAACAAACCCCGGCTCCGGGTTTGCCTCCCGCAGCAGCAGCTCCAGGGCGGTCGAACCAATCAGGGCGCTGGGCTGCCGGATGGACGACAGGGGGACGACAGCAGCCCCGGCGAATTCGATATCGTCGTAGCCGATCAGCGCAATTTCCCCCGGCACCTGCACCCCGCCCATCAGCATCAGGCCCTGGAGCACACCCACCGCGAGCAGGTCATTGGCCGCGAAGATCGCATCGGGCCGGTCTGCCGGGGAACGGAGCCGGATGGCCTCGCCCGCGGCCCGGCCCGACAGTACAGTCAGCGACTCCGTCCCGATGATTTCCAGGCTGGCGCCGCGCGCCGCCGACTCCATGGCTTTACGCGCTCCGGCCAGCCGGTCGGCCACCTGGCGGATGCTTTCCGGGCCGCCCACGAAGGCGATCCGCCGCCGGCCGACGGACAGCAGGTGCTCAACAGCCATTTCACCGCCGGCCAGGTCGTCCACGGCGACGGAGGAGAAACTCAGGTTCTCCGTCTGCCGGTCCACCAGAACGGTGGGGATGCCTCTGCGGCGCAGCTGTTCCAGCCGCGGGATCACGTTGCCCACCGGGGAGATCAGCACCCCGCGGACCCGCTGCTGTTCAAAAAGATCCAGGTAGGCCGCCTCCCGTCCCGCGTCCTCGTTGCTGTTGCCCACCAGCACGGTGAAATGTTCCGCAGCCGCCCGGTCCTCCGCTCCGCGGGCCAGTTCGGTGAAGAAGGGGTTTGCGGCGTCCAGCACCACCAGCCCAATACTGTGGCTCAGGCCGGCCCGGAGTTGGCGGGCGGCGTCATTGCGGACAAAGCCCAGCTTGTCGATCGCGGTTTGCACCCGCACGGTGACCTCAGCAGACACCTTTTCCGGCCGGTTGAGCACATTGGATACCGTCCCGACGGAGACGCCGGCCAGGGCCGCAACGTCTTTGACGCTTGCTGAAACCATTGTGAGCTCCTGAACGTGGCTGCCGCTGCGCCGGAGGGGCAGGCGAGGCGAAACCGAAGTGTGACCTTAGGATACCTGCCCGCAGCCCGTTTGAACCCTTTCAATGAAACGAATCAAATACTTCGCCCACGGGATGGAGGCATCTCTTGACGACCGGGCCGTGATACTCCTATGATTCAAATCACAGTAGCTCTGAAACGATTCATTGTGATGTTCACTCAGCCCCAAAGGTGCGGTTACTTTCATGCAGCAGACAGACAGCGCCCGGTCCGGTCCCTCAGCGGACGCGCCCGGACCGGTACTTACCCTTTCCCATGCGGCCAAGACCTTCGGCCCGGTGGTTGCACTGGCCGACGGCACCATCGAAATCCGGGCCGGCGAAATCCATGCCCTGGTGGGCGAGAACGGCGCCGGGAAGTCCACCCTGGTCAAGATCCTCGCAGGCCTGCACCACCCCGATTCGGGCGACTTCAGGGTCAGCGGCGAGAGCGTCCAGTTCCGCAACGTCGGCGACAGCAAGGCCGCCGGGATCTCCGTCATCTACCAGGAACCGACGCTCTTTCCGGACCTCAGCGTGGCGGAGAACATCTTTGTCGGACGCCAGCCCAAGGGTCGGTCCGGCCTGATCAGCAAGGCAGCCATGGTCCGGGAGGCAGGCAAACTCTTCGAGCGCCTCGGTGTCCCCGTCGATCCGACGCGTGTGGCCGAGGGCCTGTCCATTGCCGACCAGCAGATTATCGAAATCGCCAAGGCCATTTCGCTCGACGCCAAAGTGCTGGTGATGGACGAACCGACGGCCGCTCTGAGTGGAGTGGAAGTGGAACGGTTGTTCGCTGTCGCCCGCAGCCTCCGGGACAAGGGAACCGGCATCCTCTTTATCTCGCACCGCTTCGACGAGGTCTTCGATTTGTGCGCCCGGATCACCGTGATGCGGGACGGCCGCTACATCGCCACGCACCGGACCGCTGATGTCACCGTCCCGGAGATCGTCCGCGAGATGGTCGGACGCGACATCGCGGCCCTGTTCCCCAAGACCGCCGCGGAGGTCGGAGCTACCGTCCTGAAAGTCGACGGGCTCAGCCGGGCCGGGGTCTTCCGCGACATCAGCTTCGAAGTCCGGGCCGGGGAAATCGTGGCGCTGGCGGGCCTGGTGGGCGCCGGCCGCACCGAGGTGGCCCGCGCCGTCTTCGGCATCGACCCCTATGACTCCGGTGAGATCAGCTTCCAGGGCAAGAAACTCAAACCCCGCGACCCGCAGGCGGCGATCACCGCGGGGATGGGATTTGTCCCCGAAGACCGCCGGAAGCAGGGGCTGGTCATGAACCTCTCCGTGGCACGCAACGTCACCCTCACCCTGCGCCACAAGCTGGCGACCGCGGGGCTGATCAGCGGCGCCGCCGAGCGCCGGGCAGCCCAGGACTGGAGCAAGCGCCTCCAGGTCAAAGCCGGGTCGCAGGAGCATGCGGTGTCCACCCTCTCCGGCGGAAACCAGCAGAAGGTGGTGCTCGCCAAGTGGCTGGCCACCGATCCGCAGCTGCTGATCATCGACGAACCGACCCGGGGGATCGACGTCGGGACCAAAAGCGAGGTCCACCGGCTCATTTCGGACCTCGCGGGGCGCGGGATTGCCATCCTGATGATCTCCTCTGAACTGCCCGAAGTCCTCGGCATGGCGGACCGGGTCCTGGTCATGCGCGAGGGCAGGATTACCGCTGAACTGGACCGCGCCGCAGCGAACCCGGAGTCCGTCATCCACGCCGCAACATCTTCCGCAGGAGGAACCCTGTGAGCTCAGCCCTGGACCACAAGAAGTTAACGACGGCGGCGCCCAGCGGCGCGGGCCGGGGTGCGGTAGCCTCGGTGCTGCGGCTGCGGGAACTGCCCGTGATCATCGCGCTGGTGCTGCTGGTGTTGGTCACCTACCTGATCAACCCGCTCTTCCTCACCCCGCAGGGTGTCAAGGACCTCCTGCTGAACGCCACCATCGTGATGATCCTCGCCGCCGGGCAGACACTGCTGATTATCACCCGGAACATCGACCTGTCCGTGGGCTCGATGCTGGGCCTCGTTGCCTTCGGCACCGGCTCCATCTTCGCGGCGATGCCCGATCTGCCGATTGCCGCGGTGTTCGTGATCGGCATGGCGTTCGGCGCGCTCCTCGGGGCGATCAACGGTCTCCTCGTGACCGCGGCCAAGGTGCCCGCCCTCGTTATCACCCTCGGAACCCTGTACGTGTTCCGCGGCCTGAACAACGCCTGGGCCGGCGGAAAACAATACTTTGCCGGCGACCGGCCGGACGCCTTCGGCGCACTGTCGGTCAACACCGTGCTGGGCTTTCCCATCATCACCCTGCTGGCCATCCTGGTCGTCGTCGCCGTCGCGGTCTACATGGCCGGTACCCGACCGGGACGCGACCTGTACGCCATCGGTTCAGACCCGGATGCGGCCACCGCGTTCGGCATCAAGGTGTCCAAACGTGTGCTCCTCGCCTTCCTGGCCAACGGAGCCCTGGCGGGCCTGGCCGGTGTGCTCTACGCCAGCCGCTTCAACTCCGTCGGTGCCACCACGGGCACCGGGATGGAACTGACCGTCGTGGCAGCCGCCGTCGTCGGGGGTGTGGCCATCTTCGGCGGCAGCGGATCGGTGACCGGGGCGGCCCTCGGAGCCCTGCTCCTGACCACGATCACCAGTTCCCTCACCGCCCTGCGGGTGGACAAATTCTGGCAGCAGGCCATCGTCGGCGTGCTGATCCTCACCGCCATCATCATCGACCGCGTGGCCAGCCTGCGCACAGCCAGGAAACTGCGGATAAGCGAGGCACGCAATGTCTGAAACCACATCGACAACCGGCACGGCACCGGCCCCGGTGGCTGACAGTACGAAGCCGCTGGCCTCCGAGCCCAAGGGCAGGACCGGAGCCGCGCGGATCCTGGCCGGCAGGGACGCGGTCACCGTCTACGCCCTGGTCGCGTTCCTGATCTACGCGGCGCTCGCCATTCCGCGGTTCGCTTCACCGGTAACCACCGGATTCCTGCTGCTGGACGTCATTCCGGTCCTGCTCATCGCCATGCCGATGACCCTGATCATCATCACCGGCGAAATCGACCTCTCGGTCGCGAGCATCGCGGGACTGACCAGCGCCCTGATGGGCGTGCTCTGGGCCGGCGGCATGGACATCTGGCTGGTGCTGGCGATCAGCCTGCTGGCCGGTGTCGCAGCCGGAATGTTCAACGGCTTCCTGATTGCGGTCCTCGGACTGCCCTCCCTGGCCGTCACGATCGGCACCCTGGCGCTGTTCCGCGGCTTGGCCCTCGTCACCATCGGTGACAACGCCGTGGCCAACTTCCCGAAAACGCTGACGGCCTTCTTCACCTCAAAGCTCGGCGGCACGGGCATTCCCACGGTCATGATCGGCGTCCTGCTCGTCATTGTCTTTTTCGGGGTCCTGCTGCACTTCACCCCGTTCGGCCGCGGGCTGTTCGCCATCGGCTACAGCAAGGAAGCCGCCAGCTTTGTGGGCATCAAGGTCGCCCGGAGCAAGTTCTGGCTCTATGTCGCCTCCGGCGCAGTCTCTGCCCTGGCCGGGATCTACTGGACGCTGCGCTATACCAGCGCCCGCAGTGACAACGCTTCCGGCCTGGAACTGGCCGTCATCGCCGCTGTCCTGCTGGGCGGCGTGTCGATCTTCGGCGGCAAAGGATCCATTCCCGGCGTCATCGCCGGTGTCCTGCTGATCGGAACCCTCAATTACGCCCTCCGCCTGGCCCGCGTGTCCGACGTCGTGCTCATCACCGTGACCGGGCTGCTGCTCATCGTCTCGGTCGTTGCCCCGAGCGTCGGCGCTGCCATCAGGCAGTGGCGCCACACCAGGCGCGTCCGCCGAAGCTTCACCCGAAGCACCAGCTGAAAATTTGCCCACCACACGATCCGCAACCGCATCCAGACCGGACCGGCTGTACCGACCGCACGAGGAAAAAGGAAGAACAATGATGTTGAACCGCAAGAGCACAGGCCAGACCGGCCGTTTGGCGGGAATGGTGGCCATCGCTGCTGCCGCCGCACTAGCCCTGACCGGCTGCAACAGCGGCTCGGGAACCGCCGGTGGCAGCAGCCCCGCCGCGGGCGGGGACCTGAAGATCACCTTCATCCCCAAGCAGCTCAACAACCCCTACACCGACGTCGTCCTGGGCGGCGGGAAGAAGGGCGCCACCGAGGCCGGCTTCACCTCCTCCCAGGTGGTCGGACCGCTTGAGGCCTCCGCCTCCAGCCAGGTCTCGTTCATCAACGCCGAGACACAGGCCGGCACGAACGTTATTGTGATCGCCGCCAACGATCCCGACGCCGTTTGCACCGCGCTCGGCGAAGCCCGGACCGCCGGTGCCAAGATCGTCGCCTTCGACTCGGACGCCAACCCGGACTGCCGCGACGTCTTCATCAGCCAGGTGGTGGCCAAGGACGTGGCACTGATCCAGACCAAGCTCATTTCCGAGCAGATCGGCGGCAGCGGCGAAATTGCCATCCTGTCGGCCACGGCCAACGCCACGAACCAGAACGGGTGGATCAAGTTCATGGAGGAGGAGCTGGCCACCAACCCCGCCTACAAGGACATCAAGCTCGTCTCCAAGGTCTATGGCGACGACAACGACACCAAGTCCTTCCAGGAAGCCCAGGGCCTCCTGCAGGCCCACCCGAACCTGAAGGGCATCATCTCACCGACCACCGTCGGCATCGCGGCCACCGCCCGCTACCTCTCGACCTCCGAGTACAAGGGCAAGGTCGCGCTTACCGGACTGGGCCTGCCCAATGAGATGCGCCCGTTCGTCAAGGACGGAACCGTAAAGGAATTCGCCCTTTGGGATCCGGCGCAGCTGGGCTACGTTGCCGCTTTCGCCGGCAAGGCGCTCAAGGACGGCAAGATCACCGGCGCCGAAGGGGATACCTTCACCGCCGGCGAGCTGGGCGAACGCAAGGTCGAAAAGGGTGGCCTCGTCATCGTCGGTCCGCCCACGGTCTTCAATGCCGCGAACATCGACAAGTACAACTTCTAGGCCACCGCTGATGAGCTGACTCTTTTGAACCACACCGACTGAGCCGCCGGGCAGGCAGGTGACTTCCTGCCCGGCGCCACCGCCCGCAAGAAGACCGCCAAACCCGCGCCGCCCCCGGACCGGGGTCGGCGCACTGAGCCCCACGAGTTCCTTTTCCATGCCGGAAGGCCCCCTCACATGAACCAGAATCAACCGGCCGCCCGGCTGCTGCAACCGCACCGGCGCCGGCCCACCCGCATCGGCTTAGTCTCCGGCGGCCTGGGCGCCTACTGGCCCCAGTTCCCCGAACTGCTGCCGCAGCTGAAGGAGTCGGTCCGCTACGTCACGGGCCGTTTCGAGGCACTGGACGCCGACGTCGTCGACACCGGCTTTGTTTCCGATGCGCAGGAGGCAACCGCGGCCGGCGAAAAGCTGCGGGTCGCCGACTGCGACCTCATCGTCATCTTTCTGGCCACCTACCTGACGTCCTCCATGGTGCTGCCGGTCGCCCGGCGGGCCAAGACCCCTGTCCTGGTGATCGACCTGCAGCCCACCGAAGCCATGGACCACGCCAGCTTCGACACCGGGAAGTGGCTGGCCTACTGCGGGCAGTGCCCGGTCCCCGAAGTGGCCAACGTCTTCCGCCGGGCCGGCATCGAGTTCCGGTCAGTTTCCGGGCATCTCAAACAGGAATCCGCCTGGGCGCGCATCACCCGGTGGGTGCACGCTGCCGGCGTCCGCGCCCGGTTGCGCAATGCCCGGCACGGACTGATGGGCCACCTGTACCCGGGCATGCTGGATGTCTCCACCGACCTCACCACGGTCTCAACAACCTTCGGCTCCCATGTGGAGGTGCTGGAATTCGATGACCTCCGGGAAAGGGTGAACGGGGTCACCGAGGCAGAGGTCGCCGGACGCCTCGACCTGGCCCGCGAGCTCTTTGTCCTCGACGAATCCGTGAACGACGACGACTTCGCCTGGGGCGCCAAAGTGTCCGTCGGCCTTGACCGGCTGGTCGAGGATTTCGACCTCGACTCCGTGGCCTATTACCACCGGGGTCTCGCCGGTGAACAGCACGAACGCCTGGGGGCCGGGATGATCCTGGGTTCCTCCATCCTCACGGCCCGGGGAATCCCGATGGCCGGCGAATTCGAACTGCGGACCTCCATCGCGATGCTCGCCGCCCAGGCGATCGGCGCCGGCGGATCATTCACCGAAATCCAGGCCCTGGACTTCTTCGACAACGTGGTCGAAATGGGCCACGACGGTCCCGCCCACCTGGCAGTCTCCGCGCAGCAGCCGCTGCTGCGCGGCCTGGGCGTCTTCCACGGCAAGCGCGGCTGGGGCGTCTCGGTCGAATTCGACGTCCGGCACGGTCCGGTCACCACCTTCGGGCTCGGCCAGGACCCGGACGGCAGTTACGTGTTCATCACCTCCGAAGGTGACGTGGTGCCCGGCCCGCACCTGGCGATCGGCAACACGACCTCCCGGGTGGACTTCGGCGGTGACCCGGGACTCTGGGTGGACCAATGGAGCCAGACCGGCGTCGGCCACCACTGGGCCCTTTGCGTCGGACACCGCGGCGCCGACATCAAGGCAGCCGCCTCCCTGCTGGGCATCGAACACCGGCAGGTGGTCCTGTCATGAGCACCCAACGCGTCTGCTTCCAGCTCCAGCTCAAACCCGGGCTCATCGCCGAATACAAGACCCGCCACGCCGCCGTGTGGCCGGAAATGCTCCAGGCGCTGCAGTCCGCCGGCTGGAACAACTACTCCCTCTTCCTCCGCCCCGACGGGCTGCTGATCGGCTACTTCGAAACCGGGAACCTCGAGGAGGCCCAGGCCCGGATGGCAGCCGCCGACGTCAATGCCCGCTGGCAGGCCGAGATGTCCGGATTTTTCGAAGACCTGGACGGGGCGCCCGATGAGGGGTTCCTCCAACTGACCGAAGTATTCAACCTCGAGGACCAGCTGGCCGCCGCCGCTTCAGTCCTCACCCAGTCCAAGTCCCTAGGAGACTGACGTGTCTATCCCGACCGACGTATTAAATACCCTTGAACATCAGAGCATTGAACTCCCGTCCTGGGCGTTCGGCAATTCCGGCACCCGGTTCAAGGTCTTCGCCACCCCGGGAACCCCCCGCACCATCGGGGAAAAGCTTGCCGACGCCGCCCAGGTCAACGCGCTGACGGGGCTCGCTCCCTCGGTGGCCCTGCACATTCCGTGGGACAAAGTCGATGACTACGCCGCGCTGACGGACTACGCGGACGGCCTGGGCGTCAAGCTTGGGACGATCAACAGCAACACCTTCCAGGACGACGACTACAAGTTCGGCAGCCTCACGCACAGCGATCCCGCCGTGCGGCAGAAGGCCGTGGACCATATGTACGAGTGCCTGGAAGTGATGAACATGACCGGCTCGAAGGACCTGAAAATATGGCTGGCCGACGGCACCAATTACCCGGGACAGGGGAATATCCGGGCCCGCCAGGACTGGCTGGCCGAATCCCTCCGCAAGGTCTACGACCGGCTTGGCGAGGACCAGCGGATGGTGCTGGAGTACAAATTCTTCGAACCGGCTTTTTACCACACTGACGTTCCCGACTGGGGCACCTCCTACGTGCACTGCGCCGCCCTTGGGGAGAAGGCCCTCGTTTGCCTGGACACCGGGCACCACGCGCCGGGAACCAACATCGAGTTCATCGTCGCGCAGCTCCTGCGCCTGGGGAAGCTCGGTTCCTTCGACTTCAACTCACGCTTCTACGCGGACGATGACCTGATTGTGGGGGCCGCGGATCCGTTCCAGCTGTTCCGCATCATGCACGAGGTGGTCCGCGGCGGCGGCCTGGAGCCGGCCGCCGGGGTGGCCTTCATGCTGGACCAGTGCCACAACATCGAGGGGAAGATTCCCGGCCAGATCCGCTCCGTGCTCAACGTCCAGGAAATGACCGCACGGGCCCTCCTTGTCGACACGACGGCCCTCGAGGCGGCACAGAACGCCGGTGATGTCCTCGCGGCCAACGCGGTCCTGATGGACGCGTTCTACACCGACGTCCGCCCGGGACTCGCGGAATGGCGCGAATCTCGCGGCCTCCCGGCCGACCCGGTGGCGGCCTTCGCCGCCAGCGGATACCAGGAAAAAATCAATACCGACCGCCAGGGCGGCCACCAGGCCGGATGGGGAGCCTAAGACCATGACCAATCCAACCGTCGAACAGCTGGTAAGCCGCTCCAACCGCCTCGGCGCGGACAAGCGGAACACGAATTTCGCCGGCGGCAACACCTCCGCCAAAGGCAC
This sequence comes from Pseudarthrobacter sp. RHLT1-30-1, assembly GCF_059383415.1. Lineage (NCBI taxonomy): Bacteria > Bacillati > Actinomycetota > Actinomycetes > Micrococcales > Micrococcaceae > Pseudarthrobacter > Pseudarthrobacter sp. RHLT1-30-1. Next base: position 10,719 of record NZ_JBWZCG010000008.1, read on the forward strand.
CGAAAAGGACCCCGTCACCGGCGAGGACGTCCAGCTGCTGTGGGTCAAAGGCTCCGGCGGTGACCTGGGCACCCTGACCGAACCCGGCCTCGCGGTCCTCCGCCTGGACCGGCTGCAGGCCCTGAAAGACGTTTACCCCGGCGTCGAACGCGAAGACGAAATGGTGGCGGCGTTCGACTACTGCCTGCACGGCAAGGGCGGCGCCGCCCCCTCGATCGACACCGCGATGCACGGCCTGGTCGACGCGGCCCACGTGGACCACCTCCATCCGGACGCGGGCATCGCGATCGCCACCGCCGCCGACGGTGAGGCACTGACCGCTAGGATCTTCGGGAACAAGGTGGCCTGGGTGCCGTGGCGGCGCCCAGGTTTCCAGCTCGGCCTGGACATCGCCGCGATCAGGGACGCCAACCCGCAGGCGGTCGGCACCATCCTGGGCGGCCACGGCACGACCGCCTGGGGCGCCACCAGCGACGAAGCCGAAGCCAACTCGCTGTGGATCATCGAGCAGGCCGAAGAGTACATCGCCGAGCACGGCCGGCCCCAGCCGTTCGGTGCGAAACTGCCCGGCTTTGGCGCCCTGCCCCAGGACACGCGGCGCGCGAAGGCCGCCGCCCTTGCGCCGGTGCTCCGCGGGCTGGCCTCCAGCGACAAACCGGTGGTCGGGCACTTCAGCGATGACGCCGCCGTCCTGGACTTCCTCGAAGGCGCCGAACACCCCCGCCTCGGCGCCCTCGGTACGTCCTGCCCCGACCACTTCCTGCGCACCAAGGTCAAGCCGCTGGTCCTGGACCTGCCGGCGGACGCCACGGTCGGGGACTCCATCGCCCGGCTGAAAGAACTGCACGCCGCCTACCGGGAGGACTACCAGTCCTACTACGACCGGCATGCGACCCCTGACAGCCCGGCGCTGCGGGGAGCGGACCCCGCGATCGTCCTGATCCCGGGCGTGGGCATGTTCTCCTACGGCAAGGACAAGCAAACCGCCCGCGTCGCCGGCGAGTACTACCTCAACGCCATCAACGTCATGCGCGGTGCCGAAGCCATCTCCACGTACGCCCCGATCGAGGAATCCGAGAAATTCCGGATCGAATACTGGGCACTGGAGGAAGCAAAACTCGCCCGGCTGCCCAAACCGAAATCCCACGCCACCCGCATCGCCTTGGTCACCGGGGCGGCGTCGGGCATCGGGAAGGCCATCGCCACCCGCCTCGCCGCCGAGGGCGCCTGCGTCGTGATTGCGGACCTGAACCTGGACAACGCCCGGGCCGCCGCAGCAGCACTCGGCGGCTCCGACGTCGCACTCGGGATCCAGGCCGACGTCACCAACGAAGCCCAGGTCGTGGCCGCGGTAAACGCCGCGGTGCTGGCCTTCGGCGGCCTGGACCTGGTCGTCAACAACGCTGGCCTGTCTATCTCCAAGCCGCTGCTGGAAACCACCGAGCAGGACTGGGACCTGCAGCACAACGTCATGGCCAAGGGCTCCTTCCTGGTCTCCAAGGCCGCCGCAAAGGTCCTGATCGACCAGGGCATGGGCGGGGACATCGTCTACATCTCCTCCAAGAACTCCGTCTTCGCCGGGCCCAACAACATCGCCTACTCCGCCACCAAGGCCGACCAGGCCCACCAGGTCCGGCTCCTCGCGGCGGAACTGGGCGAGTACGGCATCCGCGTCAACGGGATCAACCCCGACGGCGTCGTCCGCGGCTCCGGGATCTTCGCCGGCGGCTGGGGCGCCAAACGCGCCGCCGTGTACGGCGTCGACGAACAGGATCTGGGCAAGTACTACGCCCAGCGCACCCTGCTCAAACGCGAAGTCCTCCCCGAAAACGTGGCGAACGCCGTCGCCGTCCTCACCGGCAGCGAACTTTCCCACACCACCGGACTGCACATCCCCGTCGACGCCGGCGTCGCCACCGCCTTCCTCCGATGACAAAGCAGGTCCCGCCGGCAGACGCGGCGCTGGCTGGCACGTTCCCGACAGCGCCGGCAGACACGGTACCGGCGGCCGCCGGGGGGGTATTCGCTGCGGTCGATATCGGCGCCTCCTCCGGCAGGGTGATCCTTGGCAGGGTTTCCCGGGCTACCGGGAGACCGGAGGTGGCGCTGGAAACCGTCCACCGGTTCCCCAACGGCGTGGTGGAGTCCGACGGCGGCCTGCGCTGGGATTTCACTGCGCTGTTCGCGGAGGTGCTTGCCGGGCTGGGCGCTGCCGCGAGCATGGCGGCAGCGCTCGGGGAACGGATCACGAGCATTGGAATCGACACCTGGGCAGTCGACTACGGGAGGGTGAACGCGGCCGGGGTGCTGGTGGCGCAGCCCTTCAGTTACCGGGACAGCCGCAGCCGCGGTGCCGTGGCCAGGGTTCACGGGCGTCTTGAGCCGGAGCGCCTGTACGCCACGACCGGGGTGCAGTTCCTGGATTTCAACACGATCTACCAGCTGGCGAGCGAAGCGGACCTCGACGGCGTCCAGGCGCTGCTTATTCCGGACCTGATCGCCTTCCTGCTCACCGGAGAGCGCCGCATCGAGGCCACCAATGCCTCCACCACCGGACTGTTCGATGCGGTCGCCGGGGAATGGGCCACGGAGTTCCTGGCGGCCCTTGGGCTGCCCGTGGACCTGTTTCCGCCGCTGATCCAGCCCGGCGAAACCATCGGCGCCCTGCTGCCGGCGATTGCCGCGCACACCGGGCTGCCGGAGGGGACCAAGGTTGTCGCGGTCGGCTCACACGACACCGCCTCGGCGGTCGTGGGGGTCCCCGCAGCGACCCAGGACTTTGCCTACATCTCCTCCGGCACCTGGTCCCTGGTGGGCGTGGAACTCCCGCGACCGGTCCTGTCGGAGGCTGGCCGGCTGGCGAACTTCACCAATGAACGCGGCGTCGACGGCACCATCCGCTACCTGCGCAACGTTGGCGGCCTCTGGCTGCTCAGCGAATGCCAGCGCACCTGGGCCGCCGAAGGCCTGACGGTGTCGCTGGCCGGGCTCCTCGACGGCGCCGCGGCGCTGCCGGCCGGGGGACCCCTGATCGACGCCGACGACCCGGTGTTCACCGCACCGGACAACATGCCGGCGCGGATCAGCGCCGCCGTCAACAAACGAGGCGCACTCCCTCCCGGGGACCCCGCGGCGATCGTCCGGTGCATCCTGGACAGCCTCGCCGCCGGCTACGCCCGTACCATCGCCGACGCCGAACGGCTCACCGACCGGACCGTCGACGTCGTGCATATTGTGGGCGGCGGGTCACAAAACAGGCTGCTCTGCCAGCTCACAGCCGATGCCACCGGCAAACCGGTGATGGCGGGACCCGTGGAAGCCACCGCACTCGGCAATGTGCTGGTTCAGGCCCGCGCCGCCGGCGAAGTGTCGGGAGGCCTCGCGGACCTGCGGAAAGTCGCCGCTGGGAGCGCTGTCCTGGTGCAGTACGAGCCCGGCGCTCCAACGCGGGCTGCGGCGGTCACACACGATGCGGCGGCAATCACCCGGCAGCAATGATCCGGCAGCCATGACCCGGCAGCCACGAATCAGTCAGGCCGCCCTGATGTCAGGAGCGTCTGCTTTCACTCACGGTGCCGACCGCCGGCCGCGGCGCGAGCGTGACGGAGGCGACCGTTTCCAGGCTCGGATGCAAGTGGTCGCCGCCGTCGACCACGCCCGTCTGCCACCACAGCTTCAGTCCATCCGGTGCCACCTCAAGGCTGGCCAGGTTGTTGTCGAACCAGGGACCCTTGATGCCGGACCAGCGGAACGGCGGGTCCGGGACCTTGGCCGAGCGCGCTACCAGCGCGCCGATCGGCGTCGCCAGGCCGTAGGACATCACTGCCGCGAAGGACCTCATCAGCCGGGGCAACGGGTTGCGGATGGGGGAGCAAACAGCCTGCACGATCCGGCTGCCGGACGCGCGCTCCACCTCCGCAACGTAGGAGTAGTGGACGTCGCCGGAGAGAAAAGCGATCGTTTCCGGTGCCGGTCCCCGTTTGCCGTCGGCGACCTCGGACACCATGTCCGCCACCTCCTGGAAGCTGTTCTGGAAGGCGCCCCAGTGTTCGAGGTCCACCGCCTGGCGCAGCTTCTCGCCGGCCCGGGCGGCACGGTTCCCCCACGCGCCCTGGGAGATCGCCTCATTCCAGGATTCGACATAGTGCAGACCCATCGGCAGCAGGAAAGGCAGCGAAGTCGCCACGAGCAGGTGCCGGACGCCGCCGCGCATCCGTCCGTCGAGCCAGGCCATTTCCGACTTGTCCACCAGGGCGCGGTGGTCCGGCGCCAGATCCCGGGCAGCGCGGGAGTCCACCACAATCAGCCGGGTGTCTCCGAAGTCCCGGCAGTAGCTCCACCGGTAGCTTTCCGGGTCCTGATCGGCCCGGTCCGCGAACTCGTCCAGTGCCGCGCTCACGTCGATCTCGTCGTCGCCGTCGTGCCCGGCGATTTGCTGCCAAATGGCATCCTGGGCCCGCTCCTGCGGTGACAGGTTCCCGAGGTGCTGGTAGACCCAGTACGAGGCCAGCCCTGCGACAATTCGCTCATGCCACCACGACGTCGTCTCCATTTCCTGCTTCCAGCTCAGTGAGGTGTTCCAGTCATCGCGGATGTCATGGTCATCGAAGATCATGGCGCTTGGCAGGGTCGAGAGCAGCCACCTGTTTGCCGGGTCTGACCAGGCCAGAAAGTAGAGGTGGGCGTACTCCGCGTAGTCCTTGAGCTCCTCGCCAGGAGGCGCGTTGATGTCCCGGCGGGCGCGGATGAAATCCTGCATCTGCTCGCTGGTCAGGTCGGCGTAGACCTGGTCGCCCAGGAAGGCCACCAGATCCGGCCACGGCAGGGCACCGCCGGAGGCCATCTTTAGGGCGTAGGCACGCAGTGAGTCGACGCCGTGGGTCCGGTTTCCGGACTTATCGTGCGGGACGCTGGTCCGGCAGGAGCCGAAGGCCATCCGCAGCGGCTTCCCGGGCTCCAGCGTCGCTATCCTCGACGGCGGAAACCCGGACTCCGGATCGGGCCACGCCTGGGTTCCATCGATGTCGAGGGCGTAGGACGTCACGCTGCCCGGCTCGAGCCCGTCCAGCGCCACCAGCGCGTAGTGGTGACCGTGAACGGCGAAAGTACCGGCTGCCCAGTCTCTGCCGCCGGCGCGGACCGAGACGCGGGCAGCGGACCGGGTCTCCACCCAGACACTCGCCGAGGTCTCATCCACGAACCGCATCATCGGGCCGAGCACCAGGGGAGAAGTCATGACTCAGTTCTACCCGCTCTGCACCGCCGCGGCCAGCAGTTCAGCCGCGGGCGGCGGTGGCGTAGGACGCCGTGGCGTAGGCCAGTGCGGCGGTCATTTCCTTGAGCAGGTCCGCGTTGGTGTTGCTGATGGTGTCGCAGGCCTTGTGGTAGCAGGAGTCCAGGACCTTGCCGGCCGTGCCGCCGTAGGCCTGCACCTGGGCTTTGGTCTTTTTCTTCACCTCGCCGGTGAACAGCCCGCCGCCGGGAATGCCTGCCCTGAGGAACGGGTCGTAATCGGAGTCGCCGTCGACAAGGGGCGTTGTTTCCGCCGGCAGCGAGTTCTCCTTGAAGTAGCGCTCGAAGACGGCTTCAATCCCGTCGGAGCCCTTCGGCCCGGCATCCCCGAAGTCGGACCCGTCGCCGTCGTGGAAGGACCGGACACCGTTCGGCGAGGCCGCCATATCCACGTTCAAGTAGGCCGCAGTCTGCTCCTTCCCGGCCTTGCTCAACTCGTTAACGTAATGCCGGGAACCGTCGAGGTCATTCTCCTCGGCGCCCCAGAACGCGAACACCACCCGGTTCACCGGAGTGATTCCTTTCTCCTTCATCCACTTCGCCGTCTCGAGGATGGCCGCGACGCCGCTGCCATTGTCGTTGATCCCCGGGCCATCTTCCACGGAGTCCAAATGGCCGCCCACCACCACGGTGTGATCGACACTGCCGCCGGTCTCGGCCAGGATGTTGAAAGTCTCCACCTGCTTGCTGTTCCTGCCGTCACCCCGGTAGGTGAACGTCTGCCGGACCGGGGTGTACCCGGCGGCGCGCAACTGCTCCTCAACGTACCGGCCGGACGCCTCATACCCGGACGTGCCCGACGCCCGGTTCCCGCCGTTGTCATCGGCGATCCGCTGCAGCGCCTCAAGATGGCCCACCATGCCCCGGCCCTTGAAATCCTCCAGCACCGCCCGCGCATCCACCCCGCCCACAGGCTCCAGGCGCGGAGCTTGGGCGCTGGGACTCGTGGATCGAGGAGCCGCGGAGCTCCCCGGGCCGGTGGTCACTAAGTCGGGCGGGGAGCCGGCTGCGTTCTCGGAAGTGCAGGCCGTCGCAGAAAGCAGCAACACGGCCAGGATCGAAGGAATTACATGCCTGCGCAGAGTCAACATGCTGGGAAACCCGTCGTTTGTCGGTTTCAGGCCGAAAGGTCAGGACGCTTGCCACTGATGCTGAGCAAGTCCGCGGCCGCCATTGAGTCCGCGGATTGCACTATCAGTTCCGTCCATTCTCGCCGACCCGGCTGTATCTTCAATAGCGCTTGGCTGTGAAAGTGCTGTGCGAATCGGGTGCCGTCCAACACGCGGCGGACTGTTCGCCGGCAGCGGGCGGGTTCCCGGCGGCATCCCGTGCGCCTCCACCAGCACTTAGATTCCAACTACCATCTGTAGTACCGGACAGCGCTGGACCCAGGGGCCAGTCCCTTTACGGAAGTTGAGCAGACATGACAGTTTCACCCCTCATCTGGGCAATCACCATTGTAGTCATCCTGGCCCTGTTGGCCTTCGACTACTTCTTCCACATCCGCAAAGCCCACGTGCCCACGCTGAAGGAGGCGGCCGTGTGGTCCAGCCTCTACGTGGGCCTGGCCGTGGTCTTCGGCATCGTGGTGTGGATCTTCGGCGGCGCCGCGATGGGGTCGGAGTACTTCGCGGGCTACATCACGGAGAAGGCGCTCTCCGTGGACAACCTCTTTGTCTTCCTGATCATCATCGCGAGCTTCCGTGTACCCCGGGAAGACCAGCAAAAGGTACTGCTGTTCGGCATCGTCTTCTCGCTGATCGCCCGCACCGGTTTCATCTTCCTGGGGCCGCGCTGATCAACTCCTTCGCCTGGGTGTTCTACATTTTCGGCTTGATCCTGCTCATCACCGCGGGCAACCTGCTCCGGCCGGATGCCCACGGCGACGAACATGCCGACAACTTCATCATCAGGATTGCCAGGAAGCTCTTCCACACCACGGAGCACTACGACGGGGACAAGCTCTTCACCATCCACGACGGCAAGCGGGCTCTCACTCCGATGCTGCTGGTGATGGTGGCGATCGGCGGGACCGACATTCTCTTCGCCCTCGACTCCATCCCGGCCATTTTCGGACTGACCCAGAACGTGTACATCGTCTTCACCGCCACGGCGTTCTCGCTCATGGGCCTGCGCCAGCTCTACTTCCTGATCGACGGGCTCCTGGACCGACTCATCTACCTTGCGTACGGCCTGGCGGCCATCCTTGCCTTCATCGGCGTCAAGCTGGTGCTCCACGCCCTGCACGAGAACAACCTGCCGTTCATTAACGACGGCGAGCCGGTTCCCGTCGTCGAGATCAGCACCGGCCTGTCCCTCAGCGTCATCATCGGAGTGCTTGTGATCACCGTCGTGGCGTCGCTGTTGAGCAAGGCCGGCAAGGCGCAGACGTCGATCAACAACGCGCGGCGGCACGCCGTCAACTACCTCGACCTCGAATACACCGCTGACGCGGCCGAACGCGAACGCATCTACCGGATGCTGACCGCGGAGGAAGCCCAGATCATGACCATGGACCTGAAGTACCGGGACAAGGCCAAGGACATCGACAAAATCCGGGAGCTGGTCGCGGAAGCGCACCGCCAGCACGAGGAGTATCTGGCCCGCTAGGCACCGGGCCCAGCGCCGGAGGATGCGGTCCCGCAGGATGCGGGATCGGCAGGCGCGGGCTCGGCCGGCGCGGGGCCGGCCGTGCAGCATTCCTTTCGCTGTCCGCCCGCGTCGGAGATGGCGGCTTGCACCCGGGAGAGGACCTCGCCGGGGGACCCGCCCGCAGGGATGTGGGTGAACGCGGAAAATTCGGGCAGGGATCGATACGCGTCGCGCAAGGACACCAGGTCCTCAAGCCGTTCCGAGTCGGTGCCCCGCGCGAGGATCCTTGCGTGTGCCTCGCCGGGTTCAATGTCCAGGTAGATGACCAGGTCCGGCGCAGGGAGCGCCCGGATGAGCCAGGGAAGGAAGCGTCCCCGCGGAAGTCCGTGCATCCCGCGGAGCGCAAGCTGGCAGTGGAGATGCCTGTCCATAACCACCAGGCCGTGGAATTTCCGGGCGCGGCGGTGGGAATTCAGGACATTGAAGGTGCGTACGGCAGTTTCAGTGACATCCGCAGCCCGTGCGGGCAGTTGCACGCCGAGCCTGTCGCCGAGCAGGGACATCCTGCGGCGGCCGGCGTAGTTGCGGAGGAGACGGGCGTCGGTCCCCGCCTGGCGGGCGGCCACGACGGTGGCCTCGGCCGCCGTCGTCTTTCCCGAGCCGTCAATTCCCGTGAGTACGATCAGCAAAAAAGCTGGCTCCTTTAGGTGTTGTGTGGTGGGTGGGCTACCTGACCCAACGAATGAAGGCGCCGGTTGATCCCCTCAGAGGTTGTGGGCCAGCAGCTCGAGACCGATGACCAAAAGGCTCAACACTACTTCGGCGCACACAATCACGGCTTTGTGGCGGAACGGCAGCTCGAGCCGGCGGATCGCCAGATAACCGATGACGAAGAGCGTGACAACGAGAACCACGATGGCCCATTGAAGAGCCACCGCCGTGGACCAAAGGCCGAGGCCGGCCGCCGTGAGGAGCAGGAGCGGAGTCACCAGGACGCTCAGTGACTCCGTGCAGACGGTTACCATGTGCCGCATCTCCGGGCCGCTGGGAAGCTTCGCGTGGACCGTCAGGTGGCTCAGCAGGTCGGCGACCAAGATGCCCAGCAGGGAACCGACGACGACGATCGTCAGGGTAGCGGCCGCCGCGGCGGGTGTCGTCTCGTCTGCGTGGCTCCGCAGCGCCAGCACCACGGCCAGGCTGGTGAAGCTGATGTAGACGCGCTCCTTGAGGCTTGCCGCACGTTGGCTGGCTGTCGGCTCCGGGCGCCCGGTCGGTTCGATCGTATCCATCGAAGGCCTCCTCGTGGTGGGGTGGGGCCGTCAGGCGCCGGGAGCCCGGTACCCGACGTCCCCGGCCATACGCAGGGCTTCGAGCGTTTCGTCGACGGTCAACAGCACCGTTGTCTCGAGCGAGCTCAGAGCGCCGCCACCGGTGATTGCCAGCGCCACCGCGGCCATGGAGACGTTGTTGGGGGCCTCCCAGAGGTTGTAGCCGTCGTGGCTGCCGAAGGCGTACCAGAAGCCGTGGAGTTTTCCTCCCACTGATTCGATGTAGGCCTGGGCGGCCTTCCCGCGGTCCTCCGGGTTGCTGATCATCCTGGCCCAGGTCTCAGGGGTGTAGCTGAACTTCGACAGGTAGAGCGGCATCGTCTTTCCCTTCGTTCGCTTCCGGGAGTGCGGATTACCCAAGGATGGCAGTCAGCCGCCGGGCCAGCAATGCCCGGACGGCCCACCCGGGAGCCCGGCGGGACAGCGCCCGTCACGGAGCGGCGCCGGCAGCCAAGTAGGCCTTGAGGGCGTCGAGGATCGGCAGTTGGCCCTTGACCAGCTTGGTGCGGGCCTCAGGCTCTCCGGCCCACCTGGCGCCGTCCACCTCGGGGTAGTTCCGGACAACGCCGGATCCCTTCGGCCATTCCAAGGCAAAGGTGTTGCTCACGATCTGCTCGGGAGCATAGAAGCCGGCCTCTGCAGCGAAGACCGTGATGACCTTTCCCGAGGGTTGCCGGAAGGCGCCCAGCTGGAGATACTCGGCGGACGGGGCGGGGGTCCCCATTTCTTCGGCGAACTCGCGCCGCGCGGCGGACAGCGGGTCCTCGTTGTCGAGGTATTCGCCCTTCGGAATCGACCACGCGCGGGCATCCTTGTGCGCCCAAAACGGCCCGCCCATATGGGCTATCCACACCTCCACGTCCGTTCCCGTGCCCCGGCGGTAGAGCAGGATGCCTGCGCTCCGGATCGTCATGGCGTGCCACCTGCCCCGGGCGTCCCGGGGGCCTGGTCCGGTCCTTCTCCGGCGCCGGCTCCGGCACCGGCACCGGCGGCCGGGAGGAACTGGCGGTTCCTGATCCGTGACTCACCGAACTGGAGAGCCAGCGGCTCAATCTCCCACGGCCCGTGTTCCCGTGTCTTGGGCCGGCCCACGGCAACGTGCGGTGTCCAGCGCGGATACCGGAAACCGAGGGCCCGCGAGCCGAGGATGAAGTCGTCCACATTGTCCACCAGCAGCTCGTCCAACAGCTCGTGCAGCGCCTTCACCAGGGAGACCTGGTAGTCCCGCACATGCTGCGGCACATCCACTTCCAGGCCGCTCACGCGCCCGCCGCCGAGCAGGACCAGCCTCCCGGAGCTCGCGGTGAAACCCCCCAGCGCCGGCAGCCCCTCCAGCCAGGCAACCGTCGCGTTGGCCGCCTCAGCGGCAGTCGTGATGCCCTTGGTCCAGTCTGCGATGTCCTGGGTGAAGTCTGCCAGGACGCCGACGTGCAGCAGGGTCAGGTGGAGGCCCTGTCGCCTGCGCAGCGCATCGACGCGGCTGCCCAGTTCCTCGTAGTCGGAGGGTCCGGAGCCGATCGCGAGCACCGGCACCTCCACCGTGATCCGCGGAGCAGACTGCATCAGGTCTCCCTCCCGTCCATGCCGGACGTTGGTTCGCGTGCCACTTTCCGACGGTGCCACTAACCGACGGTGCCATTATCCACCCGGGCCACTATCCACCCGCCGCGGAATCCGGCCTCCGGGCGGTGTGCCCGCCGGTTCGACGCGGAAAGGCGCATGACACAATCAACGCAACGCCCGCATCGGACTCCCGCTGCCGCAACCCTGGCCGGCGGACCTGTCCCGTCACCACAAAGGAGCCTCGTGAGCAGCCCGATCCAGCACCAGAACGGACCTGACAGGGACGCGGCGGCAGGGAGCCTCACGGCCCCGGCATACCCGCAGCTGAGGCTCAATATCGATGCCCTCACCAACAACATTTGGGTGATGGCGTCCTGGTGCCGGCAGCGGGGCGTGGACCTTGCCCCGCACGTCAAGACAACGATGTCCGCACCGATCATCGCGCGCCAGGTGGCGTCCGGCGCCGTCGGCGTCACCGTGGCCACCGTGGACCAGGCCGGTTCTGCACTGGACTGGGGACACCGGCACGTCCTTATCGCCAATGAGGTGGTCGATCGGCACGGCCTGATGCGCCTCCGCTTATGGCTGGAACAAGATTCCGGACGGGAAATCCGCTGCTTCGTCGATTCGGCTGCCGGCGTTGACGCGGCGGCCCGGGTTTTCGCTGGAGCTGCCGTCAGCCTTGAGGTGCTGGTCGACGTCGGAACACCGGGCGGCCGCACCGGAGCCCGGAGCCTGGGCGACGCCCTTCGCCTGGCCGAGCTGGTCCATGGCACGCCCGGCCTCCGGCTCGCAGGCGTTGCCGGGTACGAGGGCGTGGTGCCCAACACCAGGGCGGAGTCCACGATCGAAGGGGTCGACCGGCATTGCCGGCTGGTGCGGGACGTGTTCGTGGCAGCCGCACGATACTTTGAGGCAGCCGCCCCGATCTACTCCATGGGCGGGTCCGCGTTCCCGGACCGCGTGGTGGAGCACCTTCCCGATGACCGCCTGGTGCCCAAGACCCGGAGGATCCTCCGGTCCGGCTGCTATGTCACCCACGATCACGGCACCTATGCGGCGGTCAGTCCGGTACCGGGCCTGGTTCCCGCGCTGTCGGTCCGGGCCGTCGTCCTGTCCGTCCCGGAGGAGGGAATGGCCGTCGTCGGTGCAGGTAAGCGGGACCTGCCCTACGACGCCGGACTGCCGATCTTCCTGTCAGCCCGCACCGCGGACGGCGCCCCCAAGGCTGGGGCAGCCGCGGTCGTGCGCAATCTTTTCGACCATCACGCAGTCCTCACCGGGGTGAGCGGGCTGGACGTCACGGATGTGGTCGACTTCGGGATCTCCCACCCCTGCTCGGCCTTCGACCGCTGGCCCGAATACGTCGTCACCGACGCCAACGGGCGAACCATCGATGTGTGGCACACGGACTTCCACCGTTCGTCCCTGGCCCCGGGGAGCGCTACCGGCCAAAGGCCCTGAACAGGAGGAGCCTGACGGCCTGGACCGCGGACTCCCGCCGGCAGGGCCCGTTCCAGATGATGAAGTTGGCGAACCGGTGCGCCCCGGGGCGGCCGGCGACCTGGGCGGCCGCATCCCGAACCGACTCCAGGTCCCCGGCCGTCAGCGGGAGCGGCGCTTCACCGGGGTGCCAGGTCGAGCCGAGCGGAAAGTCCCTGAACGGCCGGGCCGGCATTTCGATGTGGGCGCCGAGCACCACACGGACCGGGTGCGAGGCGCTGAAATCGCAGAGCCTGCGCAACGAATCCTGGAACGCCGGAAAGTCCTGCACATAGAGCCGGCCAGGGTACACCGTGTCGCCGGTGAGCAGCATGCCTGTGGCCTCGTCGTAGATGGCGACGGCGGAAGGATGGTGCCCCGGCGTCGCGATCACGTCAAGCACCCGGCCGCCAAGGTCCATTCGGGCCGTGCCCTGGGGCCAGTTGTCGATTCCGAAGAACGCCGCTACCTCGCCGGCGGTGTGTCCCACGACCCGGGTGCGGGGCCGGCCGGTGAACTGCCCGTCCGCGGCGACGTGGTCCCCGTGGGCGTGCGAGTGGGCGACGACGAGTTCGTAACTGTCCTTGGGGTGGCCGCGCAGCCAATCCTCAATGAGCGTGTCGACTGTGGCCCGGAGCGGAAATTCGGTGGCGTCCGCCGTCGCGCCGGTATCTAGGAGGAAGGCGCGGTCCTCGCCGAAGAGCAGGTAGAGGAAAGGTGCCTCGAAATTGCTCGCAAAGCTCTGCCGGAGCAGCACCGTGTGGGGCGCGGCCATGTGCACCTGGATCGGCGGCGCCGCACTGCTTCCGCGGGACCGCGTCCCCGCGTACCATTGCACGTCGAGATCGAGGTCGGTCACAGCGCAGGTTTTCCGTTCACGGCGCCCGCGGAGCCGTGGCCGTTGACGATTTCGCCCGCGTGATCGGCGATCCAGGTGACCAGCGGGAGCAGTACGGCAACAAGCCCGCGGCCCCGATCAGTGAGGCTGTAGTCGACCCTGGGCGGGATGACCGGCTGGGCGTCGCGGCGGACGAAGCCGTCCCCCTCCAGCGTCTTGAGCGTTTGGGCGAGCATTTTCTCGCTGATGCCCTCGGCGCGGCGGCGCAATTCGCTCCAGCGCTGAGGGCCGTTCCACAGCGCGACCAGGATCAGCACGCCCCATTTGCTGGAGACGTGATCGAGGACCGTCCGGCTGGGACAACCGGCGGGAAAGATCCCGTCCGCGCCCTCGATGGCGGATAGGCCCAACTCAATACTTACTTCCATACCAGTACCTTACTTTAAGGTGCGTACTCTCTTCCGGGAAGCTTTGGCGATCCGGTGCCGTTGCTATGGATGTCAGCCATTCCCCCTGGTGAAAAGGACCATCATGACCATTGTTATCACCGGCGCCACCGGACAGCTCGGACGCCTTGTTGTTGAAGCCCTCCTCGATCAGAACGTTCCTGCGGGGCACATCGTTGCCGCAGGCCGGGATATTGCCAAAGTCGCGGACCTCGCCGACCGGGGCGTCCAGGTCCGGAAGGTCGACTACAGCGACCCCGAGTCGCTCCGCCAGGCATTTGCGGGCGCCGAAAAGGTGCTGCTGATCTCCGGCAGCGAGGTCGGCCGGCGGCTGGAGCAGCACCGGAACGCCATCGCGGCTGCCAAAGATGCCGGCGTTGGGCTGATCGCCTACACCAGCATCGCCAATGCCGGCAGCACCGGCCTGCAGCTGGCGGCCGAGCATGAGGCCACCGAGTTGGCCCTGGAAGAGTCCGGCCTGCCGTACACACTGCTCCGCAACGGCTGGTACCTGGAGAACTACACCGATCAGCTGGGCAGCTACGTCCAGCACGGAGCCGTGCTCGGCAGCGCCGGTGAGGGACGCGTCAGTGCCGCCACCCGCGCCGACTACGCCCGCGCCGCCGCGTCAGTTCTTCTCCTCGAGGGCCAGGCCGGAACGGTGTACGAGCTCGGCGGCGACGTGCCGTTCACCCTGCGCGAGCTGGCTGAGGAAGTCAGCTCCGCCGCCGGGCAACCGGTGACATACCAGGACCTGCCGGTGGAGCAGTACACGGAGGTGCTGGTTGAGGTAGGGCTGCCGGAGGCGTATGCGGCTATCCTCGCGGACAGCGAGCGTGGCATCGCCCGCGGCGAGCTGCTAGTGACCAGCGGTGACCTGAGCCGGCTCATCGGCCGGCCCACAACGTCCCTGCGGGAGGCCGTGCGGGCTGCTACGGGACGGTGACGGCTTGCTGAGGAATTCGCCCGGCCTCGCGCCGGGCCCTCGGGCCCCTTTCGGTCCGTCGTTCCTTCACGAAACAGACGAGTCCGGCGGCAAGGGTGGACGCCGCGGCGAGGGCGAAGAGCCCGGGCACCACGGTTCCCGTCTGTTCCTTGATGATGCCGAAACCGAAGGGGGCCACAAAGCCGCCCAGGTTTCCCAGCGAGTTGATGATGGCGATGGCCGGTGCGAGGACCAGCGGATGCAGGCCCGACTGGGGGATGGTCCAAAACAGGGGAGTCGCACTCTTGAAGCCCATCGCTGCGACGGACAGGAAGACCAGCGCGAGGGCCGGGGAAGCGACGGCGGCAGCGAGCGTTCCGGCCGCGGCGACCAGCAGGGCCGCCGCCAGCAGGGGCCGCCTGGATTTCGCCTTGTCCTGCCACCTGGCCGCAAAATACATGGCAACTATGGCGCAGACCCATGGAATAGCGGACAGGAATCCCACACTGAGGTCCGTGGTTCCCGGGATCCGCCTGATGATGCTGGGGAGCCAGAAGGTGTTGGCGTAGACAGAGAGCTGGATGGCGAAGTAGATGCCGCACAGCAGCAGGATTTGCGGATTCAGGAGCATCTTCCAGCGGTTCAGCCGTCCTTCCCCCACGCTGGCGTGCCGGGCGTCCTCCTCCGCGATGGCAGCGGCCAGGGCGGACTTTTCACCGTCACTGAGCCACTTGGCGTCCTGGACTTTTGCGTCGAGCAGGAAGAACACAACGGCCCCGACCACCACGGAGAGCAGACCCTCGAACCCGAACAGCCACTGCCAGCCACGCAGGCCCAGGACGTTGTGGAGACTGAGCAGCAGCCCGGCGATCGGCCCCGAGATGGCTGCGGCGACGGAGGACCCGGCGATGAAGATTGCCGTGGCCTTGCCGCGCTGGCCGGCCGGGACCCAGCGGGCGAAATAGAAGATGACTGCGGGGAAGAAGCCCGCCTCGGCGGCGCCGAGGCGGAACCGGAGTGCATAGAACATCGCCTCGTCCTGCACGAATGCCATCAGGAACGCTACGATGCCCCAGCTGACCATGATCCGGGACAGCCAGATCTTCGCACCGTACTTTTCCATCATGACGTTGCTGGGCAGCTCGAAGATGGCATAAGCGATGAAGAACAGTCCGGCGCCCAGGCCGTAGGCCGCGGCACCGATGCCGACGTCGGCTTCCAGCTGTGCCTGGGCGTAGCCGATGTTGGACCGGTTGAGCTGGTTGCAGACGAGCATGACCAGCAGAATGGGCAGCACGCGCTTAAAGAACTTCTTCGTGGCGGTTGCCACGTCCGTGACTGCGGTGTCGACAGACTGCATGCGGAGAGGTCCTTAGCGTTCGTCCCGGCGGCCGGACGCGGGCGTGCGGAGCCGGCGTCGGGAGTTCGCCAGATGGGTCCTCATGGCGGCCGACGACGACGGCCCGTCGCCTTCCGCGATGGCGGCATAGATGGACCCGTGCTCCAGCACCACTTGCTCGAAATGCTCCCGGACGTATAGTTCCCCGCCCGTCATCAGCCGGGTCCGGGGCATGGCGATCATGGTCTGACCCAGCCGGGCCAGGCAGTCGGAATAGAACGGGTTGCCCGTCGCTGCCGCAATGGCCCGGTGGAACTCGTAGTCCGATTTCATGGCGTGCGCCGGGTGGGCCGCGCTGGCGGTGAATTCCTCCAGGGCCTTCCGGACCGCCTGCAGTTGCCGTTCCGAGCGGTTCCGGGCGGCCAGGGCGGCAGCTTCGGATTCGACGCCGATGCGGAACTCAAGCAGCTTCACCTGGTCCGCCAGGCTGGCCACCGGCCGGTTGCCGGGGACCGGCAGTGCGTCCGCCTGGGGAGGGGTCAGCGCGAAACTGCCCCGCCCCCGTTCGGTTTCGACCAGCCCTTCGGCCTGCAGGCGGGTGAGCGCGGACCGCACCACGGTCCGGCTCACGCCGAACTCGCTGATCAGGGTGTTCTCGCTGGGGAGCTTGCCGCCGGGCTGGATCACGCCGTCGACGATGCGCATGCGAAGGTCGGCGGCTAGGTCTGCGGTCAGGTTCCGGCTCATGGGTTCAAGGTTACTTGCCGAATTCCACCGACTCGGTCGTCCAGGCCCTCGCCTGGTCGCTGAGGGTGATACCCAGGCCGGGGCGGTCCGGAACGAGCATGCGGCCGTCCTTGGTTTCGAGGCGTTCGTTGAAGAGCGGATCCAGCCAGTCGAAGTGCTCCACCCACGGCTCGCGCGGGTAGGCAGCCGCGAGGTGGAGATGGATTTCCATGGCAAAGTGCGGGGCAAGGCCCAGTCCGCGCTCGTCCGCGAGGGCGGCGAGGCGGAGGAACTGGGTGATGCCGCCGACGCGCGGGGCATCGGGCTGGATGATGTCGCAGCCCTCGGCGTTGATGAGGCCCTTGTGTTCGGCGACTGAGGCCAGCATTTCGCCGGTGGCGATGGGGGTGTCCAGGATCCGCGCCAGATGCGCGTGACCTTCGAAGTCGTAGGCGTCGAGGGGCTCCTCGATCCAGATGAGGTTGAATTCCTCCAGTTGGCGGCCCATCCGCAGGGCGGTGGCCCTGTCCCACTGCTGGTTGGCGTCAACCATCAGTGGGACGTCCCAGCCGATGTGTTCGCGGATTCCGGCGACACGGCGGAGGTCCTCGGCTGTGTCGGGCAGTCCGACCTTGATCTTGATGCCGCCGATTCCCTCTTCCAGGAGGACGGTGGCGCGGGCCTTGACCTCGTCGAGCGAGGCGTTCAGGAAGCCGCCGGAGGTGTTGTAGGTCTGTACCGAGTCCCGGTACGAACCCAGGAACTTGGCGAGCGGCAGTCCGGCCCGCTTGGCTTTGAGGTCGTAGAGTGCGATGTCGATGGCCGCCAGCGCCTGGGTGGCAACACCTGAGCGCCCGACGGAGGCGCCGGCCCACAGCAGCTTGGTGTACAGCTTGCCGATGTCGTTCGGGTCCTCCCCGATGATGCCTTCGGCAACTTCCCGGGCGTGGGCGTACTGGGCCGGGCCGCCGGCGCGCTTGGAGTAGCTGAAGCCGATTCCGCGGTGGCCCTGCTCGGTGGTGATTTCGGCGAAGAGGAAAACGACTTCGGTCATTGGCTTCTGGCGTCCGGTGAACACTTTGGCGTCGCTGATGGGGACGGCGAGCGGCAGCCTGGCCGTGGAAAGCTTTACGTGGCGGATCAGATCGACGCTGGTCATGGATTCTCCCTGGAAGTAATTGCCGGGCTGCACCGCCCCGCACCTACTTAGGCTACAAGCTTCAAACTTGTATAACAAGTGTTTCGGCGGGGAATTTAGCCCAGCAGCCACGCGACGGCGAGGAGCGCGCCGGAGCTAAGGATGGTGGTGCAAAGAATCACGTCGCGGGCCATCGTCACGCCCCGGCCGTAGGGGGACGCGAAGAGGAACACGTTCTGGGCGGTGGGCAGTGCCGCCATGATAACGCTGGCGAGCAGATGCTGGCCCTCCAGGCCAAAGACGAAGCGGCCCAGCGCCCAGACGACGAGGGGCATCGCTGCCAGTTTCAGGGCGGTGGCGACGAGGGTCTCGGTGCGGCCGTCCCCCTTCTGCAGCGGCGCCTTGCCGGCCAGGGAGAGCCCAAAAGCGATCAGGACCATGGGCACGGCCCCGCCGGCGAGCATGTCGATGGGTTTCTGCAGCAGCTCGGGAGCGTGCCAGCCGGTCAGGGCGACGGCGGCGCCCAGCCCGGACGCGATGATCATGGGGTTCGCGAACGGCTGGAGCAGCTGCTTTTTCCAGGAGATCCTGGCACCTCCGGCCAGTCCCAGGACGGTCAGGTAGAACGGGGCCATGACCAGGATCTGGACCAACAGCACCGGGGCAACATGCTGTGCCGTGCCCACGGCGTAGAGGGACACCGGAATGCCGATGTTGTTGGCGTTGGCGTAGCTGCTGGCCATGGCCCCGACGGCGGTTTCGGCCACCGGCCGCCGGAAGAACAGAAAGCTGAGCAGGCAGTAGAGGAGCCCCACAGCCGCCGCGGAGAGCAGCGCCAGCGGAGCGTCGGTGCCGAGCGCGGCGCGGATGTCGCTGCCGGCCACGACCGTGAACAGCAGGGCCGGGTTGGTGACGTAGAACGCCGTGCGGGTGAGGGCCCCCTGGACCTCGGGCCCCAGGATCCGCAGCCGCGCGGCGCAATAGCCGACAGCGATGACAGCGGAGACGATCAGAATTCCGGAGACGACGCCGCCCAAAATTGGTCCTTCGAAAGTAGCTTCCGGCCGGTATCCGGCCGGGGTTGATGCCGGGGTTGGTTTCCGCACGGCCGTCTCCCGTTTGCGCTGGGCTCGGGCCGTGCGGGATTCGGGGTGCCGCTGTTGGCCGGGGCGCCTGGCCGGGCCGCCTAGCGGACCAGGCAGGGCCGCTTGGGGTCGAACGCCCAGCCTTCAATGTAGTACTGCATGCCGATGCTGTCGTCGCGGGCGTCCAGCCCGTGCTCCTGGTACAGCTGGTGGGCCTTGTCCAGGGCATCCCGGTCCAGCTCGATCCCCAGGCCCGGGGCGTCCGGGACCTCAATGGCGCCGTCCCGGATCTGCAGCGGTTCCCTGGTCAGGCCCTGGCCGTCCTGCCAGATCCAGTGCGTGTCCAGGGCGGTGATTTCCCCCGGAGCGGCCGCTCCGGTGTGGGTGAACATGGCCAGGGAGATATCGAAGTGGTTGTTCGAGTGCGAGCCCCAGGTCAGGCCGAACTCGTTGCACAGCTGTGCCACCCGGACGGAGCCGTGCATCGTCCAGAAGTGCGGATCCGCCAGCGGGATGTCGACGGCGTTGCTGCGGATGGCGTGCGCCATTTCCCGCCAGTCCGTGGCGATCATGTTCGTGGCGGTCCGCAGCCCGGTGGCGCGGCGGAACTCCGCCATCACCTCCCGGCCGGAGAACCGGCCCTCGGCGCCGCAGGGGTCCTCGGCGTAGGCCACCACGCCCTGCATCCGCTTGCCAAGCCGGATGGCTTCCGCAAGCAGCCAGCCGCCGTTGGGGTCAAGGGTGATCCGTGCTTCCGGGAAGCGCGTGGCCAGGGCGGTGACGACGTCGACCTCGGCGTCGCCGGAGAGTACGCCTCCCTTCAGCTTGAAGTCGGTGAAGCCGTAACGCTCCTGTGCGGCTTCGGCCAGGGCCACGACGGCGTCGGGGGTCATGGCTTCGTGCCGGCGGAGCCTTTCCCACCCGTCCGTGGGCGCTGCCTCCACGAGGTACGGCAGATCCGTCCTGCCCTGGTCGCCGATGAAGAAGAGGTAGCCGAGCATGGGCACCGAGCTGCGCTGTTGTCCGTCGCCCAGGAGTTCGGCGACCGGGACGCCGAGGAATTGTCCGTGGAGGTCCAGCAGCGCGGATTCGACGGCGGTGACGGCGTGGACGGTGGTGCGCAGGTCGAAGGTCTGGAGACCCCGGCCGCCCGTGTCCCGGTCCGCGAACGCCGTCGAAACGCCACGGAGCAGGGAGCGGTAACGTGCCACCGGAAGGCCTGTGAGCAGCTTGCCCGCCTCCTCGATGGTGGTGCGGATCTTCTCCCCGCCCGGCACTTCACCGAGGCCGGTCCGGCCGTCAGAATCGGTGATGATGACGATGTTGCGGGTGAAGAACGGGCCGTGCGCGCCGCTGAGGTTCATCAGCATGCTGTCGTGGCCCGCGACGGGGACGACTTCGACCCGGACGATGGTGGGTTGGGTTGTCACGCGTTGACCTCCGTCTTCAGTGCTGCGGCCGGCTCTGCTGCTTCTTCCGCTGCGGAGTTGACGACGACGCCGTTGATCCGGCGGTTCAGCCGCCACGGATTGTCCTCCCGGAGCGGCACGGGGAGAAGTTCCGGCGGCAGGTTCTGGTACGCAACGGGCCGCAGGAACCGGTTGATAGCCAGGCTGCCGACGGAGGTGGTCCGGGTGTCCGAGGTGGCGGGGAAGGGGCCGCCGTGGACCATGGCGTGCCCGACTTCAACGCCGGTGGGCCAGCCGTTGACAATGATCCGGCCAACCTTCCGCTCCAGCGCCGTGACCAGGGGAGCCGCCGCGGGGTAGTCCGCCTCGGTGAGCTGCAGTGACGCGGTGAGCTGGCCTTCAAGCCGGCTGGCGGCGTCGACGAGTTCCTGGGTGGTGGAAAAGCGGATTACCAGACTGGCGGCGCCGAAGATTTCCGCGTGCAGCACGTGGTTGGCGACGAACTCGGCGACGCTGGCGCCGAAGATGGCGGGAGCGGGGGCGTTCTTCGACGTCCCTTCGACGCCTTCCCCGAGGACGCTGACGTTTGCCGCGGATCCCAGCGCCTCCGCTCCGGCATGCCAGGATCCGGCGATCCCGGCGGTGAGCATGGTCTGCCCGGCGCAGCCGGAGACGGCCCGGGCGACGGCGGCAGCGAATTTGTCGCCCGCCTCACCGGCCGGCGCGAACAAAAGCCCGGGGGACGTGCACAGCTGCCCGGAGCTGCCCGTGACGGCCGCAACGTACTGCGCAGCCAGCGCGTCGACGTCGCCGGTGAGGGCTCCGGGAAAGACGAACACCGGGTTGAGCGAGGACATCTCCGCATAGACGGGAATCGGCTCGGGCCGCGCGGCGGCGGTGCGCATCAGGGCGATGCCGGCGGTCTGCGAGCCGGTGAAACCGACGGCCTTGATCGCGGGATCTGCCACGAGGGCCTGGCCGATGCTGCTGCCCGGACCGTAGACCAGCGAGAAGACGCCGGGGTGCAGCTCGAAGTCCGCGACCGCCCTGGCGATGGCCTGCCCGACGAGTTCGCCGGTGCCGGGGTGGGCGTTATGGGCCTTGAAGACCACGGGGCAGCCGGCCGCGAGGGCGGAGGCGGTGTCTCCGCCCGCCGTCGAGAAGGCCAGCGGGAAGTTGCTGGCGCCGAAGACCGCGACCGGTCCAAGCGGGATCTGGCGCTGCCGGATATCGGCGCGCGGCTGCGGCGCGCGGTCCGGCAGCGCGGGGTCGATCCGGACGCCGCGGAAATCTCCCTGGCGGACGACACCGGCGAAGAGGCGGAGCTGGCCGGTGGTGCGGGCACGCTCGCCCTGCAGGCGGGCGGCGGGCAGGCCGGTTTCCTGGCTGGCCCGGGTGATGAGCTCCTCGCCGATGGCTTCGATGTTGTTGGCGATGGCCTCCAGGAAGCCGGCGTGGGTTTCCGGGTCCAGGGTGCTGAACGAGGCGAAGGCCTCCGCGGCTGCCGCGGTCGCCTGCGTCAGCTGCTGCTCTGTCAACAGGGTGTAGGCCGGTTCGAGCTTTTCGTTGGTGGCGGGATTGACGCCGAAGGTGGTGTTGCCGTTGCCGGCGAGCGGCCGGCCGGCGATCAGGGAGTGTCCGGTGAGGGTCAAGGGGTTTCTCCTAGGAAACGGTTGCGATGAGTGCTTTGAGATCGGCCAGGTCCTGCGGCGCGAGGTTCTGCAGCGGCGGGCGGACTCCGCCGGCGGAACGGCCGATGGCGTCGAGGCCGCCCTTCACGATGGAGACGGAGTAGCCCTTGACCCGGTCGCGGATGTCCAGGTACGGGATCACGAAGTCGTTGAGCTTCTTGTTGACGGCCATGCGGTCTACGTTGCGGACATCCTGGTAGAAATCCAGGGCGAACTGCGGGACGAAGTTGTACATCGCGCTGGAATAGGTGCTCATGCCCAGCTGGAGCAGCGGCAGCGCGAACGTTTCGGCCGTGGGAAGCCCGCCAAGGTAGAAGAGCCGGTCGCCGAGCTTGGCGTAGACACGGGCGTCGTGTTCGAGGTCGCCGACCCCGTCTTTGAAGCCGATCAGGTTTTCGTGCCGGTCCGCAAGGGTGGCGACGGTGGTGTCTTTGTAGATGGCGTTGGCGCGGTTGTAGATGATGACGCCGAGCGAGGTGGACCGGCAGATGGCGCCGACGTGGTCGATCAGGCCGTCCTGGTCCGCCTCGGTCAGGTACGGCGGGAGCAGGAGGATGCCCTCGGCCCCGGCGGCTTCGGCGGCCTGGGCGTTTTCGATGGCCTGGGCGGTGGATCCGCCGGCGGAGGCCAGGACAGGTACGCGCGCTCCCACCTCGTCAACGGCGGCCCGGACCACCCGTTCCGATTCAGCCGGTGTCAGGGAGAAGCCTTCGCCGGTGCCGCCGGCGGCGAACAGACCCGCGACCGGGAAGCTCGCCTGCCAGGCAAGGTGCTTGCGGTAGTTTTCCTCGTCAAACTGCAGCTGCGCATCGAACGACGTGACGGGGAAGGAGAGCAGGCCCTCCTTGAGGGCGTTGGCCAGTTCCTGGGGTGTGTATTTTGCCACGATATGGTCCTCCGGGTGGGCGCCGTGATTGGCGCAAGTGGTCTGGTTCCCCTTCAGACTAGGCTCGGCTCTCATGCCTGTCTAAGTTCATTTTTGTATGTATTGATACCCTGAGTGCATCGTGGAAGTAGTCACTCCATTTGATACTCGAGTTCGGTCAGCAGGCGGCCCAGTGCGGGGTTTTCCACTTTCCGGTTCCAGATGGCGTGAAGTTCCACGGGTTCGCCTTTGCTGCCCGTCAGGGGCAGGAAATCCACACCGTCGATTCCCAGTGCCGTTGCGGAGTGCGGAACGAAAGCCACGCCGCGGTTGGCCGCCACCAGCGAAACCATTGTCAGGATCTGGCTGACCGTATGGACCACATTGCCGTGCTGGATGGGGAAGGTGCGAATGACGAGGTCGTAGAAGTACCGCGCCTGCAGCGGCGAGTGCATGATGATCGGCTCATCCTTGAGGTCCTCGTTGTCGATGTCCCGGCCCAGGAGCGCCAGCGGGTGGCCGGTCGGGACGGCGAGGACCAGCGACTCGCGGTAGAGCAGGTGGGAATCAAACACGTCGTTGTTAAAGGGTGGCCGGGCCAGACCAAGGTCCAGTTCCCCGGTCTGCAGCGCCTGGATCTGTTCACCGGACACCAGTTCCTGAAGGTCGATGTCGACGTCGGGCAGCCGGGTGGCGATCTCCTCCAGCAGGGGGCCCAGGATGCTGAGTCCGCTGGCCGCGGTGAAACCGATGCGCAGCAGGCCCGAGCGGCCCGAGGCGATACGCCGCGCGGTCAGGGGGGCGCGCTCGGCGAGCGCCAGCAGGCGCCTGGCCTCGTCGAGGAAGGCCACCCCGGCGCGGGTCAGCTGAACCTTGCGGTTGTCCCGTTCGAGGAGCTCGGCACCGACGCTGCGCTCCAGCTTCTGGATCTGGCGGCTCAGCGGAGGCTGGGTCATGTTGAGGCGTTCGGCCGCGCGGCCGAAGTGAAGTTCCTCCGCCACCGCGATGAATCCGGCCAGCTGGTCAAAAGTAAACATAATGCCTTCCGGGTATCACTTGATGCATATTTGGGCTTAGACAGGCATCATAGCGTCTCCCTACACTCGATTCAGCGAACCGGAGTGATGCGGTTCACATGCTTCCGGGGCCATGACCCCGACCACCAACGAGGAGTTCCAATGATGCACTTCCCTTCGCGCCGCACCGTGCTCGGCGCGGCTTCCGCCGTCACGCTCCTGGCGCTGACCGCGTGTGGCAACGTCGCAGGCGGCACTGCCGATTCCGCAAAATATCCGAATGGGCCCGTTAACTTCACCGTTGGCCAGGCTCCCGGCGGCAGCACCGACCTCATTGCCCGTGCGATCTCCGAGGGCGCCGCCAAGACCCTCGGCGCCCCGATGCCGGTGGTCAACAAGCCAGGCGCCAACGGCGCCCTGGCCAGCAAGGAAGTGGCGGGCAAGCCCGCCGACGGACAGAACCTGGTGCTGCTCAACGCGTCCCTGATCACCATCACCCCGCTGGCCGTCACCGCGGACGAGGCAGTGAATATCGACGACTTCGATGTGATCGCCGGATTGTCCCAGGACGACTACGTGCTGGTTGCCAGCGAGAAATCCGGGTTCAGGTCCATCAAGGATGTGACCGGGGCGGGGCGGAACATCACCTTCGGCACCACCGGCGTCGGTACCGGCAGCCAGCTGGCCCAGGCGGTGCTCTTCAAGCAGGCCAACGTGGCGGGCACGGACGTGCCCTTCGACAGCGGCAAACCGGCGTTGACCGCGGTACTGGGCAACCAGGTGGAACTGGCCACCGTCCAGCTCGGTGAAGCGATGCCGCAGATCAAGGCCGGCAAAGTAACCCCGCTCCTGGTCTTCTCCGAAGGGCGGAACTCCTTCCTGCCGGATACGCCCACTGCCAAGGAATCGGGCTATGACGTTCCCGTGGCCCAGTACCGGGCGGTCGCTGCCCCCAAGGGCACTCCGCAGAACGTGAAGGACAAGCTGCTCGCGGCCTTGCAGGAGACGTTCAAGTCCGATGCCTACAAGTCCTTCAACGAGCAGAACCTCCTGACCCCGAAGGAGATTTCGGGCGAGGAAGTCGTCACGCAGTGGAAGGACTACGCCGCGAAGTACAAGTCCCTGGTGGAGAAGTACAGCATCAGCCTCAACGGGACCAAGTGATTCCTGTGACAGCAACACCCCCTGTGTCCGCCGGAGAGGGCGGCCATGCAGCTGCCCGCTCCGGCGGGGACGCCCCCGACCTGCCCAAGGACCTAACGGAGGAGGAGTTTACGCCCGGGCAACTCGCCGCCCAGTGGGAGGATGAGAAGCCGCCTGCAGCCGGCGCGCTGGCCAACACGGCCGCCTCGCTGGTGGTCCTCGGCGTCGGCATCGGCGCGCTCCTCCTGTCGCTGGCGATGGGCCTGGGTACCCCGGCAGCACCGCAGCCCGGACTGTGGCCGTTCATGATCAGCTGCGTGATGGTGGTCCTGGGACTCTTCCAGCTCATCATCGGGCGGCACAACCGGGACGCCGAGAAATTCACCCGCATGTCCATGGCCCCCCTGACCGGGCTCGTCACCCTCGCCGCCATGGTGGCGCTGATGCCGGCCACCGGCTTCGAACTGCCTGCCCTCGTGCTGTGCATCATCTGGATGCGGTTCCTTGGCGGCGAAACCTGGCGCTCCACCCTGCTGGTCAGCGCCATCGTCGTGGCAGCGTTCTACGGCATTTTTGTCCTGGCGCTCAACACCTCCATCCCCCACCTCTTCTAGGAGACCCCGTGGATTTTCTGAATCCCGTGATCAACGGATTCACCGTTGTCCTGGAGCCGACCAACCTCCTGTACTGCCTGATCGGCGTCGTCATCGGCATGTTGATCGGTGTGCTGCCCGGACTGGGGCCCGCGGCAACCATCGCCATCCTGCTCCCGCTCACGTACAACGTCGAACCCGTCACCGCCATCATCATGCTGGCCGGCATTTTCTACGGGGCACAGTACGGCGGCACCATCACCTCCGTGCTGCTGAAGCTGCCCGGCGAGGCATCGTCAGTGGTCACCGTCTTTGACGGCTACCAAATGGCCAAACAGGGCAAGGCCGGCACGGCCCTCGGCCTGGCCTCGATCGGCTCCTTTATCGGCGGCACCGCGTCCATCATCGGACTGACCTTCCTGGCGCCGGTCGTGGCCAGCTTCGCCCTGGACTTCGGCCCGGCCGAATACTCGGCCCTCGCGCTGCTCGGGATCCTCCTGGTGGCAACCATCAGCAACGGATCCAAGGCCAAAGCGCTCATCGCCGCGGCACTGGGACTGCTGCTCGCCACCGTGGGCCGTGACATCTTCACCGGCGAAGGCCGCTTCACCTTCGGAAGCCTGGAGCTCGCTGACGGAATCGACTTCGTGCCGATCGCGATGGGCGTGTTCGGTCTCGGTGAGATCCTGTACAACCTCGAGGAACGCCACCGCGCCGCCAAAGCACCCTCGAAGGTCACCAACGTCTGGCCCTCCCGCGCAGACCTCAAGCAGGCCTCGGGAGCGATCGGACGCGGCTCGGTCCTTGGCTTCTTCCTCGGCATCCTGCCCGGCGGCGGCGCAACGATTGCCTCGATGGCGTCCTATGCCATGGAGAAAAAGCGGGCCAAACAGCCTGAGCGGTTCGGAAAGGGCGCTCCGGAAGGGGTTGCCGGTCCCGAAACGGCCAACAACGCCGCCGCGACCTCCTCGTTCATCCCTTTGCTCACGCTGGGGATCCCGGCGAACGCCACCATGGCACTGATGTTCGGCGCCCTCCTGATCCAGGGTGTGACGCCGGGCCCCCAGCTTGTCGAGGAGCACCCGGACCTGTTCTGGGGCGTGGTGAATTCCATGTATATCGGCAACATCCTGCTGCTGATCATGAGCCTGCCGCTGGTGGGCCTGTTCGTAAAGATCCTTCGGGTGCGGGCCGCCATTCTCGCCCCCGTCACCGCCCTCATCACCCTGCTGGGCGCCTACACCATTAACAACAGCATGTTCGATGTCACGCTCGTCGTTGTCTTCGGCATCATCGGCTACCTCATGAAGAAGTTCGGCTTCGAACCGGGACCGCTTGTGCTGGCCTTCGTCCTCGGCTCCCTGCTGGAAAGCTCGCTCCGCCGTTCGCTGCTGGTCTTCGGCGGGGACCCGACTGGATTCTTCAGCCGCCCGATTTCGGCGACGCTCCTCATCGTCTTCGTGCTCGTCGCGGTCCTCCCGGGCATCCGGACCGTGCTGGCCAAGCGCAAGCCCTCCGCCCCTGGAGTGCCTGCACCTGAACAAATCAAGGAGAAGGTATGAGCATCATCGTCGGTTTCGTCCCCACACCCGCCGGGGAGGCCGCACTCACGGCCGGTATCGCGGAGGCAACCCTCCGGAACGAAGACCTCGTCATCGTCAATTCGGCCCGCGAAGGCGCGCTGGTCGACAAGGCCGTGGCCACCGCAGCACTTCTTGAGGAGGCCGCGAAGCGCGCCGCGGCCGCCGGCGTTAGGGCATCCGTGATGCAGCCCTCGTATCAGCACGACCTGGCCGACGAGTTTCTCGAGCTCGCGCGGGAGGTCAATGCGTCGCTGATTGTCATCGGCCTGCGCCACCGCACCCAGGTGGGCAAATTCATCATGGGCAGCCATGCCCAGCGCATCCTGATCCAGGCCGACCGTCCGGTCCTGGCTGTCAAGGCAGACGGCGCCGGGCGCTGAGACGGCCGCAACTCGTGGCGGTGACACAGGGCGGGTCCGAACCATTTGGTTCGGACCCGCCCTGTGTCCGTTTGTCGCAACGGCCAAGGGGGGGTCGACGACGGCTGGGGAGAGATGCCCCGGTCTCAGAGGGCTCTCGCACGTCGCCGGCCCCGTCTCGCGCCGGACCTCACGGTTCCGGCAAGCAACAGGCAGTCAAACGCACATCATGCAGCATCCATCTCATGCACTTTGATCTGGTGCAGCGTTACGTCGTGCTGCTTTTAGTACTATTTAACACCCTGTGCGCAACTACGGGCAGGTCCCGGGGATCATTGAGGTTCGCTCCGCCCGGACCTGCGGAGCCTTCATGCGGGGATCTGGTGTTAGTCCGTGTCGCGCAGGCGGCCGGCAATGGGATCGACGGCTCGCAGGATGCGCTGGCCGATCTCACCCAACTGGCGCGACTGGGTTCTGGTCAGCGGATCGAAGACAAGCGCCCGGACGGCCGCGACATGGCCAGGCGCCGTCTGCACGACCTTCTCCCACCCGTCCTCCGTGAGCGTAACGAGGGTGGTGCGGCCGTCGGACGGATCAGGGGAGCGGCGCACCCAGCCGCGCCTTTCCAGCCGGCTGACCACCTGGGACAGCCGGGGAAGACCGGATTCCGTGAAGCCGGCCAGCTCACTCATCCGGCGCGTGCGGCCGGAAGCTTCGGAGAGGCCAGCCAGCACCATGTACTCAAAGTGGCTGACCCCGGCGTCGCGCCGGAGCTGGGCATCGAGGGCTGAGGGAAGCCGGGCCATGACGCCGACAAGCGTTAACCAGGCCTGGCGCTCCTCGCTACTCAACCACTGGGGTTCCACCGAGGCTTCCATCGGGCCAGCGTAACACTTCACGCATGAAGTGATTTGGCGTCGCAATCACTTGCATCGTGAACTGACGGTCGCTACGGTTAACTTCAATCTTCAAGTAAATTTCTGATTGGACCCACATGCTCGTGCCCCGTTTGGACCTCAGATGACCGTACTGTTCGAGTCAGCAGCACCGCTCCTGGCGATTGCGCCGGCAACAGTCCGAAGCCAGGTCACCGTTCCGCTGCGCTTTCCGGACGGCTTCACCGCCACCACCCAGGTGCTCACGTTCCGGGGGCTGTCTGACGGCAAAGAACACCTGCTGCTCGCCTTGGGCGAGTGGGAGCAGGTGCTGCTGCAGCAGGGGCCCACGGGCCCGGCGCCTCTCGTCAGGCTGCACAGCGAATGCCTGACCGGTGACGTGTTCGGCAGCCAGCGCTGTGACTGCGGCCCGCAGCTGCGTGAGGCGGTCGAGCAGATCACAGACACCGGAGGGTTCCTCCTTTACCTCCGGCAGGAAGGCCGCGGCATCGGCCTCTACTCGAAGCTCGATGCCTATGCGCTTCAGGACGCCGGTCTGGACACCTACGAAGCCAACCTTGCCCTCGGCCACGGCGAGGATGAGCGTGAATATGCTGCCGCCGCTCAGATGCTGGCCGCCCTCGGCGCCACCTCGGTACGCCTGCTCAGCAACAACCCGGACAAGGCCGCGCAGCTGACGGCCCTCGGTATCGATGTCACCGAGCAGCTTCCCACCGGGGTGCACCTGTCGGAGGCCAACCACCGCTACCTGACGGCGAAACGCGACCACACCGGCCACACGCTCGATCTGCCGGTCGGCGTCGAACCCGGGCCGGACGCCGGTGAGGGCAAGCACACCGGTGAGGGCAAGCACACCGGCGGGGTCGCAAACGCGGGCAACATTGCGGCCGACGGAGCCCTGCCCACCCACGAAGGGCTGCTCAGCCGTATTGACGGGCTCATTCCCCGGCTCAGGGAGCGGGCCGAGGAAACGGAGAATCTTCGCCGCATCCCCGACTCCACGATGGAGGACCTGACGGACGCCGGCGTTTTTCAGCTGCTGTCGCCAAAGGCTGTCGGCGGGTTTGGCCTGGGTCTCGCAACGTATGCAGAGTCTGTCCGCCGGCTCGCCCGCGGCTGCGCCTCCACCGCCTGGACCGCCGGGCACCTGATCGAGCACGTCTGGATGCTGGCACGGTGGCCGCAGGAGGTTCAGGATGAAGTTTTCGCGAATGGTCCCGCTCCGTTGGCCGCCGCGACCGGGGCTCCGGTAGGGACCGCCGAGAAAGTCCCGGGCGGCTTTGCTATTTCCGGCCGGTGGAGCTTCGCCTCCGGCGTGATGCACTCCGGGTGGGTCCTCCTGGCAGCGCAGCACGGGGACACGCGCCTGCAGTGCCTCGTGCCGATTTCCGACGTCGAGCTGCTGGACGTGTGGCACACGGCCGGGTTGCGGGGCACGGGCAGTAATGACGTCCGGACAGAGCGGCTGTTCGTTCCGGCATACCGGACCCTGGACTGGGCGCTGCTGGGGGCGGCCGACAATCCTGGCAGCCGGATCCATCCGGAGCCCATCATCCAAACCCCCATGGCCACCCTGTTGAACCTGCTGGCACCGGCCGCCGCGCTGGGCGCCGCCGAACACGCCGTCGAACTGTTCCGCGCGGGGACGCTGGTGCGCAAGGTCAAGAACACCGTGGAGAACCGCCAGGCGGATTCGCCGCTCGCGCAGGCCCGCTTCTCGCAGGCGTACGGGCTCATGGTCACCGCACAACTGCACTGGGACGAGGCGATCAGGGTTGTTTCCGCCGCGTATCAGCGTCAGCCTTCAGAGCTGACGGAGGAGGAGCGTGCCCGGCATCGGCTCTCGCTCGCCCTCAGCGGGGAGGCGTCGGCGGAAGCTGTCCGCATCGTGATGGCAGGATCAGGGGGCAGCGCCCACCGGCTTTCGCATCCGCTGCAGCGGATCCAACGAGACGTCAACGTGCTGCTCAATCATCCAACCCTGACGATCGATCCGATCCTCGAGCAGGCGGGCCGCGGCCTGCTGGGTCTGGGGTTTACGATCCCTTCGTTCTAGCTAGCCGGCGTTCCGCGGCGCAAACATGATCACGCACACGCCCGTCAGGCAGATCACTGACCCGACGATGTCCCATCGGTCGGGCCGGAATCCGTCGAAAATCATGCCCCAGGCGAGCGATCCAGCGACGAAGACGCCGCCGTAGGCTGCCAGGATGCGACCGAAATGCGCATCCGGTTGTAAGGTGGCCACGAAGCCGTAGGCACCCAGGGCGACGACGCCCGCACCGGCCCACCACCAGTCCTTGCCTTCGCGGACCGACTGCCAGACCAGCCAGGCACCGCCGATTTCAGCTGCGGCGGCGAGGATGAACAGCACGATCGATTTGGCGATAGTCACGGGCCCATCATCGCAGGGCTGGTGCCGTGGCTGTTGCGCCGGGCCGCTGGATTCGCCCGAGTCAGGGGAGCTGCGGGGCGCATCCCTGGCGGCCGCTCGTGCGCACGTCTCCGCGCGGGTATCCTCTGGGGATGGGAATACCCCAGAGGTTCCGAATGTTGAACACCTAGCCGAACCCGCAAACCGAAGAAGAGAGAAACACCTCAGTGGCAACCGATTACGATGAAGTACGTTCCGACGTTAAGGAATCGCAGGACAGGTCCTTGGAGGCGTTGCAGTCCGCCAACGCCCCGGACGCGCGCAGCGTGGTGAGCGAGCTCGATGAAGCGGACTCACTGGACGGGTCCATCACCCCGGGCGGAGAATTCGTTGCCGAGGAACTGGTCGTCCAGGTCATTCCGCAGGCGGAGGACGAATTTACCTGTTACTCCTGCTTCCTTGTCCGGCACCGCTCCCAGATCGCCCGCGAGAAGAATGGTCACGCGTACTGCGTTGACTGCGAAGGCTAAACCTTCCTCCGACCGGCGGTGAAATCCGGCGCCGCCGGTCGAACAAAGCTATGTGAACAAGACACCGCCAGCACTACAATCGGCGCATGACCGTCCTGGACTGGCTGCTCGATTCTGACCCTTCCGTCCGCTGGCAGGCGCTGCGCGACCTGGCCGGCGCCCCGGCCCACGTCGTGGCCGCCGAGCGCGCACGGGTAACCACCGAGGGGTGGGGCGCCCGGTTGTTGGCCTTGCGCGGGGAGGACGGCCAATGGGCCGGGGGAGCCTATTTCCCTGCGCGCGGCGGCCAGCCCGGCGTCGAACCTCCCGAAGCGACTGACGCTGCGGACGGCGGGCACGACTCCGGCGGCCATGAGGCACCCGAGGACGGCAGCCAGCCCTGGACCGCCACGACGTACAGCCTCCTGCAGCTGCGCGACTTCGGTGCCGACCCGGCAAGCGAGCAAATGCGCCAGACCGTCGCCCTGGTGCGGGAAAACTGCCGTTGGGAAGAGGGCGGCCAGCCCTACTTCAGCGGTGAAGTCGAGCCCTGCATCAACGGCATGACGGTGGGTCTGGGCGCCTACTTCGCCCAGGATGTAGACGCCGTGGTCGCCCGGCTTGTCCGTGAGCAACTCGGCGACGGCGGCTGGAACTGCTGGGCTGAGTACGGCGCCAAGGTTTCGTCGGCCGCCACCACGATCAACGTGCTCGAAGGACTCCTGGCGCACGAGCACGCAACCGGCGGCTCAGCGGACTCCGTCGAGGCGCGCCGGCGCGGCAAGGAGTATCTGCTCGAACGCAGGCTGTTCCGCCGCAAAAGCACCGGCGAGGTTATCGATGCGGCCTGGCTGGAGTTCAGCTATCCGACCCGCTGGTACTACGACGTGCTCCGTGCCCTGGACTATTTCCGCTCCGCCGGTGACCCGCCCGACCCGCGCGTCGCAGAGGCCGTCGAGCTGGTCCAATCGAAGAAACAGCCTGACGGCACCTGGCTTCTGGAAAACACCCACCCCGGGCAGACCCACTTCGAACTCGAGGATGGCGACGGCGGGCCGAGCAGATGGAACACCCTGCGGGCGCTGCGCGTGCTGCGGTGGTATCACGGCGGTGTGAGCACGTAGCCAACCCCCTGCGGGCGGGTCAGGACGGGCCTTGCCCCGCCGGTGCTAGGCCGCGCCCATCCATTTGGTCGCCATTGCCGCCCGGCGGATGGTCTTGGCCCGGGTGTGGGAGCCGTCGGCCCGTTTATGCCAGTCGTGACGGGCCTGCGCGGCGACGCTGGAATGGGTGGATTCCAGCCGGCCGTGGTCTCTCGCGCCGCCGGGGCACAAATCGGTAATCAGCCCCATGCCGGCACACTCCCGCACCGCTTCGATGCCGGCGACGGCTGCGGACTTGTAAATGAACGCGGCGGACACCGCCATAATGGTGCCGTCCGGTGCCTTCAGCCGGAATCGGAAATTCGACTGCCCGTCCACGAACAATTCAATACTTCCAGTCATCCTCGTGTTCCTCCCCGCCTTTGGAGCCTGCCCCCTGCCGTCGAATCCGCGGAGTGCGGTCGGACGCATCGCTGCGTTCCTGCCGCGCTGTCCGGGTCGAACGGCCGCGAGGGAACTGTTCATCTAGTCATTCCAGTTTGTTGCACGCCCGCGGTGCCCACAAGGCACAGCATGTAAACCCTGGGTAAAAGCTGTGCAACGCCGGGATCAGAGGTCCCCATCGAAAAAAATAGTCGGCGCTCAGACGTATTTGGCGAACCAGGCGAGCGTGTCATTCCAGGCAGCTGTGGCCTGCGCCTCAACGTACCGCTGTCCGGTGTCGTTGTGGAAGGCGTGGTCGACGCCGGGATAGACGGTGAGCTGGTGGCGGACATCCGTGGCGGCCAGGGCCTCCCGCAGCGCCGGCAATGCGCCCGTGATCCGCTGATCAAGTTCGGCATAGACGCCGAAGACAGCAGGCTTGATCGTGGGGACCTTTTCCAAGTCGGGGGAGGGCCCGTAGAACGCGGCGGTTGCCTTCAGTTCCGGAAGCTCCGTCGCGGCCTGCCAGGTAATGCCGCCGCCGAAGCAGAACCCGGTCATGGCGATCCGGCCCTGGTCGACAAAGTCCTTTGACTGCAGGTAATCGAAGGCGACGGCGAAATCCGAGACGTGGCGCGCGGCGCCGGCCGCCGTCAAGGCGCCGGGGACGGCGTCGCGGTCCATTGCGGACGTGCCCCCTTCCCGGCTGAGCAGGTCCAGCGCCAGGGCCGCGTAGCCGGCCTTGGCGAAGCGGCGCGCCACGTCCTCGATATGCGGGGTCAGCCCACGGTTTTCGTGGCAGACCAGGACCGCCGGTCCGGGCGTACCCGACGCCGGCCGGGCCAGGTAGGCGCCGATCTCGGTTCCATCCGCGGGAAAGCGCACCGTCTCAGTCTTGAGGCCCGGCGCGCCCTCGGGGACGGAGAGCGGGCTCTTGGCCCCCGGCACCGGCCCGGCAGGACCGCTGACGTTGGCCGGGCCCGACGGCGGCGAGGAGTTGGGTGTCGGCATCGGGTCGGTGCTGCGCGGGACTTCTTCCGGCGTGCATCCGACCAGGAGCATCGCGGCCGACGCTGCGGCCATACTGCCGGTAATGAACGCAACCCGGCGGGTGAACCTGTGCTGGCTCAGGGCCCCGGCGCGGTAATCGTCGAAAAATTCCTCAATCAGGTACTTCTCAAATTTGCCGAGCGTGCTCATGAAGGCCTCCTGGAGTGTGCGCACATCCTCCTCCGAAGTCGGGGGACAGGCAAGGTCGATCCTGCCTCGGCCTATCGGGTGACGGCTACCGGCTGTCCGTCTTCTTCTGCGCCGATGACCAGCCCTGCATGTGCAGCCGCTCGAAACCGTCCAGGAGCAGATCGAGGGCAAACTCGAACTCGAACTGGTCGTCGCAGCCGTGCCCGACGACGGATCCTTCATCGTGGGGTTTCGACGTGGCGACTGCCAGGATGTTCGGATACCGTGCCGCCATCTGCTCGAACAGGGCGGCCTGGGCGTCCGGCGACACCGCCGCCGGGGAATCAGTGGCGGGGTTCGCCGCCGGGCCTGCCGAGTCATCGAACAGCTCCTGGGTGAAACCCCACATCCGGCCTCCGAGGGCGTGCATCACGTGGTGAGTGAGATCGGCTGAAAAGCCCCCGGTCAGAAACATGCCGATGAACGATTCCATGTAGTCCAGGACGGCGGGGGTCTTATTGGTCCGGGACTCAATCGCGCGCCGGGCCCACGGGTGCCGCAGTAGCGCCCCTCTTGCGGAGAGTACCCGCAACCGTACGGCGCTCTTCCAGTCGGTGCCGGGGACGGGGGGATCGATCTCGCCGATGAGGCTGGCGACCATTGCATCGAGCAGTTCCTCCTTGTTGGCGACGTGCTTGTACAGCGCCATTGGCACCACGCCCAGTTCCTCGGCGAGCCTGCGCATGCTGAGCGACTCCAAGCCCGTGTCGTCGGCGAGTGACACGGCTGCCGTGAGGAGCCGGTCCCGGTTCAGGGGCGTACGGCGTGCGTTCTCGAGCTGCTGAGTCATCCGTATCCCTTTTCTTGACGGTTTGCTCTTGACAAGTGTACACCGTACACCTAACTTGAATGGCGAACGGTGTACGTCGTACACCACCTGCATTGAGGACCAGGCCATGACAACGACATCCGGCAGTACCAGGCAGTCCACCAGGCGGACCGCGCCGCAGTGGCCAGTGCCCGTCGCCCTGATCCTGCTCAGCCTGATCCCGGTGCTCGCCGGCGCGTCCCGGATGACGGAGTTGACTGGCGGCGCAGCCATCACGCCGCAGAATGCCCGGTTTTTTGCCTCACCGGTTCCCGTAGTGATCCACATTGTCAGCGTCACCATCTACAGCCTGCTCGGCGCATTTCAATTCGTGCCCGCGTTGCGGGGCCGGCGGGCCTGGCATCGCGTCGCCGGAGGCATTCTCATTCCGGCAGGCCTGCTTTCCGCTCTCTCCGGTCTGTGGATGTCGGCGTTCTACCCGCTTCCCGATGGCAGCACTGATGTCCCCATCCGGCTGTTTTTTGGCTCGGCAATGCTGGTCAGCATCATCCTGGGGCTCGTAGCGATCCGGCGCCGCGATTTCGTCGGCCACAGTGCCTGGATGACGCGCGGCTATGCCATCGGGGTCGCGGCGGGCACCCAGGCGCTGGTGATCCTTCCCTGGATGCTGTTGGTGGGAACGCCCAACGAACTGACCCGGGCACAGCTGATGGCGGCGGCCTGGATCATCAACCTGGCAGTGGCCGAGGTCGTCATCCAGCGGCGCGCCCCGCTGGCCGCGCGTGTGCCTCGTCCTGTCGGCGGTCCGGTCAGGGCTGCCGCCCGGGTGCCCCGGTGACCTTGCCGGGCTGAGGGAGTTCGATGTCTTAAATCGACATCTAAATGCCACTACGGGATGTCCGCTCCGTAACATTAGAGCGACTACAGTTCCCAGCTTGCCAAGTTCATCGAAAAGGACTATTAAGTTGCCACTCGAATCATTGCCCGTCCTGGATTTCTCCCGTTTGAGCGCGGGCCCGGAGGAGGCCGCTCGGTTTCGGAACGATCTGCGCGACGCCATGCACGAGGTCGGCTTCCTCTATCTGGCCGGCCACGGGATCCCGCAGGAGCTGACGGACTCGATGCTCGACGTGTCCCGCCGCTTCTTCGAACTGCCCGACGAGCAGAAACTCGCCGTCGAAAACGTCCACAGCCCCCAGTTCCGCGGTTACACCCGGGTCGGCGGCGAGCTCACAGACGGAGCGGTCGACTGGCGCGAGCAGATCGATATCGGCGTCGAGCGTGCTGCCGTGGTGCCGGGGCCGGGCGTCGCTGACTACTGGCGTCTCGAAGGTCCCAACTTGTGGCCGGACGCCCTCCCCGAGATGCGGGACATCGTCCTGGAGTGGAACGAGCGGCTGAGTGCGATCTCGTTGACCCTGCTGCGTGCGCTGGCATTGTCCCTCGGAGCACCGGAAGACACCTTCGACGAAGCCTTCGCCGAACGGGCCTTTCCCCTGCTCAAGGTTGTGCGGTATCCGGGGGAGTCCGACCCGGAGCCCAAGCAGGGCGTGGGTTCCCACCGCGACGGCGGGGTCCTGACGCTGCTGTTGGTGGAGCCCGGAAAGGGTGGACTTCAGGTCGAGTACCAGGGGCAGTGGATCGACGCCCCCCAGGTACCGGGAACGTTTGTCGTGAATATCGGCGAGATGCTTGAGCTGGCCACCAATGGCTACCTCAAGGCGACGCTGCACCGCGTGATTTCTCCCCTGCGCGGCACTGACCGGGTTTCCCTTCCGTTCTTCTTCAATCCTGCGCTGGACGCGACGATGCCGCAGCTCGCTGTGAGTCCGGAGTTTCAGTCCAAGGCGCGGGGCCTGTCGGTTGATCCGACGAACAGCCCGATTCTTGAAACCTACGGCGACAACGCTCTGCGCTACCGGCTCCGGGCACACCCAAATGTCGTCGCCGCCCACCACTCCGATCTGCAGAACGGCTGACCGACGGTCCCCATCCCGCTGCGCACGTAGCCATCCCCTGACCCAACCAACGCGGGGTCACTCCGGGCCCATCCCAAGGGGATTTATGGGCGCGGAGTGACCCCGCGTTGGTTGGGTGGGGAAGGGGCGGCGGCGCGGTCACCGGGCGGCCGGGCCGTGTGGGCACAATGGAGGCGTGACTTCTCCGGCTTTTCCGCTGACCGCTATTCCCGCGCCCTTCGATCTGGTGGCCATCGGGTCCGGTCTGGCGTTCGCGCAGTCGCTCGGCCAGCTGGCCGACGCGCTGCGGTCCGGCGGCCCCGGTGCCACCGCCGTGGTGCAGGCGCCGCCGGGCACGGGCAAGACAACCCTGGTCCCGCCCCTGCTGGCCAACCTCACGCTGGCCAACATGGCGCCAGGCAACTCCGCTGCGGCTGCCGCCGGGCAGCAGACCCGGGCAGTGCCGCCGCGCATCATGGTGACACAGCCACGCCGCGTTGCCGCGCGATCGGCAGCCCGCCGCCTGGCGGCCCTGGACGGCAGCCGGCTGGGGGACCGCGTCGGCTACACGGTCCGCGGCGAACGCCAGACCGGTCCCGGCACCCTGATCGAATTCGTCACGCCCGGCATCCTTCTGAACCGCCTGCTCGCGGATCCGGGACTGGAAACCGCGAGCGCCGTCATCCTCGACGAAGTCCACGAGCGCGGCCTCGACACGGACCTCTTGCTCGGCCTGCTTGGCGAAGTCCGCCAGCTGCGGGGTGACCTCGCGCTCGTCGCCATGTCCGCCACGCTCGACGCGCCACGGTTCGCCGCCCTCCTCGGGGCAGCTGGTAACGCGGGGGACGCCGGCGCCGGCGGGTCCGCGCCCGTCATCGACTGTCCGTCCGCGCTCTATGCCCTTGACGTGGACTGGGCGCCGGCCGCGGTACCCCGGCTCGATGAACGGGGAGTGACCCGCGCCTTTCTGGACCACGTGGCGGACACCGCCGCCTCGTCGCATGCCGACGCAGCCTCGTCCGGCCAGGACGTAGACACGCTGGTGTTCGTTCCGGGCGCCCGGGAAGTGTCGTATGTCGCAGGCCGGCTGCGCGGCCGGACCAGCGCCGAAGTGCTGGAGCTGCATGGCCAGATCGGGCCGGTGGAACAAGACCGCGCCGTCTCCGGGCGGGAGCCAGGCGGCAGCCCGCGGATCATCGTATCGACGTCGCTCGCCGAGTCCTCCCTGACCGTTCCCGGCGTCCGGCTTGTCATCGACTCCGGACTCTCCCGCGAGCCCCGGCGGGATGCGAGCCGGGGAATGTCCGGCCTGGTGAACGTGTCCTGCTCGCGTGCATCCGCCGAACAGCGCGCCGGGCGGGCGGCCCGCCAGGGTCCCGGGCGGGTAGTCCGCTGCTACGACCAGAGGGCCTACGGCGCCGCCCCGGCCCACCAGACGCCGGAGATCGCCGTCGCCGACCTCACCGGCGCAGCCCTGGTCCTCGCCTGCTGGGGATCGCCCGGCGGGCGGGGACTTGCGCTGCCTGACGCGCCGCCGGTAGCCGCGATGGAAGAAGCTGTTGAGGTACTCCGCGAACTGGGCGCGGTGGCGCCGGACGGTCTGGCCACGGATCTCGGCAAGACGCTGGCCAGGGTGCCCGCCGATCCCCGGCTGGCCCGCGCCCTGCTTGACGGGGCCGCCGCCCTGGGCAGCCGAACCGCCGCCGAGGCCGTCGCGTTGGTCGCCGGGGACCAGCGTGCCCCCGGCGCTGATCTTCCGCGTCTCCTGGCTGCCCTGCGCGCTGGGAAGGATCCGGCGTCCCGGCGCTGGGCGGAGGACGTCCGCCGGATGGAGTCCATTGCCCGCCGGGAGCGGCCCAGCGGCGCCGCCCTTCCGGAGTCTGCTGCTGTTTCCGCCGCGGAGGCGCTCGGCTTCGTCGTCGCCCTCGCTTTCCCGGACCGGGTCGCGCACCGGGTCTCCGGTGACGGACCGGAGCGCTACCTGCTCAGCTCCGGGACGAGGGCGGGTCTTCCGGCCGGCAGTTCCCTGTCCGGGCACGAATGGCTCGCCGTCGCGGAGGTCTCCCGGGCCCAGGGGCGCGACGCGGCCGGCACCGGCGCCGTCATCCGCTCCGCCGCCCCGCTGAGTGCGGAAACCGCCGAGGCCGCCGCCCGGCATCTGCTCGGCGAAACCGTGGAGGCCCGGTTCAGCCAGGGCCGGGTCACCGCCCGGAAGGAACGCCGGCTGGGAGCGATCCTGCTGTCCTCCACACCCGTGCGTCCCTCCGCCGCTGAGGGCCGTGCTGCGGTGGCCCGCGCGGTGTCGAAGGAAGGGCTCGGAACCCTCGGATGGTCACCGGCGGCGGACGCCCTGCGCCGCCGCCTCGCCCTGGTGCACCGGGAACTCGGGGCCCCCTGGCCGGACATGTCCGAGGCGGCCTTGCTGGCCCGGCTCGACGAATGGCTGGCTCCGGAGCTTGAGGCGCTGGCCCGCGGCGCCGGCACAGGCGGAATTGACCTGGCCGATCCGTTGCGGCGGCTGCTGCCGTGGCCCGACGCCGCCCGGCTTGGGGAATTGGTCCCGGAACGGGTCCACGTGCCGAGCGGCTCCTGGGTGAAAATCGACTATCCCGCGGTGGGGGACGACGGCGGCCGCCCGGTCGTGGCGGTCAAGCTGCAGGAGTGCTTCGGCTGGGACCAGACACCGCGGCTGGTGGGCGGCCGGGTGCCGGTGTTGTTCCATCTGCTCTCGCCGGCCCGGCGGCCGCTGGCGGTAACCGATGACCTCGCCTCGTTCTGGTCCGGGCCCTACGCGCAGGTCCGTGCCGAGATGCGGGGACGCTACCCCCGGCATCCCTGGCCGGAGGATCCGTGGACGGCGCCTGCGACTGCACGTACCAAGAACAGGAGCTGATTGACGGGAAGCTGTTACGTCATTGTGACGCGGCACACAGCGGGTTGGGTATCCTAGAAGCGGTCAGGCAGTCGACCGCGCATGCTTCACAGGGGACCTTTTTACTATGACCAGCAAACTCGGCATCACTGTCGCCGTCGACCTCAGTTCGGAATCTGCCCTCGTTTCACCGGAGGGCCAACTCACCGTTCGCAACGTTCCAAGCCTGATCGCCGTCGCCCACCGGGCGGGCAATTCCGGGTACGGCCTCGACGTCGTGGTGGACCTGCGGAAATTGACGGCCGCAGATCCCAAGGCCGTCGCCATGATCCGCGACTCGGGATGGCAGGGGAGCCATCTGATCGGAGTCGGCAAGGCCGGCCGGGGGCGGGCAGCATGAGGCCGGAATTGGCCGGCGGGTACCGGTCAATCGCCCACACCCACGGCGCGGGACTGATGTTCGATTCCTTCCGCCGCTGGCCGCTGGTGCCATCCGTGCAGTTGGTGCGGCTCCGGTCGGCACTGCTGCAGTGCGTCGAAGTGGCCTCGCCGGACAACGGCAGAAACCTTTCCGAGTCTGCGGGGAAACTGTTACGGCTTGTCACCGACGAGCTGGAACGCCGCAGCAGCATGGCGGGCCTGGCCGTCGTGCCCCCTGAAGGATTCCGGCACGCCCGGCGTCGGCCGCACGCATAGGCTCGACCTCAGCCATATGCTCGACCTCACTCATAGGCTCGACCTCAGCCATATGCTCGACCTCACTCATGGATAGCCTATTGCCGGCCTCACACATAGATAGTCGGAAGGGCGGGCTCGCCGCGCTGGAGCCGGTTGACGACGTCGGGCA
The DNA here is from genome assembly GCF_059383415.1 of Pseudarthrobacter sp. RHLT1-30-1. Taxonomy (NCBI): domain Bacteria; kingdom Bacillati; phylum Actinomycetota; class Actinomycetes; order Micrococcales; family Micrococcaceae; genus Pseudarthrobacter; species Pseudarthrobacter sp. RHLT1-30-1. Next base: position 51,122 of record NZ_JBWZCG010000008.1, read on the forward strand.
GTTCTGCCATGGTCGCGGCGTGCCGGCGCTGGCCCCGCGTCACGGCCTCGGCCCCGATCCATCCCGGCAGGAGCTCTCCGCCGCTCATGAATTGCTGCAGCAGTGGCCTGGCGTTCGGTTCCCCCGCCGGCGGGTGGCCAACGCCCAGGACTTCGTGGGTGGCTGTGCCCGAGGCGTCCAGCCTGCGCAGTGCGTGCTTCCGGCCGCCGAGGTTGATCTTGTTTTTGGAGCTCTTGGCCACCGCGGTGAACTCCCCGGCGTCGTTGGTCCGGCTGACCAGTTTGTAGACCATGCCGGCAGTGGGGGCGCCCGAACCGGTGACCAGCGCGGTACCGATGCCATACGCGTCCGCCGGCGCGGCCCGAAGGGCAGCAACGGAGTATTCGTCGAGATCGGAAGTGACGACGATCTTCGTGTGGATGTTCCCCAGACGGTCGAGCAGCTCACGGACCCAATGGGCTTGTGCGATCAGATCACCTGAATCGAGCCGTACTGCCCCGAGTTTGTCCCCGGCGAGCTCCACGGCGGTACGGACAGCCGCCTCGACGTCGTAGGTGTCCACCAGCAGCGTGGTTCCGGGGCCCAGCGAGTCCAGCTGCGCCCGGAAGGCTTCCCGTTCGGTGTCGTGCAGCAGCGTGAAGGAATGCGCAGCGGTGCCGACCGTCCTGAGCCCGAAGCGGCGGCCTGCGGCCAGGTTCGACGTCGCTGCGAAGCCCGCGATGACGGCGGCACGGGCGGCCGCGGCGGCGGCTTCCTCGTGGGCCCGGCGCGAACCCATCTCGAGGCACGGCCGGCCTCCGGCCGCGCTGACCATCCGGGAGGCCGCCGACGCGATGGCGCTGTCATGGTTCAGGACGGACAGCACATAGGTCTCCAGGACGCAGGCCTCGGCAAAGCTGGATTCCACGATGAGGACGGGGGAGTAGGGGAAGTACGCCTCGCCCTCGGGATAGCCCCAGATGTTGCCGGTGAACCTGAAGTCCGCGAGGCGGGCCAGGGTGTCGCGGTTGACGACGCCGGTTCGGTCCAGGAACTCCAGCTCCGCCGGTCCGAAACGGAAACCGGCGACGCCCTCGAGCAACCGGCCGGTTCCCGCAACGATCCCGTACCGCCGGCCCTCCGGCAGTGCGCGGGCGAACGCCTCGAAGACCGTCCGTCGCCCGGCAGCGCCGGAGTGCAGCGCCGCCTGCAGCATCGTGAGCTCGTAGTGGTCGGTGTAAAGGGACGTGAGGGGGCCGTCCCACGCTGGAAAGGTGTCCATGATTCACCCTATTCCTCAGTGCGTTGCGGCGGGCTCTTCAGTTGCCCGGTATCGCGGGGTACGTTGTCCCAATGGCCAAGGAAGAAGCAAACGTCACTGTCAGCGGGCCCAACGGAAACCGGGAACTGAGGATTTCGAGCCCCGGCAGGGTCCTGTGGCCGGAGCTGGGCCTGACCAAGCTGGACCTGGCCCGCTACATGATCGACGTCGGCGACTGTTTCCTTGCGGCGAACGGAAACCGTCCTGTCACACTCCAGCGGTTCCCGGACAACATCGAAGGCGAGCACTTCTTCTCGAAAAATCCGCCCAGGGGCGCTCCGGACTTCGTGGGCTCGGTAATGGTGGTCTATCCCAGCGGACGCTCGCATCCCCAGCTCGTCTTCGACGAGATTGCCGCAGCGGTCTGGGCGGTCCAGATGAACACGGTGGTGTTCCACCCCTGGGCCTCAAGGTCGGACAATCCGGACAACCCCGACCAGCTGCGGATCGACCTGGACCCGCAACCGGGCACCGGATTTGAGGAAGCCATACCCGCCGCGCAGGAACTGCGCGCGGTGCTGTCCGAGGCCGGACTGGAGGCCTTCATCAAGACGTCCGGCAATCGGGGCCTGCATGTGTTTGCCCCGATTGAACCCGGCCATGAATTCCTCGAGGTACGGCACGCGGTGATCGCTGCTGCCCGCGAACTTGAACGGCGGATGCCACATGCCGTCACCACCGCGTGGTGGAAAGAGGAACGGGGGGCGCGGATCTTCGTCGACTTCAACCAGGCGAACCGCGACCGCACCATCGCAGGGGCCTATAGTCCGCGCGCCCTGCCCGGTGCGACAGTTTCCTGCCCGATCGGCTGGGACGAGCTGGAGCATGTCAGCACGAAGGACTTCACCATCATTACGGTGCCGGAGCGGCTCAGGGCGACCGGAGACCCGTGGGCGGACATGCACACCAAACCCGGCACCATCGACGTTCTGCTTGGCTGGTGGGAGCGTGACCTGGCGGCCGGGCTGGGCGAGTTGCCGTTCCCGCCGGACTACCCGAAGATGCCGGGCGAGCCCATGCGGGTGCAGCCCAGCCGGGCCAGGAACAAGGACTAGGCGACGATCAGACGCCGAGCAGGCGCTCGCCGTTAGACCAGCAGACTGCGCGCAACCAGTCGTCGTCGAGGCGGGGCTCCCGGTCGCGGAGGCGTTCCAGTGACTCCAGTTGGTGGGCGTACGCGTACGGAATGTTCGGGAAGTCACTGCCGAGCACGATCCGCTCCGGCATCGCGGCCAGCCGCGGCAGCAACTCCGGCGGAAAAGGCGCGGCCGCCTCGAAGAATCCCGTGAAGACCATGGTGGTGTCCAGATGGAGGCGAGGGTATTTCCCGGCCAGGTCCAGGAACTCGCCATACTCGGGCGCCCCCAGATGGGCGACGACGGCGGTCAGCTGGGGATGGCGGCGCATCACTCCCTCAAGTTTGTCCGGACCGGTGAAGCCGGGCCGCGGCACCGGGCCGCTGCCCACATGCACAACGATCGGAACGCCGGACTCGGCCAGCAGCCCCCAGACGGGGTCGAGTATTGGCTCTCGCAGGTCGAATCCGCCCACCTGCGCGTGGATCTTGAAGACCCGCGCGCCGCGGTCCAGGGCCGACCGCACCTGGTCCAGGACACCGTCCTCGGGATAGAACGTCGCGCTCGGGACGCAGTCCGGTTCTGCTGCAGCCAGATCAAGGGCGAAATCGGTGAGTTCCGCCGCCATCCCGGGGCGGTGCGCGTAGGTCAGTGCGGTGAAATGCCGCAAACCCAACTGGCGCAGCCGGGCCAGCCTGCTGGCCTCATCCGTGCGGTAGGTGATGGGCCAGGGGCGGCCAATCAGCGGGCCGGCCTCGTCGAAGTGGGCCCATACGCGCCGCAGCATCCGCTCCGGCAGGAAATGCGTATGGATGTCGATCAGCCCCGGGAGTCCGAGGCGCGCCCACCACTGGGGTACGTCAGCGTCCTGCATCGTTTCCACTGGCTCTTCCGTTAGGTTGCTCACGCCCACAGTGTGCCACGCCGGGCAGCCTGCCCCGCAATGACACACTGCGGGGCACAGGTGGCCCCGCTGGCCTCAATTCAGCGCAGGATACGTGGCCAGGATGTAGTCGGTGGCCGCAGGCCCGGCCATCCTGAGCCTGCTGCGGCCCGGGGTGATGCGGTGGGCCTTCAGGGCGGCCCAAAAGTCGGATACCGGGTGCGGTGCGGCGTCATGGAGCAGGCACCAACTGATGTATAGACCGTAGAGCTGGTCCTTCTGCAGCACGGATCCGTCGTCGGATCCTGCGACGGTGGCCTCGGCGAGGAATCGGTCGATGTGGGCAGGGACCATCGGTGAAGCGGCCATGGTTGGCTCTCTTCCATGCTGTGCGGTGGATGCTGCCGTGTGGCTACAGCAGCGGATACTTCAGCGCCGTGCACGGGGCGCCGAAGGGGTGTCTACATTGTAGATATTAGGCGTAGACTACAGTCATGGCAAGTGGTGCCGCGGTCGCGGTGCCTGGCCTCCAGGTTTGAGGAAGTGGCAGAAACCATGGCAACCCCGCAGCAACCCGCAGTCGATGAAGATGCGGTTAATGTGACCCGGAAGAACCGCCTCAGCCGGGAGATCGTGTTGGAAGCGGCGCTGAAACTCGTCGATGATGAGGGACTGGAAGCGCTGACCATGCGCCGGCTGGGGCAGGCACTGCACCGGGATCCGATGGGGCTGTACCGCTACGCGGCCAACCGGGCCGCCCTCCTGGACGGCGTCACCGAGCTCGTCCTCAACGAGCTGGCCATCTTCGGCGACGACCCGGATTGGCAGGGACAGCTGCGGCGCATCGCCCACGACCTCCGGCTGCTCGCGCTCCGCCATCCGAACGTCGTTCCGTTGCTGGTGACCCGGCCGCTGTCCACCCCGCTAGGTCTCCGCCCGCTGGGCACCCTCCGGCCACTGGAGCAAATCCTCGGGCTGCTGATCGACGCCGGCTTCAACGCCGCCGATGCCCTTCACGTGTACCGGGCCTACTACGGATTCCTTTACGGCCACATCCTCAACGAACTTCAGGAATTCATCGTGGACCCGGACGAGAATGAGGCGCTGCTTCGTCTTGGCCTGCACCGTCTTCCGCCGAAAGAGTTCCCGCGGCTGCGCGCTCTGGCGCCCGCCCTCGCCGACTACGACGGGGCCCAGGAGCTGGATCAGGGGATCACCATCCTCTTGTCCGGGCTCGCAGCCCACCTTTCCGCGCCGCAGACCTCGAAAAGCTGAGGACATGTTCATTCTCTTCGGACTCAAGACCGTACAGCGTCCACTGCCCGGCCGGCAGGCCATCTGCCGGCGCTGTGGACAGTCCGCCCACCACGCGCTGGAGGAACGCGCCACCCGGTTGACGCTTTTCTTTGTCCCGGTGTTCACCACCTCGCGGGCGTACCGCATTACGTGCTCGAACTGCGGAGCGGTCAACACCCTGACGGCCCGGCAGAAGGACTCACTCGCCGGCTAGCGAAGGCGCCGCCTGGCGCCGGTGCGGGCTCGGGGGCAGGTACCGGGATTCGCGACCGGCTCAGCGGCGACGGAGGGTGCGGAGCGCACCGCGGACCGAATAGCCGACGGCGCAGACGAGCGGAACAAGCCCGGCGAGGACCGCGATGCTGTTGGGCCGGAACGTGACCTGCCCGTTGCTTCCCCGGCAGTACACGCCGAGCGGGAGTACGAAGCCGCCTCCTCCGCCGCCTGCCGCGCTGTCCCCGGCGGCACTCCCGGCGGCACTCCCGGCGTCTGCGGCCCCGCTGCCGGTGTTCTCTCCGATGGCGTTCCCGCCGGCCGTGTTGCCGCCACCGCTCCCGCCGTTGGAATTCCCGCCGCCGAAGCCGAAGGTCACCAGGGCCACCGGAATCAGTTCCTCACCGTCTACCGAGACGGTCGGACCATAGGCCCGGGACACGCCCACGTTCTTGAACGTCTCCGCGAGAGACGACAGAGCTTCAGTCATGCCAACGACCTTAGGCGCACCCCACGGTGAAGCACCAGAGGCGTTGGCCCCGGACCCGCCGAGCCGTAAGGGCCATCCGGCCCCTGTTCGGCTCCGGCGCACCGGAATAGATTGGGAGGGACTAGTGCACCCGACGAAAGGCCTTCGCCATGACGAAAACGACTGGGGCGGCACCCCGGCTGGCTCAAGTACTCGCCATCGTCCTTGGAACGAAGGAAATCCCGCTGCGGCTGAAGGCCTGGGACGGCTCGGAGGCAGGACCGGCCGGCGCGCCAATCATCGAGTTCCGGTCGCGTCGGGCCCTGCGCCGGATGCTGTGGTCACCCGGGCAGCTCGGCCTCAGCCGGGCCTACGTTGCCGGGGACATTGACGCCCCGGGAAACGTCTTCGCCAGCTTCTCCGCCCTGAGTTCGGCCGGCAAGTTCGCCGAGCCGGGACCGTTCCGGCCGCCCACCGTCCGTGAACTCGGGACCATCCTCAAGAACGCCGCCCTGCTCGGCGCCCTGGGACCCAACCCGGCACCGCCGCCGGAGGAGGCACGGATCGTCCGCGCCGGCCGGCGGCACACGCGCAAGCGTGACGCTGCCGCCATCTCCCACCACTACGACGTCGGGAACGATTTCTACGCCCTCGTCCTCGGGCCCTCCATGGTCTACTCCTGTGCCGTCTGGGCGGACGAAGGCACCGGCCTGGACGCCGCGCAGGACGCCAAGATCGATCTGGTCTGCCGGAAGCTGGGCCTGGAACCGGGCATGCGGGTGCTGGATGTCGGATGCGGCTGGGGAAGCTTTGCGCTGCGGGCAGCGCAAAACTACGGGGTCGACGTCGTCGGCGTGACGCTTTCCGGGGAACAGGCGGTCCTGGCGGGGAAGCGGGTGGCGGACGCCGGCCTCACGGACCGGGTGACCATTCGCGTCCAGGACTACCGCGACGTGGACGACGGGCCGTACGACGCGATTAGTTCCGTCGGCATGTCAGAGCACGTGGGCCGCGAGCAGATGACCTCTTATGTCGCAAAGCTGCACGGGCTGCTACGGCCAGGTGGGCGGCTGCTCAACCACGCCATTTGCTGGAATGCGGGGCCCACCGCGCCGGATCCGGATTCCTTCATCCCGCGCTACGTCTTCCCGGATGGCGAGATGCTCGGCCTCGCGGAAACCGTCGCAGCGCTGGAGTCCGGCGGGCTGGAAGTGCTCGACGTGGAGGCCCTTCGCCGGCACTACGCTCTGACCCTGAGGGCCTGGGTACGGAACCTCGAGGACAACTGGAACGAAGCCACGCTGCTTGCCGGCGAAGGGCGTGCCCGGGTCTGGCGGCTCTACATGGCGGCCAGCGCCCTGGGCTTCGAGGCCGGACTGACCGGCGTCAACCAGATCCTCGTGCAGCGGCCCGGCGGCGCCGAACCGCCGCTGCGCCGGACCGGCTGGGTCTGAAGGACGCCGGGCACATCAGCTGGCGCCGTGGGACGCGATGAAGGCGGCCGCCGGCCCGGCCAGTGATGCGCCGAGCTCCTCCGGGCCGCGTTTGGTTCCCTTGACCTCGAAGGTGTGTCCGCCGCCGATCCGCCACTCCAGGGCGGCGGACGGGCCGATCCTGGCGACGACAGCCTCCAGCAGTTCGGGCGTGGCAAAGGGGTCGCGGGTGCCCTGCAGAAAAAGCATCGGCAACGTCAGCCCGTACAGGTGCTCATCCCGGATCTTGTCCGGTTTGCCGGGGGGATGGAGCGGGTATCCCAGATAGACGAGTCCGGCCGCCGGCATGCCCTCGGCCACCGCCATCGAGGCCATCCGTCCGCCAAAGGACTTCCCGCCCGCCCAGACAGGCTCGCCACCGGAGCGGGCAGCGGCCTCAGCCATCGCCGCTCGCCAGGCGGCGATAGCTGCCGGCGGCCGGTCAGGGAACTTCCGGCCGGCCTCCCGATAGGGGAAGTTGAAGCGGAGCGTGGCAATCCCCAAGTCATTCAGGGCACGGCTGAATCCGGCCAGGAACGGGTGCTCCATCCCGGCCCCGGCCCCGTGGGCGACCACAAGCGTGGCGGCGGGATCCTCGGGGCGGGCGTATGCGCCGGAAACGGACGATTCGCCCACGCTGATCGTGACGGGCAACTCGGGGACGGTCATAAGTCCATCATGACCCCATCGCGACCTGTACAGCTTCAAGTGCTGCCGAACCCATCGTTGGATGGCTAGGCTGTCGTTATGAGCAATACCGAGGTGGCCCCGCAGGAGATCCTGTGCGAAACGGATGACAACTGTGTGGGCGTGGAAATCCTCGTGCCCCGGCAGGTCCCGCTGGGCGGGCCGCGGGCCATGGACGTGCGACGGACCCTGCCGCAGCGCCAGCGTAGCCTCATCGGCGCCTGGTGCTTCCTGGACCACTATGGTCCCGACCGGGTCGGCGAGTCCGGGGGCATGCACGTGCCCCGGCACCCGCACACGGGTCTGCAGACGGTCAGCTGGCTTTTTACCGGCGAGATTGAGCACCGCGACTCGGCCGGCTTCCACGCCGCGGTGCGGCCCGGCGAGGTGAACCTGATGACCGCCGGGCGGGGCATCAGCCACTCGGAATTTTCCACCCCCGGGACTGACGTCCTGCACGGGGCCCAGTTGTGGGTCGCGCTGCCGGACACCGCCCGGCAGATGGAGCCCACGTTTGAGCACTACCGCCCGGATCCGCTGTCCGGACCCGGTTGGTTCATGCGGGTGTTCCTCGGATCGATGGCAGGTGCCACCTCTCCGGTCACCACCCACACGCCGCTGCTGGGCGCCGAGATCCTGCTGGACGCTGGAACCACCCTGAATCTGGACACGGATCCGTCCTTCGAACACGGCGTATTGGTTGATACCGGAACGGTCAGCCTGGATGGCCACCCGGTCGCCAAGGACCACCTCGCCTACCTGCCGGTGGGACACACATCCGTGACCCTGGCGGCCGGTATGGAACCCGCGCGCGTGCTGCTCATCGGTGGCGCACCCCTCGGCGAGCAGATTGTGATGTGGTGGAATTTCGTGGGACGCAGCCACGAGGAAATCGCCACCTACCGCGCACAATGGCAGGCGGAGATCGGCGTCGAGAACGCCCCCTTTTCTGCCGCGCCGGCTGCCGCGTCGGAAACCGCCGGCCCGCGGTTCGGGACGTTCCCCGCCGGGGAACCTGCACCGCTGCCGGCGCCCGCACTACCCAACGCCCGGCTCCGGCCGCGGGACTGATTTCGACCGGAGCAGGCCACCGTGGTCATGCTCACCGGCTGTCCACCGGCACGCCCCGACGAAAAGCGAGAAGCTGTTGACCACGATCACCATCAGAAACAACCCGGACCGGCAGCGCTTTCAGGTCCTCGACGGCGACACCGCCATCGGCCAGGCGGCCTACGTCGACGATGCGGACGGTCACCGGATTTTCTATCACACGGTCATCGACGAGGAATACGGCGGCCAGGGCCTCGCCGGGCGGCTCGCTGCGCAGGCACTCGACGAGACGGTTGCCGCCGGTCTGACGATTGTGCCGGTGTGCCCCTACATCAAGAACTACCTCGGGAAGCACACCGGGTACGGGGCCAGCGTTCAAAAACCCACCCCCGCACTCCTCGGATTTCTCAACGACGCACTGGCGCAGCGGACCCGTCGCTGAGCAGATCGTAACCGCCGTTGAATCTGTGGTTTCCGCGGCCGGTCAGGTGCAGAATGAAGAAAGGAGAAGCCACACCGGAAGATTGAAGGAGTGAGCAGCAGTGTTTCCCGCCGCGCATCTGCGTGCCATAGATCGCCGGGAAGCTTACCTGCCCATTGAGGACCATGGCCTCATCGGCGACGGGTCCACCTGCGCGCTCGTGGGCCGGGACGGCGGGATCTCCTGGCTCTGCATCCCGGAGTTCGACAGCCCCCCGTTCCTCGCCGGAATCCTCGATGCGGAAAACGGGGGCCTCTTTGAAATCGCTCCGGTCTCCGTTCACGCATCCGCCCAGCGGTACATGGAGGATTCCTGTGTCCTGGTCACCACCCTTGCCTCGGACCGCGGCATACTTCAGATCACCGACTGCCTGACCCTGCGGTCCGGCGCCGATCTGGTCGAACCGGTCCCCGCCGGCCGCAGCGGGCTGTTCCGCTTTGTCCAGGCCGTGGGAGGGGTCGTCCGCCTCCGGATCAGGCTGGTCCCCAAGGCCGGTGTCACTTTTGACGAACTCGCGGGGGGCTGGCGTTTCGAGTGGGAGGGCGTCCGCGTTTCGGAGGTCTATCTGTGGTCGACGGTGGATCTTGCCCCGGACGGGCGGGAGTTGTCGGCGGAAGTGACGCTGCGGGCCGGTGAGACCATCACCATGGCCCTGCACTGGTCCGGCCGCTTCCGGCTCAGGCAGCATCGGGACGCGCGAAAGCTGATCGACCAGACGGTCGCCGCGTGGCGGCGCTGGTCCTCAGGGCTGGACTGTCAGGGCTCCCAGGCGGAGCTGATGAAGCGCTCGGCGCTGACACTCAAGCTCCTGGACCATGCGGAGACGGGCGCCATCATGGCGGCCGCGACGTCGTCGTTGCCGGAGTGGCCCGGCGCACCGCGGAACTGGGACTCTACCGCTACACCTGGGTGCGGGACGCGTCGTTCTCGAACTATGTGTTCAGGCGCATCGGCGACCCCAGCGACGCGGACGTCTTCCTCGCGTGGGTGCTGACCAACGTTGAACGGGATGGCGCACCCCATGTGATGTATGCGCTGGATGGCTCCCAGCCACCGGAAGAGGTCCAGGACCCGCTGCTGCGCGGGTACCGCGGCTCGGCCCCGGTCCGGTGGGGGAACGGTGCCGTCCACCAGCTCCAGCACGACCAGTGGTCGATCAGCGGCGGACACGTGGACCGCCGGCTGTGGGCAGCCCTCGTCCCCATCGTGGTGCTGGCCATCGCCCGGTGGCGGACCCCGGACAGCGGACCCTGGGAAATACGCTCAGAGGGACGCACTTTCACGTACTCCGCGGCGCTGTGCTACGTGGCCGTTGACCGCGCCATTCAGATCGCCCGAAAGCAGGGCCTCTCGTACCCGGGAGGGAGATGGGAAGCCGCCGCCGAGACCATTCGCGACGCGGCGCTGACCGAGTCGTGGAACTCCGAACGTCGGACCTTCACCGAGAACCTCGGCGGCAGCGGCGGCCTCGACGCGGCGCTGTTGACGCTGCCCGTGCGCAATGTCATTGCTTTTGACGATCCACGGATGGCCGCGACCACGAAGGCGATTTCGGAAGGGCTCGACGCCGGAAACGGTCTGCTCTTCCGGTACCGCCCCGAAATGTCCCCGGACGGGTTTCCTGGCACCGAGGGCGCTTTCCTGCTTTGCAGCTTCTGGCTGGTGGACAACCTGGCCGGACAGGGCAGGATCGATGAGGCCTATGCGTTGTACGAAGCCCTCTGAGGCCGCGCGAACCCGCTCGGCCTGCTGCCGGAACAAATCCATCCGGACAGGGGCGAGTTCCTGGGGAACTTTCCGCAGGCCTTCAGCCACGTCGGTGTCCTCGCCAGCGGACTGCGCCTGCTGAAAGCCGGACGGCGGGCCGCCTCACGAAGCTGAACGGCGGCAAAGCCTGAAGGCCCGGCTCCCGCATGCGGGAGCCGGGCCTTCGCCGGCCGAATGTGAAGGGGTGCGGCCGTCAGCTCATGCAGTCAGCGCAGTACGAGTGGCCGGCCTTCTCGCGGGCGAGCTGCGAGCGGTGCCGGACCAGAAAGCATGAGTAGCAAGTGAACTCGTCTTCCTTCTGCGGAATGACGGTGACCGTCAGTTCCTCGCCGGAGAGGTCGGCGCCGGGCAGTTCCACGCCTTCAGAGGTGTCCGCCTCGTCGAGCTCACGGGTTACGCTGCGGGCGTCCGGCGCGTTCGCGGAGCGCAGGGCCTCGAGGGAGGCGTTGCGTGATTCCGCAACGTCGGATCGGACTTCGTCATAGTCGGTTGCCACCTGGTTGATTCTCGATTCCGTTGTTCTGGGTTTCCCGGAATTGAACGGTACAGCATTCGTCCGTTAATTTGCTGGGTGTATGGCACGCGGGCGGAGTGACACTCACGACACCGCCGGGAATGGCGCCAGGTCCCGGCGGCCGTCCCCGGACCCGTAGCTGTTCGATGATCTTCGTCCGGATTTCACATGCCGTTCATGACGCGGTCCTAGGCTGGTGCTTTAGCACCGCCCGCCCGAAAGGATCCAAGATGGCCGATATCGCTGCAGTACTCGGAAGGCTCACGCCGGACGAACTTGATGGCCTCCGGGCGCTTGGCCCGGCGGGACATCTGCCCAGACAGCTTACCGACGCCCTCGACCGCGCTGCTGGCGGTCCGGGTGCCGGACGCGGCTACTACGTTCCCACCGGCAGTGTCAGTGCCACCGGTGGACCCCACTTTGTGTTGCGCAGCGACGTCTCCGGCTGGCTTTTCGGGCCTGCTCCCCAAGTAGCGCAGGCACATGGGGACGTGCACGGGGGCCTCTAGAAAATCCGCCGGCGCTGTGAAACCGGGGGACCGCCGGAGCAGACCCTCCCTCTTACGCCGGGACGGTCACCCGGATGGCGATCGGATCCATCGGCTGGCCGGCGGCATACTGGCCATCGAAGAGTTCGGACCCTTCCGGGGAAATGACCACGTCAACATGGTCCCAGACCAGGGATCCGTCGGCGTCGCGGGGCTTCGTCGGGCTGAGGAAGCCGACGGCGGTACGGTCCTGCCCGCCGCCGTCGCCCGTGCTGATCGAGAGTACCCCGCTGCCACTCGTGAAGGTGATCCAGGGATCCAGCAGCCGGACCAGCAGCATGCCGTGGTGGCCGGCGAGCCGGACGTCCCCGCGGAAGCGCAGTACTCCAGTTCCGCGCGCGACGTCGTAGTCGGACGCGTCGGGGCTGAAACAGAACAAGGAAGGTTTGGTCACCGTTGCGCCGCCCGCCGCCGACACGGAACCGTCCGGCAGGCTGGTGATGTAGTCGATAAAGCTGCGCTTGATGCCCCAGCTCAGGCCCAGCGGAGGCAGCGGATCGGGTGAAGCGGACGCTGGGTTCACGTAGGTTCTCCTGTGACTGAAAGGCGGGACTCCTCCGAGCCTAGCGGCGGATCGCCTGCCGGTTGCACTCGCACCCCGAAGACGTGACATCCGGCGTAGTTCTCTGAGGGCGTAGGGAGCCCCGGACTACGCCGAAGGGGCTGGTGGTTGACTTAGATAAGTACCAGTTCAGGAGGTGCGCTGTGGCCACTGCAATCAGCCGGGTCCCTGACCCCGAGGCATCCGAGGATCCCCTCGATTCCTATTCCGAAACGGTAATCCGCGTTGCCGCGGCCGTGACACCGCACGTGGCCGCCCTCGAGGTGACCGGCACCGGCCGGAACGGCCGATTCCGCACGGGCGCCGGTTCCGCCGTCCTGTTCACTTCGGACGGTTACCTGCTCACCAACGCCCATGTGGTGGGCGCAGCCCGGAGCGGCAGTGCGGTGTACGCCGACGGGACCCGGACGGCCGTGGAAGTTATCGGCGCGGACCCGCTTTCGGATCTGGCGGTTGTGCGCGGCAAGGCCCCGACGGCGACGCCGGCGGCACTTGGCGATGCGGAGTCGCTCAGGGTGGGACAGCTGGTGATTGCGGTCGGGAACCCCTTGGGGCTCTCAGGCTCCGTGACCGCGGGCGTGGTTAGCGGACTGGGCCGTTCCATTCCCGTCTGGTCCGGACGAAACCGCCGCATCATCGAGGACGTTATTCAGACCGACGCGGCACTGAACCCGGGCAGTTCCGGTGGTGCGCTTGCGGACGCGCGGGGCAGGATCGTCGGCATCAACACGGCGGTTGCGGGCGCAGGACTCGGCCTGGCGGTTCCGGTCAACGCCACGTCCCGGCGGATCATCGCGGCGCTGCTCAAGGACGGCCGCGTCCGGCGCGCCTATCTGGGGCTGGTCAACACCCCCATCCAACTGCAGCCCAGCTCCGTGGTCCGGACCGGACACCGCGAAGGGCTCCTGGTGGTGGAGGTACTGAGCAATTCGCCCGCCGAGCGGGCCGGACTTCTGGCCGGCGACGTGCTCCTCCGGGTGGGCGAAAAGGCCGTGTCCAATGCCGAGAGTCTGCAAAAGCTGCTGTTTGCCGAGGCAATTGGCGTGCCACTGGAGCTGGCAGTGCTGCGTGACGGAACCGAAATCCGGGTTCTCACGGTTCCTGAAGAGATGAACGACCGGTGACGGGGGCGAACGGTGAGGGGGCGCTGCCGTGAAAAACGTGGCGGAACGCGGCAATGACCTCAGCGTTCGTTCAAATGGGTTTATCCGGAATCCGCCCAGCAATAGGGCATTACTCGATGCCGTTCTTTTCCTTGGGGTGCTGCTACCTGAGCCGCGGGGCAGGTACGCACATAACTTCCGGGGAACACTTGGTGCAGCTTCCGGAGGTACCCGACTTTCCGCTTGGTTAAGGAGCGGGTAGCTCCTTTGCTTGTTGCCTCCCGTTTTGCGTGTCACGGTTTCCATAGAAAGCCGGTTGGAAGTGGGTCTCAGTACTTTTCTCTAATTCTTTCCGGCTCTCCGAAAAGCAGGTTAGGAATTCGGTGGGAAAATCGGAGATCAACGTGGAAAATTTGGGTGGCCTTGAGTCGGGAATTTCGGTCCGGCTGTTCGGAACGTTCGAGGTCCGGCGGAATGGCGAAGTGCTCACGGCGGCGGACATGGGCGGCCGCAAGCCCCGCCACATTCTGGAAATTCTCTTGCTGAGCCTGGGAACCCCTGTGTCCAAAACGCGCCTCGTGGAGCTCCTATGGGGACCACATGCCAGCGACGGCGCCATCGCCACCCTGGAGAGCTACGTCAGCGGCATCCGCAGGGCGATCCAGCCCGGCAACACCAAGCAGGGCCCGCTGCGCACCGCGAACAGCGGCTACGTCATGGACCCGCAACTCGTGGACCTGGACCTCTCGGCCTTCCGCCGGCTGGTCCGTACCGCCCGGCAGGCCCCGCCGGCCGAGGCGCATCGCCTTTCCCTGCAGGCGCTGGAGCTGGCGGCCGAGCCTCTGCTGGGCTTTGAGCTCGTGGCTGATTGGGCAGAGGAAGTGCGGGCCCAGCATGCTGCCGAGAAAGTCGCAGCCCAGATTCTGGCGGCCGAAACCGCGGCCTTTCTCGACAAACCCGCGTTGGCTATTTCGCTGGCGCGGACCGCCGTCCAGACTGAGCCGCTGAACGAACGAGCGTGGACGATTCTGGTCACCGGTTACGAGCAGGCCAGCCTTCCGGTCGAGGGGCTGTCCGCCTATGAGCGTTGCCGCCGATTGTTCGACCGCGACCTGGGCTGTGCACCGGGGCCGGCCCTGCAGGCCGCCCACCTCAGGCTGCTGCGGCAGCGCGCTGAGGGCAATACCGAACTCTCGGAGGTCCTGGCAGCGCTGCTTTACCTGGGCGAGCGGCTGCATGGCCCCAAAAGCACGGAGCTGGCCGCGGAGGAATCCCGGCGCCTGCAGGAGAATGCCGGCCGGGTCCTCGACTCGTTCCTGCAGCAGGCGCTGGCCGCTGTCTGACGCCGGGATGGACCACTACCATTTCGGCGCTGGCTCGCCCCTCGGCAGTCATGCGGCTTTTACGACCAGGAGCTCGGCCCAGTGCGTTGTGTAGCGGGGGGAAAGCATGTCGCGCTTCATGCTCCAGTCCGCCCCGCCCCGGATACCAGCGTGGCCCAGCCCGATTGAACCCCGGCCGTACCTCCGGCTGACATCCTCCAGCAGCGGGCCGATGCCGCGTTCCTCGTGCGGATTCTCAAAAACCGCCAATGGTGCCTGGTTGCCGGTGGGGCGCAGGTCGGTGACCATGATCCCGGCGCGGACGTACTTGACGCCGTCGTCGATCCGGGGGAGCAGGGCATACGCCGCCCTCGCCAGGAGGACCGGGTCGGCGGTGGGCATCGGCAACGGAACGCACACCGAGGGATATGAGCTCGCCTGCGGGTTGAAGTAGGACGTGGCGGCGAACGCCGTCAGCACCTTCGCCTGCAGCCCGTGCCTGGCCAGACGGGCACTGGCCTGCTGGGCGTAGACGCCGAGCACCTGCCGCAGCCCTGCGCCGCTGGTTATTGGCGTGGCGAAGGAGCGGCTGAAGATCAGTTGGTCGCGGCCGATCCGTTCCTCTTCGAGGAGGACGCACGGGGTTCCCCGGAGTTCCAGGACCGTGCGCATCAGCACCACGGAGAAGCGGTCCCTGATCCTGACCGGGTCGGCCCGGGCGAGGTCGAGGATGGAGTGGATTCCCTGCCCGTTCAGCCGCTTGGTCAGCCGCGCCGCGACACCTCAGAGTTCAGCCACGGACAGCCCGGCCATGAGCTTCTCCCGCTGGCTGGCGGGGACGGCATCCCAGTGGCAGACGCCGTCGAAGGAGGGATTGTGTTTCGCCCACTTGTTGGCCAGTTTCGCCAGCGTCTTGGTCTCTGCGATCCCAACGCAGACAGGGACGCCGACGTTCCTCCGCACGGCCGTCTTCATGGTGTGGCCCAGCTGCCGCAGCTCTTCGGGCGTGCCGCTGACGCCCAGGAAGGCCTCGTCGATGCTGTAGACCTCCAGCCAGGCCGAGTAGCGGCCGAGGAGTTCCATCACGCGGGCGCTGATGTCCCCGTACAGCTCGTAGTTGCTGGAGCGGGCCACGAGCCCCCATTCCTTCGCCCGGGGTGCGAGCTTGAACCAGGGCTCGCCGAGGGCGATTCCGAGTGCCTTTGCCTCGGGGGAGCGGGTGACTGCGCAGCCGTCGTTGTTGGAGAGGACGATCAGCGGGCGGCCCTCCAGGAAGGGTCGAAGGCGCGCTCGGCGCTGGCGTAGAAGCAGTTCACATCAACGAGGGCGA
This sequence comes from Pseudarthrobacter sp. RHLT1-30-1, assembly GCF_059383415.1. NCBI lineage: Bacteria > Bacillati > Actinomycetota > Actinomycetes > Micrococcales > Micrococcaceae > Pseudarthrobacter > Pseudarthrobacter sp. RHLT1-30-1. The sequence goes on from NZ_JBWZCG010000008.1 coordinate 67,195, forward strand.
CGGTGCCCCGGTGAGGCAGGGCCCTGGACCTAGACATGGTGCAGGCAGCGGGTCGCGACCCCCCAGATGACCAGGTCCGACAGGGCGGCGACCCTGATGTCCGGGTAGCGGGGGTTGTCAGCCTGAAGCACGACCCCCGTCGCCGTCAGACGCAGCCTTTTGACGGTGAGTTCGCCGTCCAGGACGGCCACCACCACGCAGCCGTCGCGGGGCTCGAGGGCCCGGTTGACGATCAGTTCGTCGCCGTCGCTGATCCCGGCGCTCTCCATGGAGTCGCCGGAGACCCTGACGACGTAGGTGCTCGTGATGTCCTTGATGAGGTGCTCGTTGAGGTCGATGCGCCCGTCAAAGTAGTCCTGGGCCGGGGAGGGGTAGCCCGCGGCGACCGGCACCGGCGAGATCAGAACCGACAGCAGAGAAGTGCCCGCATCTATCACGCGGGGCCCGATGATAACGCCCACCACACACCTTTATTCGAATATATGTTCGATAGATTAAGTGTAGCTCCCGGCGCCGACAACCGACACACTTTGTGGAGCTGCTTGGCCGCGGGGGTGCCGATGCGCAAGAAGCGGGACTGCGGGATCAGGCGGCCTCATAAGGGGGCGGAAGAGGGTGACCCCCACTCCGGGTTGTGCAACACGATTCCATTTTCCCGCCGCGCGACCTGAAGCGGAGCCTGAAGGTACCGTTCCATCCGCGCCCGTTCCTGGTCCGCGGCCGGCCTCCTGATGGGTGGACTTGGCCACCCCTGAGCGGGCGGCGCTGGATCCGGCATCGCAGGCGTCCGGCACGTTGCCGCCTGCAGCAGCGACAGAGGGCATTCCGGCGTCGGCGTCATCGCCCTTCGGTTGGAAGGCATCTGTAGCGTCCCTTTTGACGCCGGGAGACAATTTTCAGGGTGCGGACAAGCTGACGAAATACTCCTGCTGGACCGGCCGGCGGCCCAGTCTCTGTGCCGTGCGCAGCGAGGGCAAGTTCCCCGCGTGGATGTGGCCCCAGACGGTGTCCGCACCCGAACGTTGACCGGACAAGAACGAGGATTGCACCGCCAGAGCGAGGCCCTTGCCACGCAGACGTTTTGTGAGGAACACTTCCAGCATGCAAACGGCACGCCGGCCAAAGAGCGGAGCGATTGTGGCAGCCGCCAATCCCGCAAAGCCGTGGTGGTCCCGGAGCAACATCAAGAGGCCCTGGTCCGCCGCTTCTTGGAGCCCTGCCTGCTCGGATTCCGAGACGAACGTGGCAATCCCCGGCACATCGGACCGCCACGCTCGATGTTCGCGCTGGTAATCAGCAAAAGCGGCAGCCGCCGAGTCTGGCCAGGAGATTGTCACAACCCCGGTCGGGCCCCGTCCGTCAGCCCTTGCCGCCCGGCCCAGGGACCCGGCCATGACTGTTGCCCAGTTTTCCACCGAGGGTAGATCAAGGCCGGGTTCCTCCCAGAACGTAAAGCCACGCACTCCGGCGCCGGAGTAAGCCTCGGCTACCTGGGCGGCCAGTGCATCCACCGCCTCGGCGTCGTTCACCCGGGCACTAGTTTTGACCGCCACGAACGGAAAGTCCGGAGCGAGGTTGCGGTATCTGAGCCCCGAAACGACGGTCCGGTCCTCGCCGGCTTCAAGTAGCCGCTCGGTTAAGTTCCACGTGCTGACGTTGACTCCCAGCCGGGCCATCCTTGCAGCCACGACGTCCGGTGACGCAAGAGCGGCGAGGGATCCGACGTCGTCGATCTCGGCTTGCGCCGCGTCCCCGGCGTCGTAACCAGCGGGAAGGTATTCCAGCACCGGGCGGCCGAATGCGGCGAGCTGGTGCTCCGGGAGTCCAAAAGGGTTCATTGGCCCCAAGGCTACGCGAGCGGGCCACCGGCAGGACGCCCCAGGCGCCTGCCCCCACGTACCGGAGCCGGCGTGCTCAGTCGCGGTCTGGAGATTCGCCTTCATGGGTCGCTACTGCCCTCCGCTGGGGCACCAACATTGCGCAGGGTACTTCCCAGCTGGATGAACACGCGTGTCGCGCGTTCCCGTTCGAGTCCGGCCTCGACTACCAGCCGGTAGGAAGTAGGGAATCCTACGGGCTGGAACTGGTTTCGAAGTCCAGAATGCCTTCCCCGCGCAGCTGACCGAGTCGGCTGACTACGGGCGGTCGGGCTTCTACCGGGCAGGACAGGGCAGTCAGCCGAGGGGAGAGGACGTCCACAAGGCAGCCCATCACCGCGAACTCCTGCACCAGGGGATACCACGCTGCCCCATCATCAGGGTCGCGCAGAAAAAATCTGAAGGTGTGGTTACTGCCCTTACGGGCCACTCCTGTCGCTACCAAAGGTCCTTCTGCTGATTTGATAAAAGTAACGCGGTCACCCAGATTGAGGTCATATGCGTACGCCGGTACGCCAAGGACGGTGAGGGTACCGTCACGCTCCAGCCGGCCGTTCAACCCTTCCCAGTACGTGACGCCGTCGGGCTCTTTCGGCAGCGCAAACCAGATGGTCTCGTTGGCGGCCGTTGCGTCTGGCCACGGTTCCAGGTTGCCGGCTTTCCAGTGGGCGACCCGACTCGGGTGGAGGCGATACTCATCCATTTTCTGAGCCTAACGGGAGTGCCGTCCCGGCCACATACACTGCCGCAGTGTTTCCACCGGCCCACGGCAGTCCTTCACCTCACGACAAGACGGAACGAGGGCATCCACCCGTTGAGCTTGCATGCCTGTTCGTCCTCACCATTGAAGACTCGGCGGAGAGCCGCCGGCCGGCACGTCATCGTCGACGTCGCCGCGGGTGGCCCGGAAGCTGCCCGCCCCTCGCTTAGGGGGTCCTGCAAGGTTTGGTTCGGACCGGCGGCGAATCCGTCGAGGGAGATGGTCAGGTCGCACCCGACTCGGCTCATGCGCCCATCATGCCACCACTCGCCCGTCCGGGTCCGGCCTAAAAAGCCTCTCCGGGACGGACGACACTCGCGGCAGTGAAGTTAGCTTCATCACGTAGTGCGTTTTCGACAAATACCGGGTTGCGAAGCGCCGCATAATTGACATGAATCCGGCGGACTTTCCCCACCGCCAGGCATGAGGAGGGTCCATGAAAATCTGGAATTTTGTGAAGAGCACTATCAGCAACGAGTACTTTCCCGCTGCGGCGGTGTTGGCTGGCGTGATCCTGTTCTGGGGCCTCGGGTTCTTCGGCGGACTGTCCTTGTTAAGCAACCACCAGTCGCTGCTGACCACTCTGACCTGGTTGCTGTTCGTCTACGCCGCCGCCGTGCTCACGCCACTGGCGGGACTGCTTGCCGTAGTGGACCTCTCGCGCCGCTGGTTGCGGAACCGGGCGACGGGCGAGCCCCGCTCAGCCGGGACCGCCTAGGCCCCCGGACGGCCTATTCGAACCGGGACGGATCGCCCATGCCGCGGCGGACGACTTCCGCCACGCCGCTGGAGTAGTCGATCACTGTGGTCGGCTCGGCGCCGCAGTCGCCGGAGTCAATCACAGCGTCCACCACGTGCTCAAGCCGTTCCTTGATTTCCCAGCCCTGGGTCAGCGGTTCCTCCTCATCCGGCAGCAACAGAGTGCTGGAGAGCAGCGGCTCGCCCAGTTCGGCCAGCAACGCCTGGACCACCGCGTTGTCCGGAATGCGCACACCCACGGTCTTCTTCTTCGGGTGCAGCAGCCGCTTCGGGACTTCCTTGGTCGCCGGCAGGATAAACGTGTAACTGCCCGGCGTGACTGCCTTGATGCTGCGGAACACATCGTTATCAATCTGCACAAACTGGCCCAACTGGGCGAAGTCCTTGCAGACCAGGGTGAAGTGGTGCTTGGAATCCAGCTGGCGGATGGTCCGGATCCGGTCCAGCGCCTCCTTGTTCCCCAGTTGCGCACCGAGCGCGTAGCAGGAATCCGTGGGGTAGGCGATCAGCCCGCCGGAACGGACGATTTCCACCGCCTGGCTGATAGAGCGCGCCTGGGGGTTTTCGGGGTGAACATCGAAATATCTCGCCATGGCACGAGCTTACGCCCGACGGCGGGGTGGACCCCCAAGGGCCCCAACGATGCCACCCGCATGGCGTCAATTCGGCAGGCTTTGTGGTGGCTCGCGGCCCTGACGAGGTAAAATGGCTGTGGCCCTCGTCCGCAACAGTCCGGCGAAGGGCTCCGGTGATTTCCTCCGAGGCCCCCTTGGCGGCAGCGGACGCCACGGTATTGAAACGGTATCCGTCATCATGGCCGGCGCATGTTCGGCGCGGTAATTGTGGATTCCTGTCCGTGTGCACTTTGAAGCGGCCATCAGGGTTCCCGCCTAGAAACAGCCGGGCATATTGCACGTCTCTTACCGTCCACCCGGAATTGACGGGCAACCAATGAAAGAGAGCTTATTTGTGGTGGATTTCATTTCCGGCCGGCTCAATCAAATACTGTTCGCCGGCTGGCAGCACTTCAGCCTGGTAGCACAATGTTTGATCCTGGCCACCGTCCTGGCTGTGGCCCTCGCTGTTCTGGTCTACCGGAATAAGAAGTTGGTCTCGGTTGCGAACTCGGTCTCCGCGGTTGGACTGACCATCCCGTCTTTCGCGCTGATCGGGCTGCTGGTCGCGCCCTTCGGATTCGGAGTCATTCCGGCCGTCATTGTGGTGGCCTTCTATGCCACGCTTCCCATCCTCCGCAACGCCGTCGTCGGCCTGTCCGGCATCAGCCCGGCCGTCGTCGAGGCCGCCCGGGGGATCGGCATGAGCCGTTTCCGCACGCTGCTGCGCGTGGAACTCCCGATGGCCTGGCCGATCATCCTCGCCGGTGTGCGCGTGTCCGCGCAAATGGTGATGGGTGTGGCAGCCATCACCGCCTATGCCCTGGGCCCAGGGCTGGGCGGTTTCATCTTCTCCGGACTCTCCCGGCTGGGTGGCGCCAATTCGTTCGAATCGGTGGTGACCGGGGTCGTCGGCGTCGTCGTTCTTGCCGTCATCCTTGATCTCCTTCTCGTCGGCCTCGGCCGGCTGACAACCCCGCGAGGTATCCGTGTCTGAATCTGCCCCCACAACCACTCCCGAACAGCTGCGGCACGCCGAAGGAATCACCGGGGCCAGCATCCTGCTCGACAAGGTCACCAAGCGCTACCCTGGTCAGGCCAAGCCCGCTGTGGACGGCCTGACCCTCGAAATTCCGGCGGGAAAAATGGTGATGTTCGTTGGCCCGTCCGGCTGCGGTAAAACCACGACGCTGAAAATGATCAACCGGCTCATCGAGCCCACCGAGGGACGGATCGTTCTCAACGGCGAGGACGTCACGAAGAAGGACGGCGACCAGCTCCGGCGGAAAATTGGCTACGTCATCCAGGCCGGCGGACTTTTCCCCCATATGACGGTGGCGGCCAACATCGCCATCGTCCCGAAGATGCTGGGGTGGGACAAGGAACGCATCGCCGCCCGCGTCGACGAGCTCCTCGAGCTGGTGTCGCTGGACCCCGGTGTCTACCGGAACCGGTTCCCGAAAGAGCTGTCCGGCGGTCAGCAGCAACGCGTTGGAGTGGCCCGCGCGCTCGCTGCCGACCCTCCCGTGCTCCTCATGGACGAGCCGTTTGGCGCGGTGGATCCGATCACCCGGCAGCGGCTGCAGGACGAATTGCTGCAGATCCAGGCAGACCTGCAGAAAACGATTGTCTGCGTGACGCACGACTTTGATGAGGCGGTCAAACTCGGTGACTGGATCGCAATCTTTGACGAGGGCGCCCGGCTGGTCCAGTACGACACACCGGAGCGGATCCTCGGGGACCCGGCGAACGAATTCGTCGAGAACTTCATCGGCTCGGGCGCGGGGCTCAAGCAGCTGACGTTGACCCGGGTCGGCGACGCACCGCTCGCCGAGGCGATCACGGCCCGGCCCGGCGAGGCTGCGGCCGACGTCCTGGAGCGCATCAAAACGGCAGGCCACGGTCACGCCGTCGTCGTGGATGAACGTCAACGGCCGCTTCAGTGGCTGTCGCGCCGCCAGCTGAGCCGCCTGCAAACGATTAGCCCGGCACTCGACCCGAAGCTGCCCGTGGTGGGCAGCCGGGCGACGCTCAACGACGCGCTGGACACCATGCTGGTTTCCAGCGCCGGTGCCGCCCTCGTGACCGGCCGAAGGGAGGCCTTCGAGGGCGTTATCGACGTCCAGACCGTGATGGCGGCTATCACCAAGGCCCACGAGGCGGCGGCGTTGGATTCGCTGGATGCCCCGGTGGGAACCAACACCGGCACCATCCCTGCAGCCGCGGTCCCCTCCGACCCGCCGGCCGCCAGCGAAGGACGGCCCGGACAATGAGGCACGCCGGGCAGGGCCCCCAGACCGCAGGCGGTCCCGGCCATGGTCCCGCCGGGGACGCGCAGCCGGGCGCTCGGCCGCCGGCCACTGACGGGCCGGTCACCGACGCGCTCGATACTGAGGCGCTCGACGCCGAGTCGGCAGTGGGGGCCGATGCCGTCATCGACGCCGGCACCGGCCAGCGCTCCTGGCGCGCCCTGTTCTATCAGCTGCTGGGCATCTTCGCCGTGCTCCTTGGTCTCGTTGGATGGCTGCTCCTGGCGGACCTGTCGCCTGCGGAACTGACGACCCTGGCACCCGCAGCCCTGTGGGACCACACGCTGGAACATCTGCAACTGACGCTGTTGGCGGCCGTGATCGTGCTGGCCGTGGCCGTCCCGCTCGGAATCGCGCTGACCCGCAAGAGCCTGCGCTTCCTGAGCGGTCCGGTGCTGGTCCTCGCGAACGTCGGCCAGGCCGCGCCCTCCATCGGGCTCGTTGTGCTGCTGGCGTTCTGGCTGGGATTCGGCTTCTGGGCCGCCGTGATTGCACTCGTCCTGTACGGGCTCCTGCCGGTGCTGCGGAACACCATGGTGGGCCTGCAGCACGTGGACCAGCGGCTCGTGGAAGCCGGCCGCGGAATGGGCATGACCGCCGCCGCGGTGCTGTTCAAGGTGGAACTGCCGATGGCTGTCCCCATCATGCTCGCCGGGATCCGGACGGCGCTGGTGCTGCTGGTGGGGACCGCGGCTCTCGCAACGTTCATCAACGGAGGCGGCCTGGGGATTCTGATCACCACGGGGGTCCAGCTCAATCTGCCGGCCGTCCTGGTCGTCGGATCCCTGCTGGTTGCCCTGCTGGCGCTGTTTATCGACTGGGTTGGACGGGTCGTTGAACACGTGGCCCGTCCGAAGGGACTGTAGATGCACTTTCTTGAATCAAACGGAACAACCGGAGCCACGCGGACAAAATGGCGGGAAAACCGGCGGCCGCGGGCGCGTATCGGTGCACTTGCCACGGCGCTGGCAGCGGTGACCCTGCTGACCGGCTGCGGCCTGGCACCGGCCGCATCGTACGTCCCTGAGGCAGGGCCGGGCACCATCCGGCCCATTGCTGGTGCGGCCGGTTCGGAGGTGACCGTCACCGGACGGAACAACACTGAGGGACTGATTCTGGGCAAAATGGCGGTACTCGCCGCCAAAGCGGCCGGGTTCACCGTCTCGGACCTGACAAACGTCCCCGGCAGCCAGCCCACCCGATCGCTCATGCTTGCCGGGAAAGCGGACATCATCTGGGAGTACACGGGCACCGCCTGGCTGTCGTTCATGGGGCACCCGTCCGGCATCCCGGAGCAGGACGCACAGTGGCAGGCGGTGCACGACGAGGACCTGGCCAACGGCCTGACCTGGGGCGCCAAGGCTCCGCTGAACAACACCTACGCGCTCGCCGTGACGAATGAAACCGCCGCGCAGTACGGGCTCAGCACCCTGTCCGACATCGCCAAACTGCCGGTTGACCAGCGGACGTTCTGCGTCGAGCCGGAGTTCAACTCCCGGCCCGACGGCTTCGGACCGATGCTCAAGCATTACGGCCTGGACCGGGGTTCCGATTCCGGCGTGCCGGAGCGCAACATCGGCCTGTACGACGTCGGCGCCGTCTACAGTGCCACGGACAACGGTGTGTGTACCCTCGGCGAGGTTTTCGCCACGGACGGCCGGATTGATGCGCTGGGCCTGACAGTGCTCACCGACGACAAGAAGTTCTTCCCCGCCTATAACGTCGCGCCGGTGTTCTATTCCGAGACCTTGGCTGCGCACCCGGAGCTGGAAGGGATCTTCGCGCAGATTTCGCCGCTGCTGGACGACACCACCATGCGGGGCCTCAACCTGAAGGTCGACGTCGACGGCCAGGAACCTGCCGATGTCGCCTTCGACTGGATGAAGGAGCAGGGGTTCCTGACCGGAGCGCCCTAGGCGGGATCAGATAGTCTCCAGCCCCGCGGCGGTGTAGGCCTCCTGAGCCGCGGCGGCGGTCAGGAAGGAAAGCAGCGCCGCGGCGTCGGAGGTGTTCCGGGCGGAGACGGCGATCGCGGCGGAGAATTCCGTGTAGTGCTGGACAGCTGCCGGGAACGGCCCGGCGATTGTCGCCTCCGGCACGTACTTGAGTTCACTCAACTGCTGGACCGCAAGGTCCGCGCGCCCGTCCAATAGGGCCAGCGCGGTGAAGCCGGTGTCGACGACCGTGGCCCGTTCGTTGACCTGGTCGGCGATGCCCAGCTCCGGCAACAACGAGGCAAGGTACACGCCGCTGGGTCCGTTGCGGGAGTACGCCACGGAGCGGGCCCCGGTCAGGGCACTGACCAGTGCCTCGACCGTTGAAAGATCGGGCACCGGAACTCCGGGGGCCACCGCAACGCCAATGCCGGCCTTCGCAACGGGCACCAGCGACGCGGCGTGGAGAACGTCCGCCGCAGCCAGCTTCGCCTGCGCGGCGGTGATGCCGATGACGACGTCGGGCCGGGCGCCGCCCCCGATCTCCTGGACGAGGGCACTGGTCGTGGCATAGTGCGCGTCGACGGCGATCCCGGTGGCCTGGGTGAACGCGGGGAGGAGAGTGCCCTGGACGGCGCCCCGAAGAGCGATGGCGCAGAACAGGGACAGGGCGGGGCGTTCGGTCATGGGTTCGGTTCAACTTTCTGCAGTGCGGGGGACGACGTCGAGGCGGGTGGCGCACGGGCGAGGGGGTCCTCCCACTCCGCACGGCTACATCTTCCCCCCGGCGACGCAGTTTCGCCCAAGCCGACGTGCAGGTCCGTAATGTCCGCTCCCTGACGTGGGCCGTCCACGCCTCGAGCGCCGCACCAGGGCCGTCAACATCGCGGCATGGAGAGCGCTGCCAGGTCAATGCTGCTCGTCGTGGTGAATGCGCTCACCGAGCTGCCTGAGTGGTTCCCCGCTTCCGTTCCACTGCTTGGCGATGAACTCCGCGGCGATGGACACTGCCGTCTCCTCGGGGGTCCGGGCGCCCAGATCAAGGCCTACAGGGCTGTGCAGCCGTGCCAGGGCCTCCTCGCTGAGGCCCGCCTCGCGCAGCTTGGCGATCCGGTCCGCGTGAGTCCGGCGCGAGCCCATGGCTCCGATGAAGGCGATTGGAGGGGCGCGCAGGGCAACGTCCAGCAGCGGAATGTCGAACTTCGGATCGTGCGTGAGGACGCACATAACGGTGCGTTCGTCGACCAGGCCCTTTTCGAGCTGTTCGGCGAGGTAGCGGTGCGGCCAGGCGTTGACCACCTCCGCCGCGTCCGGGAAGCGCGCAGGGGTCGCGAAAACGGCCCGGGCGTCGCACACCGTGACGCGGTAGCCCAGGAAGGTTCCCAGCCGGGTGAGCGCCGAGGCGAAGTCGATCGCGCCGAAGACCAGCATCCGCGGCGGCGGGGCGTAGCTGGCGAAAAAGACCCGCATGCCGGTGTCCAGCCGCTCACCGTCGGGTCCGTAGCTCAGGATCCCGGAGCGGCCGGCGGCAAGCAGCCCCTGGGTGTCATCGCCCACGGCCTGGTTGGCCCGGCCGGACCCGAGGTTCCCCTCAATACCGTCCGGCCGCACGATCAGGTGCTTGCCGAGCCAGCCGGCGTCCGGGTGATCGATGACCGTGGCGACTCCGACGCGCCGCTCACCGGCGATGTCCTGCCGGACGGCGTCGAGTTCGGCGAACGTTTGCGGGGAGACCGGCTCGACGAAGATGTCGATGATCCCGCCGCAGGTCAGGCCGACGGCGAAGGCATCGTCGTCGCTGATTCCGTAGCGCACCAAAACCGGAGTGCCGTCCTCCTTGACCTGCGTGGCCAGCTCGTAGACGGCCCCTTCGACGCAGCCGCCGGAGACCGAGCCGACGGCTTCCCCCTCGGCGGTGACGAGCATCGACGCGCCCGGAAGCCGCGGGGCCGACTTGAAGGTGCTCACGACAGTGGCCAGGCCGGCGGTGTCGCCTTTCTGCCAGCCCGGCATCATCGCTGCCAGCACGTCACGCACGGTTGATCTTCAGCCTTCCGATCGCACGGATCATCCGGAACGCGGAGAGCCGGCCCGCCCAGTACGAGATGCAGGCCACGACGGCGACGAGCGCCAGGACCTTTGCCGGGCTGGAGAGCTGCTCGGCCGCGATCCCCTTTGCGAGGCTGAAGGCGTCCAGGCTGCCGGCCGGGGCGGCGGCGCTGGCGGATGCGGCGGCAGTCTGCGGGCCGGCCGATTTGACCGGGGCGGTCGCGGGCGTGGCCGCCGCGGGCATGGCAGCCGGCGGCAGACCGGGAAGTTCGGACGACGGGGCCGGGGCCGTCGCTGCGGCGACCTTCGCCGCAGCAGACGCAGCCTCGGCTTCCGCGTCCAGCCCTGACACGGGTTGCGGAACCCCGCCCGTCGTCGCCGCTGCCATCGGCACGGGCCGGGGCTGCGGGACCCCGCCTGCCGCCTCGGTTCCGGCGCCGCCCGGCGTCGTGATCATGACCTGTAGATTGCTGGCGAACAGGGCCACCATTTGTTCGGTGACGCTGCCGATCACACCCTTGCCCATCGCGGCGGCCTTGCCGGACAGGGAAAGGTCCGCGTTGACAGTGCCGCGGGTTGTGCCGCCGGCCTCTTCGGTCAGCTGCAGGGTCACCGTGGCCTCGGCGGTCCCCTGGCCACGGGTTTCCTGGGCCTTGCCGCCCAGCACGGCGCGGTGCTCGGCGGCGTTGCGCTCCACGACGTTCAGCAGGCCCTTGTATTGCATGTTCACCGGGCCCAGTTTTACCGTCATGCCGACCTGGTATGCGTCGTCGGAGAGCTTGTTCAGGATGTTGGCGCCGGGAACGCAGCCAGCCACTCGCTCGAAGTCCATGATGGTCTCCCAGACCGTGTCGATCGGTGCGACGACCGAGAAAGTACTGTTGATCTGCATTAGCTGTTCCCTCTTCCCTTGATCGGCGGCCGGCCCGCGCCGCGGATTGCGGCTGCCACCTCTGCCAAAGCCGTGTAGCTGTGTCCGCTGACGAAATCATCGCAGTACGGCAGGGCCGCCGCCATGCCGCCCACCAGAGGTCGGTAATCCGGGGCGCTCTTCCGCGGGTTCACCCAGATGATCCGGTGCACCAGGCGGCGCAGCCGCGCCATCTGGACTGCCACCTGGGCGGGGTCCTCCTGGGCCCAGCCGTCCGAGAAGATCACTACAACGGCGCCCCGGGCCAGGCCGCGGCGGCCGTGTTCGTCGACGAAATGCCGGATGCTCTCGGCGATCCTGGTGCCGCCGGCCCAGTCCGGGGCGGCCACCGCGGCCCGGGCGAGGGCTTCGTCCGGGTCGCGGAGCGCCAGCTGCCGGGTCAGGCGCGTCAGGCGGGTCGAAAAGACGAAGGCTTCGGCGCCGGCGGTGGCGACGGCACCCTGCAGCAGCGAAACGAAGATCCGGGCATACGGTTCCATCGAACCGGAGACATCGCAGAGCATTACGAGCTTGCGGCGTTGCTGGCGGCGGCGTGCGTACAACAGCCGGGTGGTGTCGGTACCCGAGCGCCGGGCGGCCCGGACCGTGGCCCGGACGTCCAGCCGGGCGCTGCTGTGGGCTGATTTGCGGGTACGGCGGCTCAACCGGTACGGGGTGGCGAGCAGCAGCCGGGACGCCAGCCGCCTGATCTCCAGGACTTCCTCGTCGGAGAGCTTCGCGAAGGACATCTCGTGCAGCCGCTCCTCCGCCGAGGCCACGGCCAGCACGGCCTCCCGCTCCGGCGTGCCGCGGTCCCCGCTGTCCGGCCCCGCGGTGGCCACCATTGGGGCCGTCGGAAGTGTTGGCGGCGTGTGACCCGGGGCGCGGTCCTCGGCCGGGGACGGCCGGGTGCGTGACTCCTCCGGCCTCCCGGGCAGCGGCGCCGCCGGGACTGCGGTACGGCCCTGCCGGGCGGCGGGATCGAAGCCGCCCCGGAACACCGCGGCGAAGACGGCGTCGAAAACCGGCAGCTGCCCGCGGGTCGAGACCAGCACCACCCGGCACGCCCAGTACAGCGTGTCGACGTCGCTGGGCGGAACCAGGCGGAGGGCCTCAGCCAGCCGGACAGCCCGGTCCGGCGAGCAGGACAGCCCGGCCCGGCGCAGCGCGGTGATGAATGCCGCCGCGAGGCTGGCCGCCTCCACCCTCGGCAGTCCGGTGGCCAGGACCGGCGTGGTGGCCATCAACGGGTTCACCCGCCCGTGCCCGCGACGAGCCAGTCGGCCCCGCGTGCACCGACCAGTTCCAGGTCGTCGCGGTTCTTCACGATCGAGCCCAGCGTCTGTTCCGCGGTGGCGGCATCGATCCGGTTGATGCAGAGGACGGCGAGCGCGGAGACCCAGTCGATGGCCTCGGAGATCCCGGGTGGTTTGGCGAGGTCCAGGGTGCGCAGCTTCGTGATCACCGCGGCGGCCTGCAGGGCCAGGTCGCCGCTGCTGGCCGGCACCCGGCGTCGCACGATTTCCGCGATCCGCGCCGGGCCGGGGTAGTCGATCCAGTGGTAGAGGCAACGCCGGGTGAGGGCGTCGTGCAGGTCCCGGGTCCGGTTGGAGGTCAGGATGACGATCGGCGGGTGGGTGGCCCGGATGGTGCCGAGTTCCGGGATGGTGACCGCAGCCTCGGCGAGGAGTTCGAAAGTGAAGGCCTCGAATTCGGCGTCGGCGCGGTCGATCTCGTCCAGCAGCAGGACGGCGGGGCGCGGGCCGGGGTGTTCGATTGCCTGCAGCAGCGGCCGGCGCAGCAGGTATTCCGGGCCGAAGAGGTCCGTTTCGGTAACGGCGGCGTCCCGTACCTCGGCCAGCCGGATCCCGAGCAGCTGCCGCTGGTGGTTCCATTCGTAGAGGGCCTCGCCGGCGTCGATTCCCTCATAGCACTGCAGCCGGTACAGCGGCGTGTCCAGCAGCTCGGCCAGGGCCTTCGCCGCCTCGGTCTTGCCGACGCCCGCTTCGCCCTCCAGCAGGATGGGCTGCGGCAGCCGGACGGCCAGAAACAGGGCCGTGGCCAGCCCGACGTCGGCCAGGTAGTCGTTGCTGTCCAGCGCCGAGACGAGGGAGGCGACGTCGGGAATCCGCCGCTGGACATCCTCCTCCGCACCGGAGCGCGCCGCCGGGTTCACAACGCGCCCTCCAGGCCGGCCAGGACCCGGCGGTAGTCCTCTTCAGTGTCGACGTCGGGCGGCACGGTGCCCGGAACGCGGAGTTCCACGACGTCATCCGCGCGCTTTTCCAGCAGCTTCCAGACGGCCTTGTCGCCGTGCAGGGCAGCCAGCTCCGGGAGCAACCGCCGGGTGAACGCCAGGGGGTGGCCCACGCCGTCGTCGTAGCGGCAGACGGCGATGCCGGGGACGGGACGGCCGCTGCCGGTCCCGCCGGTGTCGCCTGGCCCGCCGGCGAACAGGACTTCCAGCAGTGCCCGCACGGTGTCGCCCCCGACCCCCGGCTGGTCGCCGAGCAGCAGGACCACGGCGTCCGGGTCCGGGTGCAGGGCGGCGATGCCGGCGGCGATCGAGGAGGAGCAGCCATCGCCGAAGTCCGGGTTGAGCACCACCTCGCAGCCGGTGGTGTCGACCCTGCTCTGCACGTCCGCGGCGGAACCGCCCAGGGCCAGGACGGTCTGGTCGAAGCCGCAGCCGCGGGCGGCCGCCAGCACGGCGTCGAGGAGGACGCCCTGGCCGTAGGGGAGCAGCTGCTTGGGCCGGCCCAGGCGCCGCGACGCCCCGGCCGCCAGGATCAGCCCCGCGGTGCGGTGCTTCGCTGTCCGGGGCTTGGCGGTCCCGTGTTTCGTGGCCGTGCGTTCAGAGGGTGAGGGCATAGCGCTCCGGATCTTTGCGGAAGGCCGCGCGGCAGCCGGGCGAGCAGAAGTACACGGTGACCCCGTTGTGCTCAAGCTGCAGCGTGGAGTCCGCCGCGGCGACAGTCATGCCGCAGACCGGGTCGACCGCCGTGGGCATTGCGTGCTCCGCCTGTGCCGCGTGTGCCGCCTGCGCCACCGGGGCCGCGTGCCGGGCCGCCGCCCGCTCCTGGATGAGCTGGGCCAAAATCGAGAGCGCGATCTCGCCGGGGGTGCGGGCGCCCAGCCGCAGGCCGGCCGGGGTGAAGACGCGGGCGCGCTGCGCCGGGTCGACGTCGAGGGACTCCAGCACCGCGGCGCCCCGCGTCCCGCTCGCCACGAGCGCGACGTACGGCACACCGGCGCGCAGGGCCGCCTCGAGCGCCACCTCCTCCGCTTTGCCGTGCGAAGCCACGATCAGCGCCGCGTCGTCGGCCCGCGGTGCCGCCGATTCCCCGTCGGTGAGTTCCACGGCGAGGCCGACGCCGGCACCAAGGGTCTCCAGCGCCTGTGCCACAGGCGTGGTGCCGACCACCAGAACCCGGGGCGCCGGGATGTGCGGCTGCAGGAAGATCTCGATGGCCCCGCCGCTCAGGCACGGGTTGGAGACCTCAACCGAGCCGTCCCCGGCGCTGCGGGACGGCTCGCCCGGGACCACCCGCAACAGCAAGGGCTCCTGCGACGCCAGAACCTGCAGGCTGTACTCCCGCACCGAGGACTCGACGCAGTTTCCGCCGACGAACCCCTGGATCTCACCGCTCGGCAGCACCAGCGCGGTGTCGCCGGCGTGGGCGCTGGTGGGATGCTGGGCGCGGACCACCGTGGCGTGCACAAAGGGCTCACGGCGGGAGGCGAGGTCGTTCGCCCGGGCCGTGAGGGAGTCTCCAGTCAGCGTCATGTCAGATCGGCGGCCTTGCCCGGCCCTGCATGGCGGCCCAGACCCGGGCCGGGGTGCAGGGCATGTCCATATGCACCACGCCGTAGGGTGCCAGCGCGTCGACCACGGCGTTCACGATCGCCGGGGGCGAGCCGACGGTGGCGGACTCGCCGATGCCTTTCGCGCCGATGGGGTGATGCGGGGACGGGGTGACGGTGAAGCCGGTCTCCCAGTCCGGGACTTCCATCGCGGTGGGAATCAGGTAGTCCATAAAGGACCCGCCCAGGCAGTTGCCGTCGGCGTCGAACTCGATGATTTCCATCAGGGCCATCCCGACGCCGTCGGTCAGGCCGCCGTGCACCTGGCCCTCGATGATCATCGGGTTGATCCGGGTGCCGCAGTCGTCCACCGCGATGAAGCGGCGGACCTTGACGTGCCCGGTGCCCGGGTCGATGTCGACCACACAGATGTAGGCGCCAAAGGGGAAGGTCAGGTTCGGCGGGTCGTAGGTGACCTCGGCGTCGAGGTTGCCGTCGAGCCCCTCGGGCAGCGTCATGGTGCCGTGGGCCGCCATGGCGATTTCCGGGATGGTCTTGCCCGCGCTGGGATCGCCCTTCACGAACCAGCGGCCCTTCTCCCACTCGAGGTCCTCCGGCCGGGTTTCCAGCATGGCCGCGGCGATCAGCTTCGCCTTCTCGCGGATCTTGCGGGCGACGAGGGCGACGGCGCCGCCGCTCACCGGCGTCGAACGGCTCCCGTAGGTGCCCAGGCCAAACGGTGTCTGGTCGGTGTCGCCATGGACGACGTCGATGTCCTCCGGCGGGATGCCGAGTTCCTCGGCGACGATCTGCGCGAAGGTGGTCTCGTGGCCCTGGCCCTGGCTTTGCACCGAGAGCCGGACGACGGCCTTGCCGGTGGGGTGGACCCGCAGTTCGGCGCCGTCCGCCATGCCCAGGCCCACGATGTCGAAGTGCTTGCGGGGTCCGGCGCCCACGGTTTCGGTGAAGAAGGAGATGCCGATGCCCATCAGTTCGCCGCGCTTCCGCTTCTCCTGCTGCTCGCGGCGGAGCTCGTCATAGCCGGCCAGCTGCATGGAGAGCCGCATGGCCGGTTCGTAGTTGCCGGAGTCGTAGACCCAGCCGGTCTTGTTGGCGTAAGGGAACTGCTCGGGCTTGATGAAGTTCTTCAGCCGCAGTTCCGCCGGGTCCATCTCCAGCTTGCGGGCCAGGATGTCCACCATCCGCTCGACCAGGTACACGGCCTCGGTGACCCGGAAGGAGCAGGCATAGGCGACGCCGCCCGGTGCCTTGTTCGTGTAGACGCCCGTGACGGAGCAGTACGCGGCCTTCAGGTCGTAGCTGCCGGTGAAGATGGAGAAGAAGCCGGCCGGGTTCTTGGTGGGCTGGGCGGTGGCGTTGAAAGCGCCGTGGTCGGCCAGGACGTTGGTGCGCACCGCGAGGATCTTGCCGTCTTTGGTGGCGGCGATCTCGCCCTGCATGATGTAGTCGCGGGCGAAGGAGGTGGACATCAGGTTCTCCGAGCGGTCCTCCACCCACTTGACCGGCTTGCCGGTGACGATGGACCCGACGACGGCCAGGATGTAGCCGGGGTAGATGCCGACCTTGTTGCCGAAGCCGCCACCAATGTCCGGGGACACCACCCGGATCTTGTGCTCGGGGATCCCGGCGACAATCGCGAACAGGGTGCGGTGCGCGTGCGGTGCCTGGGTGGTTTCGTACAGCGTCAGCCTGCCGTCGACGGCGTCGTAGTCGGCGATCGCGCCGCAGGTCTCCATCGGGGCCGGGTGCACGCGTGGGTAGACCATCTCCTGGGCGACGACGACGTCGGCGCTCGCGAAGACAGCCTCGGTTTCGGCCTTGTCACCTATTTCCCAGTCGAAGATGCGGTTGTCGGTCCGGCCCTCGATGTCGTCGCGGATCACCGGGGCGTCGGCGTCGAGGGCCTTCCGGGCGTCGATGACCGGCGGCAGCACGTCATATTCGACGTCGATCAGTTCCAGCGCGTCGCGGGCGGCGTAGCGGTCCTCGGCGACGACGAACGCGACCTCCTGGCCCTGGAAGCGGACCTTGTCCGTCACGAGGACGGCCTGCACATCGGCGGAGAGGGTGGGGGCCCAGGCGAGCTTGAGGCCCAACAGGTCCTTGCCGGTGATGACGGCGAGGACCTTGGGGTGGGCCAGGGCGTTGGTGGTGTCGATGGAGACCAGCCGGGCGTGCGCGACGGGGGCGCGCAGGATCGCGCCGTGCAGCATGTCGGGCAGGACAATGTCGTCCAGGTAGTTGCCTTTGCCGCGGACAAAGCGCGGGTCTTCCTTGCGCTGGATCCGGCCGTAGCCAATCGGGCGGTCCGCGTCGCCGGCCGCCGGGTTGCTGGGCCGTTCGTGGATGACGGTCATGCCTTCACCTCTGCCTGTTGTGTTTCCGCTGCAACGTCTTCGACGACGGTGTCCGTGCCGTCGATGACCTCGTCCACCATGGCGTCACTTTCCCCGGCCGCCGGGTGCGCGGCGGCCCACTGGACCGACCGGACGATTGTGGCGTAGCCGGTGCACCGGCAGATCTGCCCGGAGATGGCCTGCCGGATCTCGGTGCTGTCCGGGTGCGGGTTCTTGTCGAGCAGGGCGCGGGCGGTCAGCATCATCCCGGGGGTGCAGAAACCGCACTGCAGCCCGTGTTCCTCCATGAAGCCCTGCTGGACCGGGTCCAGGGTGGCCCCGCTGGCGAGTCCCTCGACGGTGCGGATGTCGTGTCCGGCAGCCATCGCCGCGAGGACAGTACAGGACTTCACCGGCTGGCCGTCCATCAGGACCACGCAGGTCCCGCAGTTGCTGGTGTCGCAGCCCCAGTGGGTGCCGGTCAGGCCGAGCACCTCGCGGATGTAGTGGACCAGGAGTACGCGGGGTTCAATCTCGGACGCTACTTCGTTGCCGTTGACGGTCATGCTGATCTGCATCGGCTCAGCCTTCCTGGGTCCGGGCGGCGCGGGCACAGGCTTGTCGCAGTACCCGCCGGGTGAGTTCATCGGCGAGATGCCGTTTGTAGTCGATCGGGCCGCGCTGGTCGGCCACCGGGTCGCAGGCTGCTGCGGCGAGCAGCCCGGCCTCCACGAAAAGCTCCTCCCGGGGCTGCTGGCCGCGAAGCAGCCCCGCCGCCGCGGTGACGGTGTGGTCGAGCCCGAGGGCTGTCAGTCCGACGGCGGCATCGGCGATGGTGCCGTCCGCCGCGAGGGTCACGGACGCGCCCGCGGCACCGACGGCCCAGTCACCCACCCGGCGCTCGACCTTCTCGTAGGCGCTGCCGGACCGGGGGCGGATGGGGAAGCGGAGCTCACACAGCAGCTCGTCCTGGCCCACCGCCGTTTCATACGGTCCGCGGTGGAAGTCGGCCATCGCCAGAATGCGCTCGCCGGCCGGCCCTCGGATCACGGCTTCCGCGCCCAGCACATTGCACACGGTGGACAGGTCCTCGGCCGGGTCGGCCTGGCAGAGCGATCCGCCGATGGTGCCGCGGTTCCGGACGACCGGATCGGCGATCACGGCTTCGGCGTCCCGCACGATGGGAAAGAGCGCCGCGATTTCGTCGGACTCCAGGAGCGTGGTGTGCCGCGTCAGCGCACCGATCCGCAGTTTATCGCCGTCGCGCAGGATGAAGTCGAGTTCGTAGAGGTCGTTGATGTCGATCAGCCACTCGGGCCGGGAGAGCCGGAGCTTCATCATCGGCAGGAGACTGTGGCCGCCGGCGATGACGCGTGACTCCGCGCCGTGCCGCGAGAGGAGTTCGAGGGCATTGTCCACGGAAGTCGCCCGCACGTAGTCGAAAGGAGCCGGAATCTGCATAGTCCCACCTCACGCCAGGGCGCTGGCAACGTCGCGCAGCACCGATTTCAGGCCAGTCTTGCCCCGCCTGATACGGAGTGTCAATATCGTCATAAGCGAAAGGTTATGACGCCGTGCCAATGACACTGAGCCAGCTCCGCACGTTCGCCCTGGTGGCCCGTCTCGGCTCGCTGCATGCCGCCGCTGAGACTCTCGGCGTCAGCGAACCGGCGGTTTCGTCGGCCTTGGCGGCGCTCCGGCAGGACCTTGGCGATCCGCTGTTCGTGCGCGCCGGGGGCGGCATTGCGCTGACCCCGGGAGGCCGGGCGCTGGCCGACTACGCCCAGGATATCGTCGGGCTGGCGGACCGGGCCCGCTGGGAGGTGTCTAACGCCAAGAACGACGCAGGACGGCTGAAGATCGCTGCCACCGCACCTTTTGCCGAACATGCGGCCGGCCGGCTGCTGGACCTTTTTACCAAGCGTCTTCCGGGCGCCTTGGTGGATGTCGTGGTGGAGTCCGCCGAGGATCTTGCCTCGCTGCTGCAGGAACGGGTGTACGACATCGCACTGGGTGCCCGGCCGGTGGTGCCGGTGGCCCGCGTGGGGACGGCCGGGACCCAGCCGGGCCTGGACTGCGTTCCGTTCCTGCGGTACCAGCGCGCCCTGGTCGCGACGTCGGGGCATCCGCTGGCCCGGTTGCCAGGACCGGTCTTCGTGGCCCGGCTGCTGGACCGGCCGTGGTTTGCCGGACCGGCGGGGATCCAGGAAGCATCGGAGGAGGGCCGTTGGCTGGCGTCGACGGGGGTGGTGCCTGAGATCATCCGGCTCAGCAGTGAGACGGACGCGCTGGCGGCCGTGCGGGCGGGGGAGGGCATCATGCTGGCGCTGGTCCACATCGTCCGGACCGAACTGCAGAGCGGGGTCCTCGTCCGGCTGCCCGTGGTCGGGACGCCGGTCACCGGTCTGTGGTGGGCGAGCACCCTAAACAACCACCGGACCACCACGATGGCGCGGACGCTGCAGCGCTTCGCCGGCACCGCCGACGCGACGGCGGCGATGGTTGCCCCCGGCGGCTCCCGGGGACTGGAACGCCGGGGATCGAAGTTCCACGTTGCGTTGTGGAGCTGACGCCGATTCCCACACGCCACTTGGCTGCGCCGCATTGCCTCCGCCGCATTGCGGAGCTTTGCCTCCGCCGCGTTGCCTGCGCCGCATTGCGGAGCTTTGCCTCCGCCGCGTTGCCTGCGCCGCATTGCGGAGCTTTGCCTCCGCCGCATTGCCTGCGCCGCATTGGCTGCGCCGCATTGCGGAGCTTTGCTTAGGCCGCATTGCTCAGCCCGTTTCCCCGTGCTGACCCTCGTGGGGGAATAGGATCGACAGACACCCCTACGAAGAGGAGCACCAATGACTTTGCCCCGGGACGAAGACAGCTCACTGCGGCACTGGAGCGCCCGACTGATCCAGGCGTTGCAGATCCTTGACCTTGAAGTGGACCACGAGAAGATCGTCCAGGTGGCGGACGAGTCGCGGAAGGCCGTCGGGCCGCACGCGGACGCCATCAGCGCCTTCATCGTCGGCTACGCCGCGGGAACGGCTTCCACTAACGGCCGGAAGAGCACCCAGGAAGCCGTCCACGCCGCCTCCAACAAGGTGCTCGAGCTCTGCGAACACGGCGAGTCCGGCGGCCCCGACGAAGAGGGCTGGGCCAAGCGGGCCCAGTAGCCCGCAGCCAGCCTCCGTTCCGGGGGGACATGCCCTCCCCGCGGGCGCAGGGATGGACATATAGGCACTATGTCCGGTGGCTGCCGCGAACATTGGGCATGTCCCGCGGAGCGGCAATCAAGCTCCGCGGGACATGCCCTCCGTTTGCGTCCGGGACTGGACATCTAGGCACTATGTCCAGTGGCCGCGCCCAGGGCTGGGCATGTGCCAAGACTGGGCATGTCCCGCGGGTGGGCGACTTACTGGGTGCGGGCCGCGCCGGTTGCCACGGCCGTGGAGCCGTCCGGGGTCTGGTCAGCGCTGGGTTCGAGCCGCACGATCACGGCCTTGGACACCGGCGTGTTGCTGCCTTCGGCGGTGTGGTTCAGCGGCACGAGGACGTTGGCTTCCGGGTAATAGGCGGCCGCGCAGCCGCGCGCGGTCGGGTAGGAGACCACGCGGAACTTCCGGAGCATCCGTTCCGCGCCGTCCTGGTACTCGCCGCGGATATCCACGAACATTCCGTCGGCCAGACCCAGTTCCGTGATGTCCTCCGGGTTCACGAACACCACGTGGCGGCCCTTTTTGATACCCCGGTAGCGGTCGTTGTGGCCGTAGATGGTGGTATTGAACTGGTCGTGGGAGCGCATGCTTTGCAGGATCAGCGTGCCTGCCGGCTTCTCCACATGCTCCAGTTCATTGACCGTCAGCACCGCCTTTCCGGTCGGCGTGGGGAAGGTCCGGGAATCCCGCGGACCGTTCGCCAGGATGAAGCCGCCCTCGTGCCGGATCCGCTCGTTGTAGTTCTCGCAGCCGCCGACGACCCGAGAGATGTGGTCCCGGATGAGGTCGTAGTTCTTCTCAAAACCGTCCCAGTCGGCCCTGATCCTGTCCCCGACCAGCGCCTTGCCCAGCCGGCTGACGATCGCCGGCTCGGAGAGCAGCTGGTGCGAGACCGGTTCCACACTGCCCCGCGAGGGGTGCACGGCGCAGACGGTGTCCTCAACGGACACGAACTGCGGCCCCGATTCCTGGATATCAATCTCGGTCCGGCCCATGGTGGGCAGGATCAGCGCTTCAGCACCGGTCACGGTGTGGGACCGGTTGAGTTTTGTGGAAATCTGCACCGACAGTTCCGTGTTCTGCATGGCGGCTTCGGTGGCGTTGGTGTCGGAGATGGCGCCAACGAAGTTGCCGCCGAGGGCCACAAAAGCCTTGATCCCGCCGTCGCGCATCTTGTTGATGGTTTCCACAGCGTCCACGCCGTGATCGCGGGGCGGCTCAAAGCCGAACTCCTCGCCGAGGGCATCCATGAAGGACTGCGGCATCTGCTCCCAGATGCCCATCGTGCGGTCGCCCTGGACGTTGCTGTGGCCCCGGATGGGGGAGGCACCCGCGCCCGGCTTGCCCATGTTGCCGCGCAGCAGGAGCAGGTTGATCATCTCCTTGATGGTGGCCACGCCCTTCTTCTGCTGCGTGATGCCCATGGCCCAGGTGATGATGACTTTGTCGGCCTTGAGGTAGCGGGCGGCGAGCTCATCAATTTCCTCGGCGCGCAGGCCCGTTGCGGCAAGGACCGCCTGCTCGTCCAGCAGGGCCAGGTGCTCCTTGAGCTCCTCGAGCCCTTCACAGTGCTCGGCGAGGAAGGCGTGGTCCAGGACGGTGCCGGGGTTCTTCGCCTCGGCGTCGAGCACGCGCTTGGAGACCGCCTGCAGCAGCGCCATGTCACCGCCAATGCGGATATGCAGGAACTGGTCCGCGATTTCCGTTCCGTGGCCCACGATCCCCTTGACCTTCTGCGGGTTCTTGTACCGCCGCAGGCCGGCCTCCGGCAGGGGGTTGACGGCGACGATTTCGCCGCCGTTTTCCTTGCAGGCTTCCAGTTCGGTGAGCATCCGCGGGTGGTTGGTGCCGGGGTTCTGGCCCATGATGATGATCAGGTCCGCCTTGGCGTAGTCGTCGAAGCTGACGGTCGCCTTGCCGATGCCGATGGTCTGGCCCATCGCCCAGCCGGAGGATTCGTGGCACATGTTGGAGCAGTCCGGCAGGTTGTTGGTCCCGTAGCCGCGGACCATCAGCTGGTACAGGAAGGCAGCCTCGTTGGACGTCCGGCCGCTGGTGTAGAACGCGGCCTCGTCCGGTGAGTCCAGGCTCGTGAGTTTGTCCGCGATGATCCGGATCGCCTCGGGCCAGGTCACCGGCTTGTAATGGTCCTCACCGGCCGGCTTGTGGACCGGTTCGGTGAGGCGGCCCTGCATCCCCAGCCAGTACTCGGACTGTTTCCGCAGCTCGCTCACGGCATGCTCGGCCCAGAACTCAGGTCCGATGACCACCGGGGTGGCCTCCCAGGTGACCGCTTTGGCGCCGTTTTCGCAGAACTCGAAGGCTTTGCGGTGGCCAGGATCCGGCCACGCGCAACTCGGGCAGTCGAAGCCGTCCTTCTGGTTCATCGCCAGCACGGTCTTGCGTGTCCGGTTCAGGCCCATCTGTTCGATCGCGGGCTTCATCGAGTGCAGCACGCCGGGGATGCCGGCAGCCCAGTCCTTGGGGCCGTCTCCGACCACGAGGTCCTTGTCGTCGTATTCCTCGACCTGGGGATTCTTGCGGGTCACGTGTACTTCCCTTCCACAGCCGCCGCCTGTCCAGGCTGGCGCTTCTCTTAGTACGCACCCTACCTTTAGGCGTATTACAGGCCTATCAGGTGGCCCGGAGTGCCGCAAGGGATCTGCCGCCGGCGGCGGCGTTACAAGCAGGTGCGGTACTGTGCCCGGACACGACGGGAACGACCGGAGACGACGGCCACGGCGGCCTTGACGGAACAGGGGAGCAGCGATGAAACGGACGACAGTGCTGTGGACGGCGGCGGTGACCGCCGCAACGGCAGCCGCCGGGGGAGTGGCGACGGACCCGGACAGCAGCTGGTACCGGCGGCTGCGCAAACCGGACTGGCAGCCGCCCGCCCTTGCCTTTCCCGTGGTCTGGACCGCCCTCTTCGCCGACCTCGCCGTGAGTTCCGCCATCGCGCTCGACAGCACGGATACGACCGACACCCCCGGTGGCTGGGCCCGAAGGCAGGAGATCCGCGCCTACCGGGGTGCCCTCGCCGCCAATCTCGTCCTCAACGCGGCGTGGAGTTGGCTCTTCTGGCGGTCCCGCCGGCCGTGGCTGGCCGCGGCGGAGTGCGCCATGCTGGCGGCGAGCAGCGCGGACCTGGTGCGCCGGACCTACCGCCTGAACCGGGCCGCCGGCGTGTCGCTGGCCCCCTACGCGCTGTGGTGCGGATTCGCCACCGTCCTGTCGACGGCCATCGCACGGCTCAATCCCGGAACGGGTGGCCGGCGGTAGCCCTTCAGGTCAGCGACCTGACACCAGCGTGTCCCGGATCTCGCGGCGGAGGACCTTGCCGATGAGGGAGCGGGGGAGCGAATCGAGCACCACCACCCGGCGCGGGACCTTGTAGGCGGTGAGGTGTTCCCGGGCGTAGGCCGTGAGGGCCTCCGGATCGATCGTGGTGCCTGGAATCGGCACGACGGCGGCGACCACGTCTTCGCCCCCTCCCTGGCGCGGCAGACCCACGACGGAGACTTCCGAAATGCCCGGGAAGGTGGCGATAACGTCCTCCACCTCGCTGGGCGAGACGTTGAAGCCGCCCGTGATGATCAGTTCCTTGATCCGGTCCCGGATCGTGACGAAGTAGTCGTCGTCGACCGAGACGATGTCGCCGGTGCGGAACCAGCCGCCCTCGAGCAGCGCGTCCTCGGTCTCCTCCGGCCGGTTCCAGTAGCCGGAGAACACCTGGGGGCCGCGGATCAGGAGTTCCCCCTCCTCGCCGGGGGCGCGGTCCAGCGCGACGTTCCGGGGATCCACCACCCGGATGTCGGTCAGCGGGAACGGGACCCCCACGGTTCCCGGCTTCCGGCTGGGCCCGAACGGGTTCCCGATCGCGATCGGAGAGGTTTCGGTCAGCCCGTAGCCCTCGATCAGGTGGCCGCCGGTCGCTTTTTCCCAGGTGTCCACGGTCGCCGTCGGCAGGTTCATCGCGCCGGAGATGGAGTAGCGGATGCTTTCCAGCCCGATGCCGCGTTCCGCCGCGGCGGCGGCGATCCGGTCGTAGATCGGCGGAACGGCCGGCAGGAAGGTCGCCGGCGACTTCTTGAGCGCCTTCAGCACCAGGTCAACATCGAACTTCGGGAAGAGAACCAGCTTCGCGCCGATGCTCAACGCGAAGGTCATGCAGAGCGTCAGGCCGTAGGCATGGAACATCGGCAGGACCGCGTACACCGTTTCCCGGCCGTCCTTGAGCCCCGGCACCCACGCGCGCCCCTGCGCGGCGTTCGCCTGCAGGTTGGCGTGGCTGAGCATGGCGGCCTTGGGCAGTCCGGTGGTCCCCGAGGTGTACTGGAGGACGGCGAGGTCATTGGCGGCGGGCCGCGGGTGCTTCTTCTTCAGCTCTCCGGCGCCGAGCAGTTCGCGCCACGGCAGCACCGGCCGCAGGGCGGGCGCCGGCCGGCCCTTTGACTCGTGTTTGCCGACCGTCAGGGCGGCGCGGGCCTTGCGGGCCGCGGCAACCGGAAGCCGCAGGGCCAGCCGCTGCAGCAGCGGCATCGCGGGGATCAGTTCGACTGAGACAATGCTGCGGAGCCCGACGTCGGGCGGCAGCTGGCGGACCCGCTGCACGGCCTTGTCCCAGACAATCGCGACGGCGGCGCCGTGGTCCTCGAACTGGTGGCGCAGTTCCCGGTCCGTGTAGAGGGGGTTGTGCTCGACCACGACGGCGCCGAGGCGCAGCGCGGCGTGGAAGGCAACGATGTGCTGCGGGCAGTTCGGCATCACCAGGGCAACCCGGTCGCCGGCCTTGACACCCAGTTTTTCCAGGCCGGCGGCGGCCCGCCGGATCAGGGTGCCGAGCTCCCGGTAACTCGTGCGGGCGCCAAAGAACTCCAGTGCCGTCTTCGATCCGTAGCGCCGCACGGAGGCGTCCATGAGGTCCACGAGGGAACCCTGGGGAAGCACCAGGTTCGCCGGAACACCCGGGCCGTAGGACTTCGTCCACGGGCGGTCACGCCAGGGCTGCCCGGTCGTCGCTGCTGTGCCCTTGGGCGCAGTCCGCAGGGATTTCTTCTTCATCATCAGTCCTTGCCGCTGGATTCCGCCGAGTGTTTGCGAGCCACAAGGCCTGCCGGGAAAATCCTACCGGTGCCGGGTTGCGGCGCATTCACCCTGACTTCTGAACGGCCATTGACAATATTGTCGAGTCGGGACTAATTGACCGGCCCGTCCGTGCTGTAAATGGCTGCTGAAGCGTGGAATTGCGCCATGACAACGATTTGACATTTAGGAGAGTGTGACGGTGGTGCGCACAACATTTCTGATAGCCTGCCCAAAGTCTTACTAGCACATTCGGAGAAACTATTTGTCCGGCGCCTGGGCTTGTCATTACTTTGGAGGGAAAATGTACAAATGGACACCGCTCCTTGGGGGGTGCGCGGTGGGTCTAATTGCCTTGGCCGCCTGTAGTCCGCCAGCGTCCAATCCACCGACCGCCTCTCAGGCTCCGACCTCAAGTGGTCCGTCAGATTCCACGAATGCACCGCCATCCTCCAGCCCGGCGTCATCAGCGTCAGGAGTGCCAACGCCGTCCGCCTTGGCAACGGACGCCCTCAGTGACGTCACTTGCGAACCTGACGCAGCTGGTTCGTGGTCCTTTTCGGGCACCTTGACGAATGCTGGTGCCAAGGAAGTGAAGTTCACTGTGGCCGTCGCTGTGGGCACGACCAGCAGCCCTGCCGGCCACGCCATGATCGAGCAAATCGTCGCCCCCGGCGCCAAGGCCACGGTCCGCGCGGATCACTTCGCATCGGCCGCACCTGTGGGGGCAATCTGCGAGGCGGTGGTCTCAAAATGACCCGGATCCCGAAATCCCTGTCCAAAGCCGCCATCATGGTCGTGATGTCATCATTGGTGGTGGCCGGGATTGCGCTCCCCGCCCAGGCCACATCCTCGCCTGTCCCCGGGACGCCGGGGCCTGCCACAAGCCCAGGCGCGGCGCCCGCCGCCACTGCGATGCCTACTGCGACGGCATCGGCGACGCCAACCAGCACGGAATCGGCGCCGGTGACACCGCCGGCGTCCACTCCACAGCCCGAGGCCCCCGCGACGGACAGCGAGACTCCGCTTCCGTCTGAGCCGGAGGGCAGTACCCCTGGCACGCTCCCGGGCGGCACCGAAGCTACCGGCTTCGTCCCCTTTGGGGCCATCGGCGCCAAATGGGATGAACTTGGCGGCGCCAACGGTCCCTTGGGTGAGCCCACATCAAATGAGAAGTGTGATCCCGCCGGTCTATGCGTGGAGGCCTTTGACTCGGGGGAGATCTACTACACACCCTCGACCGGCGCCCACGCGGTTCTCTTTGCTGCCGGACAGGCAGGCCCCAGATGGAAGGCAACGGCGGCGCTGGACACCGTCGGCTTCCCCGTGACGGACGAAACGTGCGACGCGAACGGATGCTTCCAGCGGTTCTCTCGGGGCATGGATCTGACTTGGACCCTTTCGGCCGGTCACCAGCAGGTCTGGACCTGGGGTGCGATCGGCGAGGCTGTGTATGGACTTTACGGTGGATATCCTGCCGTCGGATATCCGACGTCGGCCGAAGTCTGCACGTTGAAGGACGGGGGTTGCGTCCAGGAGTTTGGTCAGTTCAAGATCGTCTGGTCATCAGGTTCCGGTGCTTTCGGCGTCTGGTTCCCGGGAGCAGTCGGCGGCCTCTACCAGAGCACAGCCGCTGAACTGGGAACATTAGGCTATCCGACGTCCCGAGAGACGTGTGGGCTAAAAGCAAGTGGCTGCTATCAGAACTTCCAGGGCGGAACAATCGTTTGGTCGCCGGCAAGCGGCGCGCAAATCAGTCTCGGCGCCATCCGCGCGAGTTGGGGAGACCGTGGCTACGAGAACGGCGGCCTGGGCTACCCCGTCTCCGGGGAAATTTGTGGCCTTCCGGGCTCCGGCTGTCGCCAGGAGTACCAGGGCGGGACAATCTTCTGGTCAGCGACCACCGGGGCGAGTTCCGTCAACGGCGCGATCAAGGGCCGGTACCAGGAGCAGGGCGGCGTCGCCGGGTACCTCGGTTACCCGACCCAAAACGAGGTCTGCAACCAATCCAACGGTGGCTGCTACCAGTGGTTTCAGGGCGGACTGATCTTCTGGTCCCCGATGACCGGGGCCCAGCCTGTCTACGGGGGAATGAAGGCGAAGTACGAGTCGATGGGGTGGCACGCGAGCTACTTGGGCTATCCGACCACACCCGAAGTGTGCGCCGGTGGCGAGTGCGTTCAATCATTCCAGGGCGGATACCTCACGTGGGATCCATCGTCGTCGAAGGACTTCGGGCGGTCGGA
This sequence comes from Pseudarthrobacter sp. RHLT1-30-1, assembly GCF_059383415.1. Classification (NCBI taxonomy): domain Bacteria; kingdom Bacillati; phylum Actinomycetota; class Actinomycetes; order Micrococcales; family Micrococcaceae; genus Pseudarthrobacter; species Pseudarthrobacter sp. RHLT1-30-1. The sequence goes on from NZ_JBWZCG010000008.1 coordinate 95,105, forward strand.
GTGCTCCAACCTCAACGAGGGCCGGATCAAGTACCCAACCGGAGATGCCAAGCGCGTACTGCTGACGTACGCAGCGGAGTACGGGCAGTCTTACGCGACCGTCGTCTATTGCCAGCGGATTGCCGGAACGTATGTGATTGACTGGCGGACCGACGGGCGGGTGGGCGCAAGCGGCTTCAAGCAGCCGGGCGTCCCGTCCGGACCGACGCGCTACAACTTCTCGCCCACGGGTTCATACTCGGTGACAGAGGCCTTCGGCCTCGGCAACCCGGGGACGGCGCTTCCATATAAGCTGCTAAACCCCAACTCACGATGGGGCGGGAACCCGTGGACAGCCACCTATAACAAGTACTTCGAGTCCACGTCCTGGGTGGGCTGGGATGAGAACATGTGGTATTTTGCCACGGGCCGGTCACACGACTATCGCCAAGGGGCAGTACTGAATTACAACCGGCCGCCGGATTCGGAAATTGTGCAGGACGCCGGTTTCGCGATCTTCCTTCACGAGCATAAAGTACCAACCGCCGGCTGTATTGCGCTGGATGACTGGGCAGTGGAGGACTACCTGCGGAAGTCCGTGCCGGGGGACCGAATCATCATGGGAGTGGCCCGGGATATCTTCTCTTAAACCCGGAACACCTTCTCTCAAAACTGAATAAACCAAAGACAGGCGTAAATCACGAACGAACCGCCGGAGATATCGGGATTTTCCCGACAAACTCCGGCGGTTTTTTCGTCCGCGGAAGGACGCAGGGCGTTGTGACCTTTGGCCCTACGGGCCGGTCCGGCCCGGGCGGAAGCTGGGGGTACATGGCAAGCGCGGGCCGACTGTGCCCCCGTCGTGCCGATGCAGGTCATTCCGAAGTCGGTCATTCCATCCGGGAACGGGAGCACCATGAAGCACCAGCAGCCCACCCTCCGTTTCCTCGGAGCCACCGACTCCGTCACCGGCTCCCGATATCTGCTGGAGTCCGGCGGCACCCGGGTGCTGGTGGACTGCGGCCTCTTCCAGGGCTACAAACGCAGCCGCGAGCGGAACCGGGTCCCTTTCCCGGTCCCGCCGGCCTCGATCGATGCCGTGGTCCTCAGCCACGCGCACCTGGACCATACGGGGTACGTCCCTGCGCTGGTGCGCGACGGATTCACCGGGCCGGTCATCGCCACGGACGGCACCACGGACCTGTGCAAGCTGCTGCTGCCCGACAGCGGGTACCTGCAGGAGGAGGAGGCCCGCTACGCCATGCACCGGGGGTCGTCCCGGCACATTCCGGCACTGCCGGTCTACACCGCTGCCGACGCAGTCAAATCCCTTAACAGTTTCAAGGTCACCGATTTTGATGATCCGGTAGACCTTGGTGGCGGAATGGAAATGACGTTCGTGCCGGCCGGCCACATCCTGGGCGCCGCGCAGGTCCACATACGGATCGGCTCGCAGTCGGTGCACTTCACCGGGGACCTGGGCCGGACGGACGACCCGCTGATGTACCCGCCCCGCCCCCTGGGCGAGGCCGGGGTGCTGGTCACGGAGTCGACCTACGGGAACCGCAAGCACTCCACCGAGGATCCCGAAAAGCAGCTGGGGGAGATCATCAACCGGGTCGCTAAGCGTGGCGGTGTTGTACTGTTCGCCGCGTTCGCCGTCGGCCGCGCCGAGACCCTGATGCTGTACCTGTCCCGCCTCCGCGCGAAGCACCAGATCCCGGACATCCCGGTGTACCTCAACAGCCCGATGGCCATTGATGCGTCCGGGATGTACCAGCGGCACCCCGAGGAACACCGGCTCAAGGAGCAGGAATACCTGAACATGTACAAAGTTGCGCAGCTCACGCGCTCCGTCGACGAGTCCAAGCTGCTGAATCTCCGCGGCGGTCCGATGATCATCATCTCCGCCAGCGGAATGCTCACCGGAGGGCGGATCCTGCACCATCTGGCCGCCTACGGACCGGACCCAAAGAACGCCGTGATTCTCAGCGGCTACCAGGCCGGCGGGACCCGCGGCGCCAGCCTGGCAGCCGGCGAACGCGAGCTCCGGATCTACGGCGAAGACGTCAAGATCCGTGCCGAGGTGATCCAGATGGAAAGCCTCTCGGCCCATGCAGACTCCGACGGAATCATTTCTTGGATGAAGGCTGCGGCGAGCGAACCCCGGATGACCTACATCACCCACGGCGAACCTGACGCCTCGGATGCGCTGCGACTCAGGATCAAGCGCGAGCTTGGCTGGCGTGCCCGGGTCCCCGAACACCTTGAACAGATCTCCATCGAGGAGCCCCGATGACATCCGGCGTCGCCAAATCGGCGGTCCTGGCGGAAATCCACGCGCTGGCCCGGCCGCTGAAGACGGACCGGGACCTCAACGGCCTGGTCCGGCGTGCGGCAGACTGCCGCTTCGTCGCCATCGGCGAAGCCAGCCACGGCACCCACGAGTTCTACACCTCGCGCGACACCCTCAGCAGGCGCCTGATCGAGGAAGAAGGCTACAACTGGATCGGGGTGGAGGGCGACTGGCCCGACTGCTGGCGGATCAACCGCTGGGTACGGGGCGAGGCGGGGCAGGACCAGGGCGTCCATGCCCTGCTCGGCGGCTTTGAACGCTGGCCCACCTGGATGTGGGCGAACGAGGAAGTCGCAGCCTTCCTGGACTGGCTCCGCGGCTGGAATCTCGGACGGCCGATGAGCCAGCGGGTCGGCTTCTACGGGCTGGACGTGTACTCGCTGTGGGATTCGCTCCGCGAGATCATCGGCTGGCTCGGGGACAACGTTCCCGACGCCGTCCCCGCGGCCATGCGCGCCTGGCAGTGCTTCCAGCCGCACCAGGAGGACCCGCACAAGTACGCCTGGAGCACGAGGCTGGTGCCGCAGTCCTGCGAAGCGGACGTCGTCGCGCTCCTCACCGAGGTCAGGAACCGGGTGTCCAGCCCGGGAGCGCAGGGCGAGGGAGCCTTCGACGCCGTGCAGAACGCTGAGGTCGCCGCGAACGCCGAGCATTACTACCGCATCATGGTCCGCGGCGACCGGCAGTCGTGGAACGTCCGGGACCACCATATGGCCGACACAATCGACCGGCTCAGCAAGCACTTGGGACCCGCCTCCAAAGGCCTGATCTGGGAGCACAACACGCACGTGGGTGACGCCCGCGCGACCGACATGGCCCAGGACGGACTCGTCAACGTGGGCCAGCTGCTGCGCGAACGTCACGCCGCGGACGGTGTGATGCTGGTCGGCCTGGCATCCCACCGGGGCGAGGTGATCGCCGCGGAGGCCTGGGGCCGCCCGGAGCGCATCATGCCGGTGCCGCCGGCCCGCCCGGGAAGCCACGAAGACTTCCTGCACGAGGTCCTGGGCGTGCCGTCGGTGCTGGACTTCGGCGAGGGCAGGTCCGGTCCGTGGCTGTCCACCTGGCTCGGCCACCGCGCGATCGGTGTGGTCTACCATCCGGAGCGAGAGCTCGGGAACTACGTTCCGACCCGGATCGGCGAGCGCTACGACGCGCTGATCTGGTTTGAGCGCACCGCCGCTCTGCGTCCCCTGCACCACGAGGGCCCGCCCCGGGAACAGGAGTTCGAGACCGAACCGACCGGCTTCTAATCCACTGCGGAGGCCGGAGCCATTGCAGCCGGGGTCCCTGCCGGGGTCTGTGCAGTCTGGGCCGGTGCGGCCGCCGCCGGCACCGGACCGCGGGCGAGGATCCGGACCGCGCTGAGGGTCACGAATTCGTTCGGGCCGGTCCGGCCCCAGTCAGTGACATCCGTCTGGCCCTTCGCCCCCGGCGGATTCCACCAGGCGCCCTCGACGGGCCAGCGTCCGTCGGGCAGCATCCTGCCGCGCAGCAGCGCGGTGGCCTCGGCAGTGCGGGGGTCCCCGAGCAGCCCCATCCGGGACAACAGCAGCAGGGCCGGAAGGATGCCGTAGTGCCAGAACTCCGGGTACCGGAGCTTGACCCAGCGCGGGTCGATGGGGCGCCCGGTGGAGGAGGATTTGAAGAGCCGGTGTGCCAGCAACAGCTCCGCCGCCCTATCCGCGGCGGCCCGGGCATCGGGATCGCCGCTGGCTTCCCAGTACGCGTGGAGCCCTTTGGCGGCGGGCAGCGTTTCGTGGAAGGAGGACCGGCGGCCGCTCGCGTCGACGTCGCAGTTCCATCCGCCGTCGGGCCATTGCCAGTGGACCAGATCGTGGGCCAGCGCCGCCACCCGCGGATCCCTGGCCATCCCGAGCAGGCTGCAGACGTACAGGGCGTTGCCTTCCTGTGAGGCGCAGCGGCGGGTAAGCCCGCCGACGCTGCGGATCCGGCTGCGGTGCTGGTCCCCTTGCAGCCACTCCAGCACCGTGCCGGCCGCGTCCAGCAACGAAGGGGCATCCGCTGCCGTGACGCCGAGGTCGACGAGGGAGACCAGCCGCCAGTGCGCACCCGCCCATTTCCGGTAAGGGTGCACTCCGAATCCGCCGTCGGGCTGCCGCCCGGACAGCCGCGAGGACACAATCCTGCCGTGGTTCACCGGGCCTCCGGACCAAGGGGCGCCAAGAAATTCCAGCCGCACCGCGCGGCGCACGGCAGGTTCTTCCGATGCCGCCAACCACGCAATGGCGGGCAGCAACGCGTCCTGCTCCATGGCTCGACGGTACGCACGGCGGATCTGGGGGCGTGAGGGGCTTAAGGCCCTAACCGGAGGTAGGCCCGGCGCGCACACTGAAGTGCCGGCGCACTTTTCGTGCTGCCGCCCGGTTCACGCGATGCAGCAATAGACCGCGCCATGGAAAAGAGCAGGATTCAGAATGAGCAAGCCAATCGTCGTCGGCATTAACGGATCGGCCGGAAGCGAGGCCGCCTTGGCGTGGGCGCTTGAGCGGGCGGCGCGGGACAAGCTTCCGGTGACCGCCATCCACGCCGTGGACGACCGCTGGATGTCCCCCGATTTCCAGTACCACGAGCTCATCCGGCAGTCGGGCATGGAGCTCCTCCAGAAGGCGCAGGACCGGGCCCGGGAGCAGGCTCCGGACGTGACGGTGGACGTCCAGCTTCGGCATGGCAGCGCCGGCTCGGTGCTTCGGGAGGTCTCCAAGGAAGCCTCCATGGTGATTGTTGGCGGCCATGACAAGCACTGGATGGACGGCGGTCCCCTGACGGACCGGGCCCTGCAGATCGCGTCCGCCTCGGAAGTCCCCGCGGCCGTTGTCCCGCTGAAGCGCGGCGCCGCGGACCGCGGGGTCGTGGTTGGTGTGGATGGCTCGGAAGAGTCCCTGCAGGCAGTGAATTTCGCCGCGGCGGAGGCAGACCGGGGCGGCGACGAGTTGACCGTGGTCCTCGCCTTCCGCAGGCCGGCCCGCTGGGTCGAAAACCAGCTGCCGAACAGCGGGCTCGCCGAATCGATCCTCGAGGAGGACCGGATTGTCCTGGCTGAATCCGTTGCCGGACTGGCCGACAAGTACCCGGACCTCGTGATCCATCAGCGGCTGGAGACCGACGCAGAGCCCGCCAAAGCACTGGTCGACGCCGCCAAGGGGGCGCGGCTCCTCGTGATTGGCAGCCACGGCCGGGGTGGCTTCTCCCGCATGGTGCTGGGTTCCACGGCCCACGCGGTGCTGCTCAATGTGCCGTGCCCGACCGTCGTGACGAGGCTGCACAAGGTCAAGCACGAGGGCTGAGCGCCGGAGCAGCGAACCGCCGAAAGGGAGTGGCCCCGTGTTGCGGGGGCACTCCCTTTAGGCGGGACTCTTGAGCCCGCCCGGGAACGGATGGGAGGATGATGCCGTGCAGCCGTTTTTCGATTTCGTCGGGCACTTCTGGTGGCTCATTTTTCCGCTGAGCGGATTGTTCGGGGGCTGGGCGCGCTCCTGGTCCAGGGCCAGCGAACGACGGCACCGGCGGCGGGTGGAGCTGTACCGGCTTCGCAACCGGGCAGCGGAGGTGGAGCAGGCCAGCCAGTCCCAGGTCCGGACGCTGATGGCGGGCCATGACGCCGTCAACCGGCGGTGGCTCGAGTACGAACTTGACGTGGGTAAACTCATCGACTTTCCAGTCATGACCGATGTTCGCGAACCGCTCACTGTGGCGTTCCTGCGTGCGAAGCGGCAGGCCGATGGTCTGCGTCCGGGAGCCCCCGGGGACATCACGACGGCGGCGCAGCTGGCCGGGTACCGCGAAGCCGTCACCGGTTTTGAGCTGGCGTTCGACGTCGCCGAACGGGAAGCCCGGCGGATCCGGGACAGCAACTTCACCGGCCCGGAACGGGAGCGCCTCGCCACGGCCCGGAAGCTGCTGCGGATCGCTTCGGACGCCGCGGCAACCCCGGCGGAGCGGCAGACGGCGTACAAGCGTGCCCGGCGCGAACTGGACGGACTGATTGTGTTGCCGGACGCGACGCTTGCCGCGCTGGAGGAGAAGATCGCCGGGATGCTCGACGCCGGGACGGCCGACCGCCGGCCCGGCTGATGACAGCGGCAGCGTGGGCGCCCGGACCAGGCGTGAGCGCCCGGACCAGGCGACGGCGCCAAAACACTAAGCGCCCAGACCCAAGGATAGCCCCTCAGTCGAGGGGCTTTCCTGGTTGGTGCAGGTTTCGTGTCAAGACAGCTGCCCTGTCAGAACAGCTGCCTTGTCAGGACAGGTGCCCTGTCAAGATACCGCCAGAAGCTGCGGCTCAGATCCACTTCGGGGCGGCCGGAACCGCCGTCGGCGACGCTGCGGAGTCGACGGCGGATACGCCGCCGTCGCCGCGGCCGCCGGCCCATTCGACGACCGATGCCAGCGGTCCGGAGACCACCGTGGCGGAGTCCGACGTCGTGTCCCCGAATGTGACGGCACGGTCCGTTACCTTGACCACGAGGCCCGCATCGGTGCCGCGGGTCTTCCAAGCGCCGGTGATGTCCGCCAGCAGCCGTTCCAGCACGGGTACCGGGATGTCCTGGAAGCGGGCGCCGTTGTGGAGATCGACGGCGTGCATCCAGACTTCGCGGGTCCGCATCCAGACGGTTTCGCTGGCGGGGACTTCGCGGCCCTGGATGGTCCGGACTTTGTGGTGCCAGGCATCTTCGGGCAGGTCGCGCCATTCCACGTTGAGGTGCACCGCGGAGTGGTCGAACAGGTGCCGCAGCGCGATCGGGCTCAGGGTCGCCCCAAAGTGGATCTCGTGGTCCCGCACGTCCGTGGACGCGTACATCGGGGTTTCCACCCCGGTGGCCGCCCACTCGACCAACCGGGCAATCGCCCGGGCGTTGTAGCCGATGTGAGCCGTGATGTGGCGGCGGGTCCAGCCCTGCAGCAGCGTGTCGCCGTCGAGCTCAGCATCAGTGAGTTCGTTGAGCTTGCGCGCGAAGAACGCCGTGCCCCGGCGCGCCTGCAGCAGTGCCGCAAGCAGCTCCGGGTCGGTCGTCTGGTCGTGGCGGGCGACCATCAGGCTTCCTTGACTACGCGGTTCTTCAGTTCTCCGAGGCCCTCGATGGTGGTGACCAGGATCTGGCCTTCCTGCAGGTAGCGCTTCGGGTCCTGCGCGTGGCCGACACCGCCGGGGGTGCCGGTGGCGATGACGTCGCCGGGGTTCAGCGTGATGATGGTGGAGATGTAGGAAACCAGGAATTCCGGCGTGAAGACGACATCGTTCGTCGGGGTCTGCTGCTGGATCTCGCCGTCGACCGCGGTGGTCATCAGGCCGCCGCTGAACTCGTCCTTGGTGACCAGGGCGGGGCCGAAGGGGGTGGATTTCTCCCAGGTCTTGCCCTGCAGCCACTGGATGGTGCGGAACTGGTAGTCGCGCATGGACACGTCGTTCAGGACGGCGTAGCCGGCGATGTGGTCCGCGGCGTCGGCTTCGGAAATCCGGCGGCCCTTCTTGCCGATCACGACGGCGAGTTCGGATTCCCAGTCGACAGTGGAGGATTCCTGCGGCAGGGCCAGGTCATCGTTCGGGCCGATCAGGGATTCCTGGTACTTGGCGAACAGGGTCGGGAACTCGGGGACTTCCCGGCCCATTTCCTTGATGTGGTTGCGGTAGTTGTGGCCCACGCAGATGATCTTGCCGGGGGAGGGGACAACGGCGTCGAGGTCCGCGCCCTCAACCGGGTGCTGGGTGCCGTTGGCGGCCTTTGCGGTGGCTTCCCAGTCCGCGGAGCGCAGCAGCTCTCCGACGTCGGCGAAGCCGTCGATCTCGGTCAGGGTGTCGCCGTCCTGGCGGACAGCCTTGGTGCCGGCCTGGGTGCGGAGGGTGAGGAGTCTCATTTGTTGTTGCGTCCTTCGATGTAGGTGCGGTTGAAGTTCAGCCGTTCGAAAATGGGGGCGTCGCTGAAGTGGAAGAGATCGAATTCGGTCTCGGCCTGCAGCGACCAGGCTGCCCAGGACGGAACGACGAACAGGTCGCCCTTCGCCAGGGTCCTGGTTTCGCCGTTGAGGACCACGGAGCCGGCCCCTTCGAAGACCTGCCACACGCTGGAGCCCACTTCACGGACGGTCTCGGTGGAGGCGCCGGCGCGGAGCCGGTGGAATTCGGCCCGGATGGTCGGCATCACGTCGCCGCCGGTGGTGGGGTTGGTGTAGCGGACCGCGGCGTGGCCCTGGGACACGGTCGCCGGGTGGCCCTCGTCCTCGAGCAGCAGCTGTTCGCGCAGGGCCCGGTCGGTGTACTCCCAGCGGTACGCGGCGATGGGGGAGCTGGTGGTGTCATCCAGGCCGGAGAGCGGGCGCAGGCCCGGGTGCGCCCAGAGCCGCTCGGAGCGGGAGATGTCCGGGGTGGCCTCGTCGGTGACGCGCTCGGTGCCGAACTCGAAGAAGCCGGCATCGGCGTAGTGCACGAACGGGATGTCCAGGCCGTCGATCCAGGCCATCGGCTCATCGGTGTCGTTGTGGTGGCCGTGGAAGTTCCAGCCCGGAGTCAGCAGGAAATCACCGCGGGACATCCGGACCGGGTCCCCGTTCACGACGGTCCAGACGCCTTCGCCCTCGACCACGAAGCGGAAGGCGTTCTGCGAGTGGCGGTGTTCCGGCGCGGTCTCGCGGGCGCCGAGGTACTGAATGGCTGCCCACAGTGTCGGAGTGGCGTAGGGGGTGTTGCCCAGGCCCGGGTTGGCCAGGGCAATCGCGCGCCGCTCGCCGCCACGGCCCACCGGGACCAGGTCACCGGCGCGGGCGGCCAGCGGGTAGAGGTCGCTCCACCGCCAGACATGCGGCACCGCCTTTGGGGACGGCACCATCGGCATCAGGTCCGCGATTTCGGTCCAGAGCGGAATCAGGTTTTCGCGGTCAAAATCGCGGTACAGCTCTTTGAGCTGGGCAGCCTCTTCGGGCGTCGGCTCCGGGGCAGTGTGCCCTGCGGCAACTGACTCATGAGTCGTGTTCTCGGCGCTGATGGACACGTGGGCCTCCTCGGTAGTGCAGAACAGATCTTATGCGTAGGCTGACTCTACGGAGCCGGCCCTGTGACCCCCAACATATTCTGCTGGTCAGAATTGTTACTGCGGGCGGCGGCGGACTCAGTCCGGCTGGGCCGGATTGGCCGCGATGTCGACCTCCAGCTGACGGCAGCTTTCCCGCAGCCGGGGGACCAGCCCGGCGTCGAAGACCCTGCGGAAGCGGGTCGCCGGTGCGGCCACGCTGAGCGCACCAACCACCTCCCCCCGCCGGTTGTGCAGGGCGATCCCAAGGGCGCTCACCCCGTCCTCCGTGCCCTCGAAATTGGCAGCGAAGCCGTTGACGCGGATGGACTCCAGCTCCCGCACGAACGCCGGGTATTCCGCGGCCGGGATGGTGTCGCCGCCGGTCTCGGTGTTGTCGCTGCTGAACAGCCGGTCGATCATGGGAGGCTCAAGTTCGGCCAGCATGGCCTTGCCCCCTGAGGTCTTGTTGGCGGGCATTACCGTCCCCTGCCGGTCACCGACCCGCAACACGTTGGTCCCCTCCACAGTGGCCAGGAAGCGGACTTTCGTGCCCACCCGCACCATGAGGTTCACCGTTTCATTGAGCTGGGCCGAAAGCAGTTCCATATGCGGCTGGGCGAGGGAGCGGAGCAGCCGGGACCAGCTCAGCCCGGCCGGCCCGACGCCCATTGCCGGGCCAGGCAGGTACCGGCGGGTTTCATCCTGCACGGCGAAACCCCGGTAGACCAGCATGGCCAGCAGCCGGTGGGCGGTGGACGGGGCCACGCCCAGCTCGGCTGCGGCGTCCTTGAGCCGCAGCGCGCCGACGTCGCGCAACAGCTGGAGAAGCTGCAGGGCGTTGTCGACTGCCTCGACGGAATAGCTCGGCCGCTTCTGGACGGGCTTCCGGGTCGATTTCGACGCGGGCTTGGCGGGGGACTCGTTCTGCACATCAGAATTATATTGTGGTTCACCTGCCATCGAGGCGACGGTAGTGGGATGAATCACACATCTTCCGCTGCAACGCCGCAACGGTCCTCGCAGGGGGCTCCGGCCCCCACCAGTGCTGGAGGGCCGGTCACCGGGTTCTCCAAAGGGTCGGCAGCCGCTGTTCTGGTCTGCTGGCTCCTGGTGGTATTCGATGGATACGACCTCATTGTCTACGGGACGGTCCAGTCCTCGCTGATCTCCGAAACCGGGTGGGGCCTGACGAAGGCCACCGCCGGAACGATTGGCTCAATGGCCTTCGTCGGCATGATGATCGGGGCCATTTTCGCTGGCCGGATGGCCGACTCCTGGGGACGCCGCCGCACCATCATCGGCTGCGCCGTCGTCTTCTCGATCTTCACCATCCTCTGCGCCTTTGCCCCCAACGCCCCCGTTTTCGGTGTCCTCCGGCTCCTCGCCGGCATCGGCCTCGGCGGCCTGGTGCCTTCGGCCAACGCCCTTGTTGCCGAACTGGTCCCGGCCAAGTGGCGGTCCGTCATCGCCACCCTGATGATGTCCGGTGTCCCGATCGGCGGATCCATCGCCGCCCTGGTCGGCATCCAGCTGATCCCGGCCTTCGGCTGGGAATCGATGTTCCTCGTGGCCGCGCTCGCCCTGGTGATCGTGGTGCCGCTGGGACTGAAGTATCTTCCGGAGACCCTGGCGCCGGTCGGCGCCAGCACCAAGGAAACAGGCAGGGCCGCACGCAAGGCGGCCGGCAGGAGCAGTTCGATCAAGGAGCCTTCCGGCTTCTCCTCCCTGCTCCGCGCCCCCTACCTGGGGATCAGCGTCCTGTTCGCCGTGGCAACGATCGCAACGCTGTTCGCCTGGTACGGACTGGGCACGTGGCTGCCCAACCTGATGCAGCTGGCCGGCTACAACCTCGGTTCAGCCCTGACGTTCGCCCTGGCCCTGAACCTGGGCGCGGTCGCCGGCTCGGTCATCACCGCCTGGGCCGGGACGCGGTTCGGTCCGATCCCGACGGCGATCGCCGCCGCCGCAGTCGCGGCAGGAGCGCTCGTGGTCCTGGTGACCGGACCGTCCGTCACCATTGTCTACCTCATGCTGGTCCTCGCCGGCGTCGGAACCCACGGCACTCAGTGCCTCATCATAGCCGCCGTGGCGAGCCACTATCCCGGACACCTGCGCGGCACCGCGCTGGGCTGGGCGCTGGGGACGGGCCGCATCGGCGCCGTCGCCGCACCCCAGGTGGGTGGCCTCCTGCTGGCCGCCGGGCTGGGCGTCAATTCCAATTTCCTGGCCTTCGCCGGTGCAGCCGCCATCGCCGCGGTCCTGCTGGCCGCCGTCGGCTTCAACCTCAAATCCAAATCGTCAATCTCACCCTCACCCTCACCTACAGGAGTAAGCAATGTCTGAGCACGCCACGTCCACCGATGTCCTCGTCATCGGAGGGGGAATGGCCGGACTGGCCGGAGCACTCGCGCTGCGTGAAAACGGCGCCAACGTCACCCTGGTGGAGCGCGCTCCCGAGTTCGGTGAGGTCGGCGCGGGCCTGCAGATGGCTCCCAACGCCTCCCGCGTCCTGCAGCGCTGGGGCCTGCTGGAAAAGGCACTGGAGATCGGTGTCCAGCCCAAGCACCTGGTCTTCCGCGACGCCGTCACCGGCGAGGAGCTCACCCGCCAGACGCTCGGCGGGGAGTTCGCGGAGCGCTACGGCGCGCCGTACGTCGTGATCCACCGCAGCGACCTGCACCGGGTCCTGCTCGAAGGTTGCGAGGCCGCCGGCGTCAAGCTCGTCAACGACGTCATGGTGGAAAGTGTTGAAACCGTCAACGGCCGCGGCGTGGCCCACACTGCAGCGGGCGTCGACTACGAGGCCGACGTCGTGATCGGCGCCGACGGGCTCAAGTCCACGCTGCGTCCGCTCGTGGCCTCGGATGAGCCCGTTCCCTCGGCCTACGTCGCGTACCGCGGCACCGTGCCGATCACCGAAAACACCCCCAAGGCAGACCTTGAGGACGTCATCGTCTACCTCGGCCCGAACTGCCACCTCGTGCAGTACCCGCTGCGGAAGGGCGAGCTACTCAACACCGTGGCCGTCTTCAAGTCCCCCTCCTTCGAACGCGGCGAAGAGCAGTACGGCGGCGTCGACGAGCTCGAGGCGGCCTACAAGGACTGCGTCCCGGCCGTTCAGGAAGCGCTGAAGAACCTCGCCACCGGCATCCGCTGGCCGATGTACGACCGCGACCCGATCGAAAACTGGGTTGCCGGCCGGATGGTGCTGATGGGCGACGCCGCACACCCGATGCTCCAGTACCTCGCCCAGGGCGCCTGCCAGGCCCTCGAGGATGCCGCCGTGCTGCAGGACGTCAGCAACGGAACCGTCTTCACCGCGGACGGCGTCCGCCCCGAGGCCTGGGACGGTGCGATCCGGGAATTCAACAACCTCCGCGCCGGCCGGACCGCCCGGGTCCAGCGCACCGCGCGGGTCTGGGGCGAATCCTGGCATGTCTCCGGGCTGGCCCGGACGCTGCGCAACCTGCTCTTCAAGAGCCGGAAGGACAATGACTTCCAGTACAACGACTGGATCTACGGCCAGGCCGGCGAAGGCGTCCCCGCCACGGAGCGCTCGGCGGGCCGGGCCAAGCTTCCGGCCTGACAACCCCGCACCACGCTGAACGCCGGACACCCCACGGGTGTCCGGCGTTTCGCCGTCTCCGGCGTTGTTTTGCCCTGCTCCCTTTGGCCCGTACGCTTTAACGCGTCAGGCTACTTTGCTGAACGCCACACAACGACCCGGTGAAGCCTGGGTGAATTGTGCGGCCATGGGTATCGAAACTGCTGACCGTCGACTCTGCAGATTGGGCAACAGGTGGAAATCACCATCATGGTGGCGCTAGTAATATCGCTAGCGCTTTTTTTTGACTTCACCAATGGATTTCATGACACCGCCAACGCGATGGCCACCCCCATTGCCACCGGCGCGATCAAACCGAAAACGGCAGTCGCCCTGGCGGCGGTGCTGAACCTGGTGGGTGCTTTTCTGTCCACGGAAGTGGCCAAGACGGTTTCCGGCGGCATCATCAAGGAGGGATCGGATGGCATCCAGATCACTCCGGAGATCATCTTCGCGGGGCTGATGGGCGCCATCCTCTGGAATATGATCACCTGGCTCAAGGGCCTGCCGTCGAGTTCCTCGCACGCGCTCTTCGGTGGCCTGATTGGCGCGGCCATCGCCGGCCTCGGAATCCACTCGATAAACTTCGAGAGCCTGATGCAGAAGGTCATTCTTCCCGCGCTCTTCGCCCCGCTCATCGCCGGCGGCGTGGCCTTCCTCTGCACCAAACTGGCGTATGCACTGACCTCACGCCATGACCCCGAGTCCGGCACCAAGCTCACGCAGAAGCGCGGCGGATTCCGCACCGGCCAGATCTTCACCTCCAGCCTCGTGGCGCTGGCGCACGGAACCAACGACGCGCAGAAGACCATGGGCATCATCACCCTTGTGCTGATCGCCGCCGGGACCCAGCGGCCCGGTACCGGCCCGCAGCTCTGGGTCATTGCCGCGTGCGCCTTTGCGATCGCGATCGGCACCTACTCCGGTGGCTGGCGGATCATCCGCACCATGGGCTCCGGACTCACCGACGTCAAGCCGGCCCAGGGTTTTGCGGCAGAAAGCAGCACGGCCTCAGCCATCCTCGCCTCCTCGCACCTGGGCTTTGCGCTGTCCACCACCCAGGTTGCTTCCGGCTCCGTCATCGGGTCGGGCATGGGCCGCCGCGGCACCACCGTCCGGTGGGGAACCGCCGGAAAGATTGCACTCGGCTGGCTCCTCACCCTCCCGGCCGCCGGAATCGTGGGGGCACTCACCGCCCTGCTGGTCAAAACCGGCGTCGCAGGCGTCGTTATCGCCGCCGTGGCCGGCACGGCTGCCGTGAGCTACATGTTCCTGCACTCGAAGAAGTCGGCCGTCGGCCACCACAACGCCGTCGAGGTCGAGGAAGCCGGCACGGCTGTGCGGTTCCGGAAGAAGAAGAAAGCGATTGCCGTCAGTCGCTCCCAGGACGAGCCGAAGGACGGACTGCTGTGAAATGGCTGGAACTGGTTCAGGTGGCGGGCGCAACGCTCGTCGCGGCAGTGACCGTTGTGGTCCTGTACTCCCTCGGTGTCCGGCTCACGGCCATCGCCGGTGACGTCAGCGAAAGGAAGCCGGCCTGGGTCCGGCCGCTCGCCGTCGTGTGCTTCTGCCTGTGTGGCCTCGCCGTGCTGTTCGGGCTGTATCTGATCATTCCGTACTTCAGCAAGTAGCCGGCGCCGGACCAAGCCAGCCACTGCACGAAGGATGGGCATGCCGGCTGGTTCTGGCTAGGCTGGGGCACATGCCTCGTTTCCAGTATTTCGTCGCGTCCTCGCTGGACGGATTCATTGCCACCGCCGATGACCAGCTGGACTGGCTGCTCCAGTTCGACGGGTTCGACGGCGGCAAGGAAAGCTACGACGCCTTCATGGCGGACGTCGGCTGCATCGTGATGGGCGGCGAAACCTACGCCTGGCTGCGGGAACACGAACCGGATACCTGGCCGTACCCCGACACGCCCAGCTGGGTCTTCACCCATCACGAGCATGCGGCCCCCAAAGGCGCGGACGTGACCTTTGTCCGCGGCCCAGTCGCCGAATTCATCGGGGACCTCAGGGAGAGCGCGGCAGGCAAGAACGTCTGGATCGTCGGCGGCGGGGTCCTCGCTGCCCAGTTCGCGGACGCGGGTGCCCTCGACGAGATCATCATCTCGATCATTCCCGTCGTCCTCGGCAGCGGCAAAGCGGTGCTTCCGCTGTCGGGCCCGACGGCGCCACTGGAGCTGATTGCCTCGCAGACCCTCGGGCGGGGCATCGTGGAGCTTCGCTACCGTTTCGGACGTGACGCGGCACAGCCCTGACGCGGCCCAGCCCTGACGCGGCACAGCCCTGACGCGGCACAGCCCTGACCCGCACAGCCTGACGCCGGGCGGCGTTGGCCCGAGCGGCCCCGACGCGGCACAGTGCCTACGTGTTGATGTCGCGGATGAGGTTGGTGATGCGGGCGGAGGACAGCCGCCGGCCCTGCTCGTCGGTCATCACAATTTCGTGGGTGGTGAGGGTCCGTCCGAGGTGGATGGCCGTGCAGGTTCCGGTGACGGTGCCCGATGCGATGGCCCGGTGGTGCGTCGCGCTCACATCGATGCCCATCGCCTGGCGGTTCGGGCCGGCGTGCATCCCCGCGGCAAACGAGCCAAGGGTCTCGGCGAGCACCACATGCGCGCCGCCGTGCAGAATGCCCGCCACCTGGGTGTTGCCTTCCACCGGCATGGTGCCCACGGTTCGCTCCGGGCTCATTTCCAGGAACTTGATTCCCATCTTCACCACCAGGGCGCCTACGCCGTAGTGTCCAAGCCAGTCGTGCATTTCCTCGGGAATCCCGGCGGCGGCCAGTTCGGCCGCGTACGGGCCCGGCGTGAAATTGTCTTTCATGGGAACTAGGCTGGCACCTGTGAGCGAAACTACCAAACCGGCCCCTTCCCCTTCTGCAGCAGACATTTTCCCGTCCACTGAGACCGAATCAGTGATTGCAGCCAAGCCCGTCCGGAAAGCCGGCCGGGCCGCGGCGTCGGTTTCCGCCACTGAAGCACCGGTGATTCCCATCACGGACCAGCCGCGGCTCCTGGTGCTGGACGGACACTCCATGGCCTTTCGGGCGTTCTTCGCCCTGCCCGCGGACAAGTTCTCCACCGCCACGGGGCAGCACACCAACGCGATCCACGGGTTTACCTCCATGCTCATCAACCTGATCAAGGAGCAAAAGCCCACACACGTTGCGGTCGCCTTCGATGTCTCGGACGAAACCACGCACCGCAAGGCCGAGTACAGCGAGTACAAGGGCGGACGCAACGAGACCCCGCGGGAGATGAGCGGCCAGATTGACCTCATCGACAAGGTCATGGGCGCCTGGGGCATCAAGACCATCAAGATGCCCGGCTATGAGGCGGATGACATCCTGGCAACCCTCGCCGCCATGGGTGAAAAGGCCGGCTACGAGGTGCTGCTCGTCTCGGGCGACCGTGACGCGTTCCAGCTGATCACGGACAACGTTTTTGTCCTGTACCCCCGGAAGGGCGTCAGCGACATTCCCCGAATGGATGCCGAAGCCATCCAGGCGAAATACTTTGTCAGCCCCGCCGAGTATTCGGACCTCGCCGCCTTGGTGGGGGAGACCGCGGACAACCTCCCGGGCGTTCCCGGCGTCGGGCCCAAAACGGCCGCCAAATGGATCAACCTGTACGGCGGTCTCGAGGGGGTCCTGGCGAACCTCGACGCGATCGGCGGAAAAGTGGGCGACTCCCTCCGCGAAAACGTGGAGGACGTCAGACGCAACCGGCGGCTGAACCGGCTCCACACGGACCTGGACCTGCCGGTCACCCTGGACGAGCTCGCGGATCCGCGGCCGGACCAGGCCGCACTTGAGGAGCTGTTCGACGCCCTCGAATTCAAGACCATCCGCGCCCGGCTCTTCGCCCTCTACGGCAGCGAGGTTACAGAAGCGGAGCGGGAAAGCCTGGACACTCCGGACTTCGTGGTCCCCGCGGACGCCGCCGAGCTGGCCACCTTCCTGGAGTCGGGGGCGGGCAAGCGTTCAGCCGTCGCCGTCGACCTTGTACCCGGGCGGATCAGCGAGGATGCCGCCGCCGTGGCCATCGTCCATGACGGTGCGGCCGCCTACATCGACCTCGCCAGCCAGGACGCCGCGGCCGAGAACGTCCTGGCCGAGTGGCTCAGGAGCGCCGACGCGCCCAAGATCATGCATGGTTACAAGGCGGCCCTCAAGGCTTTCACCAACCGGGGCCTGGGCCTCGAAGGCGTCGTTGACGACACCTCAATTTCCGGCTACCTCATCCAGCCTGACCGCCGCAGCTATGAGCTCGCCGAACTGGCCCAGCACCACCTCAACATCAGCGTCTCCTCCGGTGCCGCCAAGGAAGGCCAGCTGGAGCTGGCTTTCGACGGCGACGACGCCGCCGCTGCCGGTGCGCTCGTCCACGAAGCCACCGTCGTCCGGGCCCTGAGCCGCTACTTCGAAACGGAACTGCAGGAACGCCAAGCCCAGGACCTGCTGACCACCCTCGAGCTGCCCGTCAGCCGGGTCCTTGCCGACATGGAACTCGCGGGAATCGCCATCGACATGGCGCGCATGGACGAGCAGCTGGCGGATCTGGCCAAGGTGATCGACAACGCCCAGGAGCTGGCTTTCGCCGCGATCGGCCACGACGTGAACCTGGGCTCGCCGAAGCAGCTGCAGACCGTGCTGTTCGAGGAACTGGGGCTGCCCAAGACCAAGAAGATCAAGTCCGGCTACACCACGGACGCCGCGTCGCTCAAGAACCTGCTGGAAAAGACCGGGCACGAATTCCTGGTCCAGCTGATGGCGCACCGGGAGTCGTCGAAGCTGCGGCAGATGCTGGAGTCGCTGAAGAAGTCCGTCACCGACGACGGCCGGATCCACACCACGTACGCCCAGAACGTGGCCGCCACCGGCCGGATTTCGTCCAACAACCCCAACCTGCAGAACATCCCCATCCGCAGCGAGGAAGGCCGCCGCGTCCGGAGCATCTTCGTGGTCAGCGACGGCTACGACTGCCTGCTCTCGGCGGACTACTCACAGATTGAAATGCGGATCATGGCGCACCTCTCCGGTGACCAGGGACTGATCCAGGCGTACCAGGACGGCGAAGACCTGCACCGGTTCGTGGGCTCCAACATCTTCCATGTGCCTACCGACCAGGTGACCAGCGCGATGCGGTCCAAGGTCAAGGCGATGTCGTACGGGCTCGCCTACGGTCTGACCTCTTTCGGTCTCTCCAAGCAGCTCGAGATCTCGGTCGACGAGGCGCGGACCCTGATGAAGGAATACTTCGACCGGTTCGGCGCCGTCCGCGACTACCTCCGCGGCGTGGTGGACCAGGCCAGGATCGACGGCTACACCGCGACCATCGAGGGGCGCCGCCGTTACCTGCCGGACCTGACCAGCACCGACCGCCAGCTGCGCGAGAACGCGGAGCGCATCGCGCTGAACTCACCGATCCAGGGCTCGGCGGCTGACATCATCAAGCGGGCCATGCTCGGCGTCGCCGGTGCGCTTGCCGAACAGGGCCTGAAATCGCGCATGCTGCTGCAGGTCCATGATGAACTGGTCCTCGAAGTGGCTCACGGCGAGCGGGAAGCCGTGGAGAAGCTGGTAACGGAGCAGATGGGCTCGGCGGCGAAGCTGACGGTTCCGCTGGACGTGCAGATTGGCATCGGCTCCAGCTGGTACGAGGCCGGGCACTGACGCCTGCTTCGTTCGATCATTTGGCAGGATTCCTAGGGGGAGAACGACGTGGCAGAGAAGTATGAGATCCGGCGGTTCCGCGCGGCCGAAAAATCCGAACCGGACTACGCCCTGGGGGAAGCGTGGCTCCGCGGCGTCGGCGTCGGGTTCTACGACGAGCGGCACAAGGAAGAGTTCGTCGACAAGGTCATGGCCATGTACCGGGTCGACAACCGTGAGATGACGGGGGTCTACCAGACCGGCGCCGTGGCCGACCGCTCCCTGGCGGCCGAGATCCCGGTCGCCACCTTCGCCACCCTGCGCAAGCACCTCAACACCGGCTACGGGCGGCAGCTGGAAGCCCAGCTGATCACCGCCGTGACCGTCCGCGGAACGCACCGCCGGCAGGGGATCCTGCGCCGGATGATGACCGAGGACCTCGCCGCGTCCAAGGCCGATGGCCTGGCCCTCGCGGCGCTGACGGCCTCGGAAGCTTCCATTTACGGCCGGTTCGGCTTCGGCGTCGCAACGTTCGAACGCAGCATCAAGGTGGACACCGGGCCGCGGTTCCGGCTGCGGCACACCCCGTCCGGTTCGGTGGAAATCGCCGACCGGAAAGTCCTGCTGGATTTAGCTCCGCGGGTGTTCGAACGCGTCCACCGGGCGACTCCGGGCTCGATCATGCGGCAGGACGCGTACCGGCAGCGCAGCTCGGGAACGCTCGGCCAGGACGGTGCGGAGGATGAGTCGATCCGGTGCGCCCTACACTACGACGCCGCCGGGGCCGTGGACGGCTATGTCGCCTACAAGTTCTCCGGCTGGGACACCAAACCCCACACCATGGAAGTCGTTGACCTGGTGGCGGCCACCGATTCCGGCTACCTGGAGCTGTGGCAGTTCCTGGGCAGCCTCGACATGATCCAGCGGGTCAGCTGGGCCGAAGCGCCCGTGGACGATCCGCTGACGTGGGCCCTGGAGGACCCGCGCTGCATCGAGTCCTCGGAGCACCGCGACATGCTGTGGCTCCGGATTCTGGACACCGCCGCGGCACTGGGTGCCCGGCGGTACTCATCCGACGGCAGCCTCGTCGTCCGCGTCACCGACACGTTGGGCCTCGCCGACGGCACGTTCACCCTCACCGTCACCGGTGGCGAGGCCCGGGTCGCGGCCGCCCCGGACGGCGCGGAGCCGGAGCTTTCACTCGATATCGCCGAACTCGGATCCATCTATCTCGGCGCGGTCTGCCCGGTCACTCTGGCGGCGGCCGGAAGGATTACCGAGCATGCACCGGGGGCGGCCCTGAGCGCGAAACTCATGTTCGCCGTCGAGCGCGCACCGCACTGTCTGACGCACTTCTAGCCGAGTCCAGGCTGACCCGTTGCGCTTTGACCCGTGTTCCCGTATACGACTAGACTAAACGGGCGTGTACTACGTGCGCGCATCTTCAATCCACAAATCAGGATGACCCGGCGATGTGCCGTGTTCTGGGCCCGTGTCGCCGACGCGGGCGCAGCGGTTCGCCTGACCGACTTACTATCCACAACGGAGCCCCTACTACATGACCATCACCTCCACCGAGAAGCCCGGTACCCCCGTAGTCGCAATTAACGACATCGGTACCGCTGAGGACTTCCTCGCAGCAGTCGACGCCACCATCAAGTACTTCAACGACGGAGACCTCGTCGAAGGTACCGTCGTCAAGGTCGACCGCGACGAAGTTCTGCTCGACATCGGTTACAAAACCGAAGGTGTCATTCCCTCCCGCGAGCTGTCCATCAAGCACGATGTTGATCCCGGAGACGTTGTCTCCGTTGGCGATCTCGTCGAAGCCCTGGTGCTCACCAAGGAAGACAAAGAAGGCCGCCTGATCCTCTCCAAGAAGCGTGCTCAGTACGAGCGCGCCTGGGGCGACATCGAGAAGGTCAAGGAAGAGGACGGTGTCGTCACCGGTACCGTCATCGAGGTTGTCAAGGGTGGTCTTATCCTCGACATCGGTCTGCGCGGCTTCCTGCCCGCATCCCTCGTCGAGATGCGCCGTGTGCGCGACCTTGCTCCGTACATCGGTCAGAAGATCGAAGCCAAAATCATCGAGCTGGACAAGAACCGCAACAACGTTGTGCTGTCCCGCCGTGCCTGGCTCGAGCAGACCCAGTCCGAGGTCCGCTCCACGTTCCTCAACAAGCTGGAAAAGGGCCAGGTCCGTCCCGGCGTCGTTTCCTCCATCGTCAACTTCGGTGCCTTCGTGGACCTGGGCGGCGTAGACGGCCTCGTTCACGTTTCCGAGCTGTCCTGGAAGCACATCGACCACCCGTCCGAGGTTGTCGAAGTTGGCCAGGAAGTCACCGTCGAGGTTCTCGAGGTCGACCTGGACCGCGAGCGTGTGTCCCTGTCGCTCAAGGCTACGCAGGAAGATCCGTGGCAGACCTTCGCCCGCACCCACGCCCTCGGGCAGGTTGTACCGGGTAAGGTCACCAAGCTGGTTCCGTTCGGCGCGTTCGTTCGCGTTGAAGACGGCATCGAAGGCCTGGTCCACATCTCCGAGCTCGCCGTGCGCCACGTTGAGCTGGCCGAGCAGGTTGTCTCTGTTGGTGACGAGCTGTTCGTCAAGGTCATCGACATCGACCTCGAACGCCGCCGCATCTCGCTGTCCCTCAAGCAGGCCAACGAGGGCGTCGACGCCGAGTCCACCGAATTCGATCCGGCTCTCTACGGCATGGCCGCTGAGTACGACGAAGAGGGCAACTACAAGTACCCGGAGGGCTTCGACCCGGAGTCCAACGAGTGGCTTGAAGGCTACGAGACGCAGCGCGCCGCCTGGGAGCAGCAGTACGCTGACGCCCAGACCCGCTGGGAAGCCCACAAGAAGCAGGTTGTCCAGCACGCTGCCGACGACGCTGCAGCTGCAACGTCCGGCGAGAGCGATTCCGGCACGACCAGCTACTCCTCCGAGCCGGCTGCAGCCGAGTCCAACACCGGTGGCGGCACGCTCGCTTCCGACGAGGCTCTTGCAGCACTGCGCGAGAAGCTGACCGGCAACTAATTGCCCCGTGCACTCAGGGAGTCCGCTCCCTGAGGCCTGGCACTTGGTAGCTTGAAGTAGCACTCTGAATGGTGGCCGTCCCTACGGGGGCGGCCACCTTTGGTTTAAGCCCCGGGCCCCTTGCCCCGGTCCCCGTGCCCCCGGGCCCCGGGCCCCGAGCCCTGTGCGCCTGGCCCCGGGCGCCTGTCACCGGCGCGCCGCGGGGGATGTGCCCGCGGGTGGACGCGTGCTCCGCGGGACATGCCCAGCGCCGGAAGCAGCCACTGGACATATGGGCACTATGTCCAGACCTGGGCGCGACGGCCGGACACGCTCCAGCGTCCGGGTCCGGTACGTCCGGGCGAACCCGGGGGACATGCCCAGCGCCGGAAGCGGCCATTGGACATATGGGCACTATGTCCAGACCTGGGCGCGACGGCGGGACAAGCTCCAGCGTCCGGCCGCCCGTAACTCGGGCATGTGGGGACTGCAATCCTTGACGTCGCCGCGGTTCCCCGTCCAGACTTGGCAGGTTGAAGTTCGGAACACAATTGGGGGAGCATTCATGGTTGATACTTCGGAAAGTCATCAGGCGGAGGGTTCAGTAGGAACAGGGCCCTGGCCGAGGGGTATCGGCGCCATCACCCTGTTTGTCGAGGATCTGCCGGGGGCCAAGCGCTTCTACCAGGACGCGTTCGGCCTGCCCATAGCCTTCGAGGATGACGCCTCGGCGGTCTTCAAGTTCGAGAACACCATGATCAACCTGTTGAGATCATCCGAGGCGCCGGAGCTCATCGGCCCCGCCAGGGTAGCTACGCCGGAGTCCGGATCACGGATGCAGTTCACCATACGGGTGGACGACGTCGACGCCGTTTGTGCCGCGCTGGAGGGCCGCGGCGTCGAGCTCCTCAACGGCCCGTTGGACCGGCCGTGGGGGATCCGAACGGCCAGTTTCCGGGATCCGGCCGGCCACATCTGGGAAATTGCAGAATAGCGTCGGGGCGGCAAAAATGACGCCGGAACGCCTGAAAGGGACCCCGCCGGCCCGGAATGTGGCGGTCTTCATCGACATGGAAAATCTCTTCGGCGGCGCAAAAGGCGATGTGACCTCGGTTCCTATCGGCACTATCGTGGCCGACGTCGAGCGGCTTGCCCGGGATCTGGGTGTCGGGTCGCTGACGGCGCTCGTCCGCGCCTACGCCAATTGGGGCCGGGCCGACATGGCAAGCTACCGCCGGGAACTATTTGCCAACGGAGTTGAGCCGGTCCAGATCTTCTCGTTCAATCAGGATGTGAAGAATGCTGCCGACATTGAAATGGTCGTGGATGTCCTGGAGGTGGCCACCGAGGCCCCCTGGGTAGACGTCTTCGTCATTGTCAGCGGCGACGGAGGTTTCGTCCCCCTCATCCGACGCCTCCATACCTTGGGGAAGTACGCAATCGTTGTGACGACATCGCACGCTGCCGCGGGTGCAGGCAGCAGGTTTCTGCAGGCGGCGGCCGACCATTTCCATGTTGTTCAAGTGCCCGAGCCTAAGAAGAAGCCGAAATCCGTAAGCGCCCCGGTCCAAATGACCCGACCGGTGGCGAAACCGGTGACCCCGAAGACCGAACAGCCCAGGACGTCGGTGGTTCCGTCGTCGTCGGCGCCGCGCGTACCAAGCGTTAAGGAATATCAGGAAAGCGTTCATGCCTTGGTGCGTAAGCACCCTGACGTTCTGGTTGGGGGACTCGTCCACGGCTCACGTTTGGGTGCGCTATTGCGGGAGCGCTGGCCCGGATGCAGTCACAAAGATTTCGGATACCGCGGATTGGAGCAGTTCATCCAGGAACGCTGCGGCCTGAAGCCTTACCGTCCGCCCGCGTTGAAGACGCCGGCCGTCGCCGGAAAGGAGCTGGTTCCGGCGGGATATTGAGCTGGTTTCCCGCGTTGACGCGCGGAACTTGGCCTGGACCTGCCCAGTCGTGGGCCCGCCGGATGGACACAATGGCGTTGTGTCCAGCGGCTGCGGCCAGGGAGGGGCATGTCCGGTGGGAGCGCGGAACTCAGCGGGGGCATGTCCAGTGGCCGCAGGGAGCGTGGGGCATGTCCCGCGGTGGACATCAGCGCAGCGCGATCCGGGCCTTGACCGGAACCGTGGCGTCGGCGGTGGCTTTGCCCTCCTCGAGTTCGGCCCCGGCCGCGCGCAGCAGGACCAGCGCCGCGGCGTTCCCGGCAGTCGTGTCGGCCTCCAGCACGGCGGCACCGGCGGCGGCGGCCCGCTCGGTCACGAGTCGAAGGGCTTCCCGCGCGATCCCGTGGCCACGGAAACTGCGGCCCAGCCAGATTCCGGTTTCGAGCGTGTCCGCCCCGGTGCGTTTGAGCCGGATCGATCCCGCCAGTTCCCCGTCGGAGCTGATCGCCCAGCTCTTCTGCTGCGCCGGACGGTCGAGACCGGCGGCAGCGTGGTGGTATTCGCGGAACCAGCTGATCCGTTCCGAATTCCAGCCGGCAGCACTGCCCAGCGGAGGCGTCACCTCGTCCGCGTCGGCGTCCTGGATGGCCACGGTCAGGAGCTTTTCCAGGACCTCGTCGGAGACGTCGACGAGTCGCACGGCGGCAGGGGAATGCTCAGACGAGCGGGACATCGATCCACTCCGTTCCTTCAGGCAGCAGCCCGGCGGCTCCGGCTGACAGCGCGGCGAGCCGTTCAGCCGCCTGCGCCAGGGCCGCGCGGTCATCCGGCAGGGCAAGCCGCAGAACTGTTGTCTGCGCCTCGTAACTTGTTCCAGCCATCACATATCCCGCGCCGCGCAGCTCGTTCTCCAGCCGCCCGGCCGCCGTGTGCGGGACCGTCACGGTGCAGATCCGCAGCCGGCGGCGTCGCACCAGCGGGGCCCGGTCCAGGGCGGCGGACACGGATTCGGAGTACGCCCGGACGAGGCCGCCGGCGCCGAGCAGGATCCCGCCGAAGTAGCGGACCACCACCGCCGTCACGTCGCTGAGATCCGTCAGGCCGGGCGCGGTTTCGCGTTTCAGCAGCGCGTCGAGCATCGGCAGGCCTGCCGTCCCGGACGGCTCGCCGTCGTCGTTGGACCGCTGCACCTCACGGTCCGGGCCAAGCACGAATGCGGAGCAGTGGTGCCGCGCGTCGTGGAATTCCCGGCGCAGCCCGGCCACGACGGACCGGGCGCTCTCCTCATCCACGGTGCGGTGCAGCACGGTGATAAACCGGGAGCGTTTGACCTCGATCTCATGGCGGAATTGCGGACCGGCCGCGAGCGTGGTGTAAACGGCTGCCCTGCTCTCCGGGAAAACCGCGTCATCAGCCACCGGATCAGTTTAGTCTGGTGGGGTGCTGAAAATCGGGTTGACGGGCGGCATCGCCTCAGGGAAGTCAGTGGCCGCCGCGCGCCTGCGTGAGCTCGGTGCGGTGGTGATCGACGCCGATGCCCTGGCCCGCGAGGTCGTGGCGCCCGGAACGCCGGGGCTCGCCCGGGTTGTCGACGCCTTCAGCAAAGCCATCCTGACGCCCGACGGCGGACTGGACCGGCCCAGGCTTGGCGCCGTCGTCTTCGGGAACCCGGAACGGCTCGCCGTGCTCAACGGCATCATCCATCCACTGGTACGGGGACGCGCCGCCGTACTGGCCGCGGCCGCCCCGAAAGGCGCCGTGGTGGTCCAGGACATCCCGCTGCTGGTCGAGACCGGACAGGGTGCCGATTTCCATCTCGTCGTGGTGGTTGACGCCCCCGACGACGTCCGGGTAGACCGCATGGTGCAGCACCGGCAGATGACCGCCGCGGACGCGCGGGCCCGGATGGCGGCCCAGGCCAGCAGGGAGGCCCGGCTGGCGGCGGCCGACGCCGTCCTCGACAATTCCGGTGCCAAGGAGGAGTTGCGCGATGCCGTGGACCGGCTCTGGAAGTTCCGGCTGGCACCGTTCGCCGAGAATCTGGCCCGGCACCGGATCGCACCGCGCACCGGCGGGCCGGTTCTCACGCCCGCCAACCCGGACTGGCCCGCGCAGGCGGACCGGATCATCGCCCGCCTGTCCGCCGCCGCGCCGGACATCCTGACCCTGGACCACATCGGTTCCACGTCGGTGCCCGGATTCGCCGCCAAGGACGTCCTGGACCTCCAGCTGGGCGTCGAGGACATGGCGGCCGCGGACCGGATCGCGCCGCTGCTGGCCCGCGCGGGCTTCCCCGCCTGGCCCGGGGTCGTCTCGGATAACCCCAAGCCTTCCCGCCCGGACCCGGCGGACTGGCCCAAGCGGCTGCACGGCAATGCGGACCCCGGGCGTGCGGTCAACCTCCACGTCCGCGTGGTGGGCTCCCCGGGCTGGCGTTTTGCGCTGTGCTTCCGGGACTGGCTGCGGGACGACGCGGCCGCCCGCACCGACTACCTGGCCGAGAAACGCCGCGTCGCCAAACTGCATGGGGTGGACAAATCGACCGCCGGCTACGCCGCCGACAAGGAGGCCTGGTTCGCCGACCACGCCGGACCGCGGATGGAGGCGTGGGCGCAGCGTACGGGCTGGCAGCCACCGTCGTACACCTCGCCGTCCTACAGCGCGCCGGCGGCGGAGGCAGCGCCAGCGGCAGGACCCGAAGCAGTGCCGGAACCAGCACCCGGGGCGGGCCGAGGCCCCCGTGGTCCCGGGAAAGGTACTGCCCAAAGCTGAATCAGGGCACTGCGGCCGGCCCCGGCGGTAGATTAAGTACATGAGTCTTGCGCAGCAGATCAACCGTGTCGTGGCGCCCTTCGAGGTCATCAGCGAGTTCCAGCCGGCGGGTGACCAGCCGGCTGCGATCGCGGAACTGACGGAGCGGATCAAGAACGGCGAGAAGGACGTGGTGCTGCTCGGTGCCACCGGTACCGGCAAAAGCGCGACGACGGCGTGGCTGATCGAGCAGGTCCAGCGGCCCACCCTCGTGATGGTGCAGAACAAGACCCTCGCCGCGCAGCTCGTCAATGAATTCCGCGAGCTGCTCCCGAACAACGCCGTCGAGTACTTCGTCTCGTACTACGACTACTACCAGCCGGAAGCCTATGTGGCGCAGACGGACACCTTCATCGAGAAGGACTCCTCCGTCAATGAGGAAGTCGAACGGCTCCGGCACTCCGCGACCAACGCGCTGCTGACCCGGCGTGACGTGATCGTCGTCGCCACGGTGTCCTGCATCTACGGTCTGGGCACACCGGAGGAATACATCGCCGGCATGGTGACGCTCCGCAAGGGTGCCGAGATGAACCGCGACGACCTGCTCCGGAAATTCGTTTCCATGCAGTACGCCCGCAACGACATGGACTTTCACCGCGGCACGTTCCGGGTGCGCGGCGACACCGTGGAAATCATCCCGATGTACGAGGAGCTGGCGATCCGGGTCGAGTTCTTCGGCGACGAGATCGAGAACATCTACACGCTGCACCCGCTCACCGGCGAGATCATCCGGGATGAGACCGAAATGTACGTCTTCCCGGCCTCGCACTACGTGGCCGGTCCGGAGCGCATGGGCCGGGCCATCAAGCGGATCGAAGACGAATTGGCCGAGCGGCTCCAGACCCTGGAGAGCCAGAACAAACTGGTGGAAGCCCAGCGGCTCCGGATGCGCACCACGTACGACCTGGAAATGATGCAGCAGATGGGCTTCTGCAACGGCATCGAGAACTACTCCTCGCACATCGACGGCCGGGCCCGCGGGACTGCGCCGCACTGCCTGATCGATTACTTCCCGGACGACTTCCTCCTCGTGATCGACGAGTCCCACGTCACCGTGCCGCAGATCGGTGCCATGTACGAGGGCGACATGTCCCGCAAGCGGAACCTCGTGGACCACGGCTTCCGGCTGCCCTCGGCGATGGACAACCGGCCGCTGAAGTGGGACGAGTTCCAGGACCGCGTGGGCCAGACTGTGTACCTGTCTGCCACGCCGGGCAAGTACGAACTCGCCAAGGCCGACGGTTATGTCCAGCAGATCATCCGGCCCACCGGCCTGATCGACCCCGAAATCGTCGTCAAGCCCACCAAGGGCCAGATCGATGATCTGCTGGGCGAAATCAGGACCCGCACCGCGAAGAACGAGCGCATCCTGGTCACCACTCTGACGAAGCGCATGGCCGAGGACCTCACCGACTACCTGCTGGGCCACGGCGTCAAGGTCGAATACCTGCACTCGGACGTGGACACGCTCCGCCGGGTGGAACTGCTCCGTGAGCTGCGGATGGGCGTCTTCGACGTGCTGGTCGGCATCAACCTGCTCCGGGAAGGCCTGGACCTGCCCGAGGTTTCGCTGGTGAGCATCCTGGACGCGGACAAGGAAGGGTTCCTGCGCTCGTCCACCTCGCTGATCCAGACCATTGGCCGCGCGGCCCGTAACGTCTCCGGCCAGGTCCACATGTATGCGGACCGCATCACCGATTCGATGGCCCACGCCATCGACGAGACAAACCGGCGCCGTGCCATCCAGGTGGCCTACAACACCGAAAAGGGGATCGACCCGCAACCGCTGCGGAAGAAGATCGCCGACATCACGGACCAGATCGCCAAGGAGGACGCCGACACCCGCGAGCTCCTCGCCAGCGCGGGGAAGGCACGCGGCAAGGGCAAGGGCGCGTCGAAGGTGCGGGCGGACGGCCTGGCCGCCGCGCCGGCCGAGGACCTCGTGGGGTTGATCGAGCAACTCACCGAACAAATGCACTCCGCCGCCGGCGAGCTGGCGTTTGAGCTCGCGGCGCGGCTCCGGGATGAGGTGGGCGAGCTGAAGAAGGAACTGCGGCAGATGCAGTCCGCCGGGCACGCCTAGATTGCCGGGCACGCCCGGAGTAATGTTTAGCTGACGTAGGGGAGTATCCCACGCGCTACGATCGTCAACACGTATGGCACAGGTGCCATGCCGGGCGTAGCGGGCAGCCAGGTGTGCCTCGAGTACACCGGCCGTCGGAGAGACTTGCACCGCACAGTCGCACCCTGTGAAGGGTACTTTCGTGCCTGAACTTCCCGTCTGGTTCGAGATCGGCACTTTTGTCGTTTTCGGCATTATCCTCGTCACCGACCTGCTGCTGGTCGTCCACCGTCCGCACGAGCCTTCCATGAAGGAAGCCGGCCTGTGGGTCGCTTTCTACATCACCCTTGCCCTTATTTCGCGGCAGCGATGTTCGCCTTCACGGGCCCGGAATACAGCGGGCAGTTCCTTGCCGGCTGGGTGACGGAATACAGCCTCAGCATCGACAACCTCTTTGTCTGCATCATCATCATGGCCCGGTTCTCGGTACCCCGTAAGTACCAGCAGGAAGTGCTCATGGTCGGCATCAGCATCGCGCTGATCCTTCGTGGCATCTTCATCCTGCTCGGCGCCTTGGTCATCGCACAGTTCAGCTGGGTCTTCTACATCTTCGCGGCCTTCCTGCTCTGGACCGCCTGGAAGCAGGCCCGGGATGAAGGTGAAGACGAGGAGAATAGGGAAAACCCGCTCATCGCCCGGATCCGCAAGGTCCTGCCGATCTCAGCGCAGTTCGACGGCGGCACGCTCCGCACAGTCGTCGACGGCAGGACGGTCTTCACCCCGATGCTGATCGTCTTCGTGACCATCGGCGTGACCGACCTGCTCTTCGCGGTGGACTCCATCCCCGCCATCTTCGGCCTCACCCAGAGCGCCTTCATCGTTTTCACCGCCAACGTCTTCGCCCTGATGGGCCTGCGGCAGCTGTACTTCCTGCTCGGCGGCCTGATGACGCGGCTGATCTACCTCAAGCACGCCCTCTCGGTGATCCTCGCCTTCATCGGCGTCAAGCTTACGCTGCACGCCATGCACGTCAACGAACTGCCCTTCATCAATGGCGGCCGGCACATCGAATGGGCCACCGAGCTCCCGACCTTCGTCTCCCTTGGCGTGATCACCGGCACCATCATCATTGCCGTCATCGCCAGCCTGGTCAGTTCGAAGGCCACCGCGTCGAAGCTGGACGCCCGGCTCGACGAGGACGCCCGCAAAAGCCTCAGCAACGTGGAGTAGCTGCACAGTCCGGCTACGCCCCGGTCCGGCTGACTCTCGCCTCGGCCAGGCACCGGTTCGGCTAAGCTCGGAGCGTGAAAATCTTCCATGCACCGCTGGCAACCGGTACGGCGCTGGACCCGCAACAGGTCCAGCGCCGTACCGTTCTGGTGTTGAGTGCCGGCCAGCTCCTCAGCGGGGTGGGCAGCGGTGCCAGCCTTTCCGTCGGTTCCCTGCTGGCGGTCCAGCTCTCCGGTTCCAGTGCATGGGCCGGTTCGGTCGCAACCATCATGACCCTCGGCGCCGCGGCGGCCGCCCTGCCTCTGGCCCGACTGGCCGGCCGGCGTGGCCGGAGGGCGTCCCTGATCACGGGTTTGCTCGCTGCCATGGCCGGGGCGCTGCTGGTGATCGTTTCCACGGTCACGGGCAGCTTTCCGGTGCTGCTGCTGGCCGCGGCCCTACTGGGACTCGGGACGGCCGCCAATCTGCAGGCCCGTTTCGCCGCCGTCGACCTCGCCGATCCGGAGCATCGCGGCCGATCCCTGGCGATCGTGGTGTGGGCCGTGACCGTCGGCGCTGTCGCCGGTCCCAACCTGATCCTTCCCGGTGCCCTGGTAGGGGAGGCCCTTGGCCTGCCGGCGCTGGCCGGTCCCTTTGTGTTCTCCATGGCGGGCCTGGCGC
Source organism: Pseudarthrobacter sp. RHLT1-30-1 (assembly GCF_059383415.1). Classification (NCBI taxonomy): domain Bacteria; kingdom Bacillati; phylum Actinomycetota; class Actinomycetes; order Micrococcales; family Micrococcaceae; genus Pseudarthrobacter; species Pseudarthrobacter sp. RHLT1-30-1. The sequence continues at coordinate 125,410 of NZ_JBWZCG010000008.1, forward strand.
TGGCGGCGCTGCTGCTGTTCGCCGGCCTGCGGCCCGATCCTCTGCTGCTGGCCACCAGCCTCCGTTCCGACAGGCAGCTCGCCACGTCCGCCGCCAGCGGCACCGCGGCCAGCGCCACGGACGTCCGACGGCGGGACGGGCTGCGGCACGGGCTGCGCGCGGTCCGGGCCTCGCCCCGGGCCGGGCTTGCCCTCCTGGCGGTCATTGCGGCGCACGGCTGCATGGCCGCGGTGATGTCGATGACGCCGCTGCACCTGCAACTGCTGACCGAGGGGCCGCTGGCCGACATGCCGGCCGGACACGCCCACGCCGCCAGCACCGATGTGCTGGTCCTGATCGGATTCACCATCTCGCTTCACATCGCCGGGATGTACGCGCTCTCGCCGGTCATGGGCTGGCTCACGGACAAGGCGGGACGGCTTCCGGTCATCCTGCTGGGCCACGGCCTGATCCTGCTCTCAGTCCTCGTGGCAGGCCTCGGACAGGCCGAACCGGGCCTGGTGACGGTCGGCCTCGTGCTGCTCGGGATCGGCTGGTCCGCGGCGACCATCGCCGGTTCCACCCTGCTTGCCGAAAGCGTCGGCGCCGACGACCGTGTCCTCGTCCAGGGAGTCTCGGACACCATGATGGGGGTTGCCGGGGCAGTCGGGGCAGGGTTTTCCGGTCTGCTGATGAGCGGCGTCGGCTACCAGGGCCTCAACCTGGCCGCCGCGTCCGTCGCGGCGGTGGTGCTGGCCGTGGCGTTTCGCGCCGGGCGCACCGGCAGCGTCCGCAACGTCCGCGGGAATCTCAGCTAAGGGCGGATCGGACCGCGTACGCTCAGTCCCGGACGGAGCGGGTCAGGCCTAGGAGCCGGGCGAAGATGCCCTCGCCGTCGTCCGCGATGCCGTCATGGTGGAAATCCGCGGACTCCCAGACCTGCAGACCGCGGACCGCGGCGGCGGTCTCGAGCGAGAGGTCGCGGTCGACGTAGATGTCCTCGCTGTACACGGCAGCGGCTACCGGGACGGTGTTAAGCGCGAGCCGTGCGGGATCGTACAGCGCGGCCCAGTCGTCCTTTTCGGCGAGGAGCCGGGCAACGGTCCGCAGCGGCCGGAGGGCGGGGTCCTGCTCGAAGTACCAGGGGTAGACCATTTCGCCGGTGAGCAGCGGCTCGGGGGCGTCCGGGGAGAATTCCGGGAAGTCCTGCAGCACCCGCCAGGCGGCCCAGTCCGTGGCCTCGCCCTGGCCGTAGATGGACTCGTGCATCAGTGCGTACAACGGGTTCGCCGAGCGGGACACAAGGCCGCGGACCTGCTCCAGAAAGGCATCCGACAGGCGGTCACCACGTGGGGTGCCGACGAAGGCGTCTTCGAGCAGATGGTGCAGGGTGTCCACCCGGGTGTTGCCGCCCAGGAAGGAACCCACCATCTGGAAGCGCCCAACGGTGAGGCGTTCGCCGTCGGGCAGGAATTCCTCCGTGTCCCGAAGGTGCCGGGCGATCCGGGAAACCGCCACACGGTCCTCTGGATACCAGCCGAAGTACTCGGCATTGCGGGCCGCCACGCGCCGGAAAGTGGACTGGTAGACCCGGTCCGCTGGCCCCGAAAGCGGCCCGAGGCCGCCCGTGATCAGGGCCTCCCGCAGGCCTTCGGGGGCGAAAGAGAGGTAGCTGAGGGCGCAGAAGCCCCCGTAGCTCTGGCCATAGATTGTCCACGGCCCGGACCCCAAGGCGAGCCGGATCGCCTCCGCATCGGCGACAATCGAATCCGCGCGGAAGTGCGTCAGGTAGTCCGCCTGCTCGGCGTCGCTCCCGCGCAGCGGCAGCGACTTGCGCTCGACCGGGGACGACAGCCCGGTCCCGCGCTGGTCGAGCATGAGGATGCGGAAGTCCTTGGCGGCGGCCTTGCTCCAGCCGCCGAGTCCGGCGAGCCGGTTGCCGCGCCCGCCCGGGCCGCCCTGCAGGTAGAGCAGCCACGGCAGCTCGGCGGCTTCTTCGTCGCTGTGGTCTGTGGAGACATATTCGCGGGCAAAGACGGTGATGGTCTCGCCCGCTGTCCCCTCAGCGCGGAAGTGGTCCAGCGGCACCTCGAAGTAATGTTCCGCAGTGCGCATTCCGCGGAATTCGTGCCGCGCCTTGACCGTGTGCGGGACTGCCGGTGGGGTAACCTCCAGCAGGTCCGCGGCGCCGGACCGGGCTACGGGCCGCTCGGCCACGGGGCTTTCAACAAAGGTCCGGTCAGCGGACGGCCGGACAGCCACGGGCCGGTCAGCCACGGGCCTGGGCCGTGCGGGCGGTGCCAAAGGCCTCCAGCGCCCCGCCGGTCAGCCGGAACGTGGACCACTCCTGCATCGGGGTGGCGCCGAGTCCCTTGTAGAAATTGATGGACGGTTCATTCCAGTCCAGCACGCTCCACTCGACCCGGGCATAACCGCGCTCGACGGCGGTCGCGGCCAGATGCTGCAGGAGCGCCTTGCCATGGCCTTCGCCGCGGGCCTCGGGGCGCACGTAAAGGTCCTCGAGGTAGATCCCGTGGACGCCTTCCCAGGTGGAGTAGTTCAGGAACCAAAGGGCGAACCCCCGGACCTCGCCGGACTCGTTCTCGGCCATCGCGGCGAACACCCTCGGGTTCTCGCCGAACAGGACCGCGCTGAGCATCCCGGGGGTGTTCCGGACAGCGTCCGGCTCCTTCTCGTAGATGGCCAGGTCGTGGATCATCTGCAGGATCGCGGGGACATCGTTCGCTGTGGCGGGCCGGATTACACTCATTGTTCGAGTTTACTCGGGCGGGCCAGCCGGTGCCGGACCGGGCGCCCACGGGTGTCCAGGCGTGCCGGACCGGGCGCCCACGGGTGCCCAGGCGTGCCGGACCGCGCGCCCACGGGTGCCGGACCCCCTAGAGCCGGTTCACATCCGTCACGCGGACGACCGCGGTGCCGGTATCGTCCGAAGCCGCGAGGTCCACCTCCGCGGAGATGCCCCAGTCGTGGTTGCCGGCCGGGTCCTCGAAGATCTGCCGGACCTTCCACAGCCCCGGCTCCTCGGTGATGATCAGCAGGCCCGGTCCGCGCGCGTCCGGTCCGGTGCCGATGTCATCGTGCTCGTCGAAGTAGTCATCCAGCACGTCTTCCCACCGCTCGGCGTCCCAGCCGGACCCGGCGTCGAGCTCGCCGAGGGCGGTGGCGGCCTCGTCCGCGAAGAGCTCCACCCGCCGGAACATCTCGTTCCGGACCATGACCCGGAAGGCGCGGACGTTGGAGGTCAGTGAGGGCGGCGGGGGCGGCGGGGCGTCATGCGGCGTCGGCGCCTTGCCGGAGGTGAGCTCCTCCCACTCATCGAGCAGGCTCGAGTCGACCTGGCGGACCAGCTCGCCGAGCCACGCGATGAGGTCCTCGAGGTCCTCGCGGAGGGCGTCCTGCGGGACGGTCTGCCGCAGCGCCTTGAAGCCGTCGGCGAGGTAGCGCAGCACGATGCCCTCGGACCGGGCCAGGCCGTAGAACTGGACAAACTCGCCGAAGTTCATCGCGCGTTCGTACATGTCCCGGACCACGGACTTCGGTGCGAGCTCAAAATCACCGATCCACGGGGCGGCCCGGCGGTAGACGTCGAAGGCCTCGCCGAGGAGTTCCGCGAGCGGCTGCGGGTAGGTGACCTCCTCCAGCATCGCCATGCGCTGGTCGTAGTCGATGCCGTCGGCCTTCATCGCCGCGATCGCCTCGCCGCGGGCCTTCTTCTGCTGCGCGGAGAGGATCTGCCGGGGCTTTTCCAGCGTCGACTCGATCACGGACACGACGTCCAGGGCATACGACGGCGACTCCGGATCCAGCAGCTCCAGCGCCGCGAGGGCGAAGGGGGAGAGCGGCTGGTTCAGCGCGAAGTTGGCCTGCAGGTGGACTGTCAGGCGGACGGTCCGTCCGTCCGTGCCCTGCTCCTGAAGCGGGATCCGCTCCACGACGCCGGCGGCCAGGAGCTCCCGGTAGATGCCCAGGGCCTTTTTCATCAGCTGCAGCTGCGAGGAGCGTGGCTCGTGGTTTTCGGTCAGCAGCCGGCGGGCGGCCTTGAACGGATCGCCCGGCCGTTCCATCAGGTTCATCAGCATTGCGTGGGTGACGCTGAAGCTGGACGTCAGCGGGTCCGGGACGGATTCCACGAGGCGTTTGTAGGTCGGTTCGCCCCACGACACAAAGCCTTCGGGCGGCTTTTTCTTGACCACCTGGCGGAGCTTCTTCTGGTCGTCGCCGAACTTGGCGGTGGCCTTGGCCATCGCCTTGACGTTTTCGGTGACGTGTTCCGGGGCCTGCACGACGACGGTCCCGGCCGTGTCGTACCCCGCCCGCCCGGCGCGGCCGGCGATCTGGTGGAATTCGCGGGAGTTCAGCAGCCGGGTGCGGACGCCGTCGTACTTGCTCAGCGCAGTGAGCAGCACGGTGCGGATCGGCACGTTGATGCCCACGCCGAGTGTGTCGGTGCCGCAGATGACCTTGAGCAGCCCGGCCTGGGCGAGCTGTTCGACCAGCCGGCGGTACTTGGGCAACATACCGGCGTGGTGGACGCCGATGCCGTGCCGGACCAGCCGGTTGAGGGTCTTGCCGAAGCCGGCGGCAAACCGGAAACCGGCGATCAGCTCCGCGATCTTGTCCTTCTCCTCGCGGGTGCAGACATTGACGCTCATCAGGTTCTGGGCCCGGTCGATCGCCTCCACCTGGCTGAAGTGCACGACGTAGACGGGGACCTGCTTCGTGGCGAGGAGTTCCTCGAGCGTTTCGTGCACGGGCGTTTGCTCGTAGTAGTAATGCAGCGGGATTGGCCGTTCCGCGGAACTGACCGTCGTCGTCGGCCGGCCGGTCAGCTCCGTGATGCCGGCTTCGAAGCGGCTGACGTCACCGAGGGTCGCGGACATCAGCAGGAACTGCGCCTGGGGGAGTTCCAGCAGCGGGACCTGCCAGGCCCAGCCGCGTTGCGGGTCGGAGTAGAAGTGGAACTCGTCCATGACGACGGCGCCGAGCTCGGCGGCGGCGCCTTCGCGGAGCGCGATGTTGGCCAGGATTTCCGCGGTGCAGCAGATGATCGGGGCGTCCTGGTTGACGCCGGAATCGCCGGTGATCATGCCGACATTCTCGGCGCCGAAGATCTCACAGAGGGCGAAGAACTTCTCCGAGACGAGGGCCTTGATCGGTGCCGTGTAGTAGCTCCGCTGGCCGCGGGCCATGGCCTGGTAATGCAGGCCGATCGCGACGAGGGATTTCCCGGATCCGGTGGGGGTCGCAAGGATCACGTTGGCGCCGGAGGCCAGCTCCATGATCGCCTCGTCCTGGGCGGTGTACAAAGCCAGCCCGCGGGTCTCGGTCCACTCGACGAAGCGGGTGTAGAGCTCGTCCGGGTCGAGGCCGGCGCGGCCAGGGAATCGGGCGGCCGGGGCGGGGAGCTGATCAACAAGTTTCATTGCTCACCAGCTTAGTGGCCGACGCCGGGCCACCCGCGCGGCAGCGCCTCCTATGCCCCGCCCGGTCCGGGATAGGCTTCGTATCTCGCATCGTTTGCCGGCGACTGGAGGACAGCAGTGAAATGGGATCCCGCCAAGTACGTGCAGTTCGGGGACTACCGGGACAGGCCGTACTTTGACCTCACGGCCAGGGTCCATGCGGACGCTCCCCGGCACGTCGTCGACCTCGGCTGCGGCCCCGGGAACCTGACGGCCACCCTCGCGGAACGCTGGCCCGGGGCGTTGGTCATGGGCCTGGACTCCTCGGCGGAGATGCTGGCCCGGGCCGCGGTCCACACGGACCAGCTGCCGAATCTCTCCTTTGGCCAGGCGGACATCACCGGCTGGATGCCCTCGGATGAGACCGACGTCGTGGTCACCAACGCGGCGCTGCAGTGGGTTCCCGGCCACCGCGACCTGCTGGCCGGCTGGCTGGCCGCACTCAAGCCGGGCGCCTGGTTCGCGCTGCAAGTGCCCGGCAACTTCAACTCGCCCTCGCACACGCTGATGCGCGGCCTGGCGGAATCCGACGCCTGGGCGGACCGGCTCGCCGGCGTGCTGCGCCACGACGACGTGGTGGGCGAGCCGGGTGACTACCTGGACATCATGCTCGACGCCGGCTGCGATGCGGACGCGTGGGAGACCACCTATTCCCAGCTCCTTCCCGGCCCGAACCCGGTGCTGGAGTGGGTCCGCGGCGCGGGACTCCGGCCAGTACTCGCGACCCTGACAGCCGGGGATGCCCGCATCTTTGAAGCCGAATACGCGGCGAGGCTCACCGAGGCCTACCCGGCCGGCCCGCACGGAACGGTGTTTCCGTTCCGCCGGATCTTCGCCGTGGCGCGTAAACGGGATTGACCCGCAGCGGTTCCCGACAAGGCCCCCGACTGGACCCGCCGCCGGCCAAAAGGAGCGTGACAACGGAGCACTCTGTGATCGTGCTTACAATGACGAGGCAGCGTGGGGGCGGCTGTCTTGGACGAACCTGGATCTGTGCCCTGGTCCAGCGATGGAGGTTTGGTGCTTATTGGCCTGATGGGACGGCTGCTGGCCGCCCACAAAGGGACCGTCCTGACCATCGCTGTCCTGCAGCTAATGCAGACCACGGCCAACCTCCTCCTCCCCACCCTGAACGCGGCCATCATCGATGACGGGATCGTCAACGGCAATGTCCCGGAGATCCTGCGGCTTGGCGCCTGGATGGTCGCGATCGCGTTCGTTCAGGTCGCCGCGGCCGCCGCCGCCAGCTATCTGGGCGCGATCGTCGCCATGGAGCTGGGCCGTCAGCTTCGCGAAGAGCTGTTTGCCAAGGTCCAGTCCCTGTCCTCGCAGGAAGCCGGCGCGTTCGGCGCAGCCAGCCTGGTCACCAGGGCCACGAACGACGTCGCGCAGATCCAGAACCTTGCGGTGCTCGTCTTTACAATGCTGTTCGCCGCGCCGGCCATCTTCGTTGGCGGCATCGTGCTGGCGCTCAACCAGGACGTCGCCTTGTCCGGAATCGTGGTCGCGGTCATTCCGGGACTCGCCGTCATCATGTTCCTGATCGTCCGCCGCCTCGTCCCGCTCTACCGGCAGGGCCAGGAACACATCGACCGGATCAGCCGGGTGCTGCGGGAACAGATCATCGGCGCCAACGTCATCCGCGGTTTCGTCCGCCAGGGGCACGAAATCCGCCGCTTCGACGGTGCCAACAAGGACCTCACCCAGAACAACCTGCGTTCCGCGCTGCTGGTCGCCGGCATGATGCCACTGATCATGCTCGTGGTTAATCTCTCGTCGGTCGCCGTGGTCTGGTTTGGCGGGCACCGGATCCAGTCCGGTGAGATGCGGCTGGGGGCGTTGACGGCGTTCATCGCCTACATCCTGCAGATCCTGGTCGCGATCATGATGGCGATGTACGTCTTTATGACGGCGCCGCGTGCGGCCGCCTGCGCGGAGCGGGTCCAGGCTGTCCTCGACACCGCCCCCGCGATCACGGACGGTCCGGGCGGGGCCACACCCGAGGGCAACGCCGTGGAGTTCCGCAACGTCTCCTTCGCCTACCCGGGCGCCGAGGCTCCCGTCCTGGATGGCATCAGCTTCACCGCCGTCCCCGGGACGGTGACGGCGGTCATTGGCGCCACCGGCAGCGGCAAGTCCACACTGCTGAACCTGCTGCCACGGTTCCTGGCGGCCACCGGCGGTGACATCAGCATCGGCGGCTGCGACGTGCGCAGCCTGCCGCTGGACACCCTGCGGAGCCTGATCGCCGTCGTGCCCCAGCACTCCTATCTGTTCTCCGGAACCCTCGCCGAGAACCTGAGGATGGCTGCCCCGGCGGCGTCGGACGCCGACCTCTGGCAGGTACTGGGTGCCGCGCAGGCCGACGAGTTTGTCCGGAACCTCCCCCAGGGGTTGGAAGCGCCGGTGAGCCAGGGCGGCACCAATTTTTCCGGCGGCCAGCGGCAGCGGCTGTGTATCGCGCGGGCCCTGCTCCGCGAAGCGCCCGTCTACCTCTTCGACGACAGTTTCTCGGCGCTGGACTACGGCACCGACTACCGGCTCCGGGAGGCGATCGGGCCGCTGCTGGCCGCGGCCACCATCCTGATCGTCGCCGAACGAGTGGCCACCATCGTCGACGCCGGGCTGATCCTCGTACTCGAGGACGGCCGGCTCGTTGCGCAGGGCACCCATCACCAGCTGATGGTGTCGTCGCCGAGCTACCGGGAGATCGCCGCCTCCCAGCTCGTGCTGGAGGAAACCCTGTGAGCCCTGAACCGTCCCTCGGAGCCGAAACCGGCGCCCCCACGACCGGCGATGCCGCCACCGGTGCCTCCACGGCCGGTGCACCCACGACCGGCGATGCCAGGGACCAGTCGCTGGTGGACACACCCGCCGGCGGCCGCAGCGACACGCTCCCGGCGGCAACGCCGCTGGAGACCGCCACCGACGGGTTCCGGTGGCGGTCCGCCGGACGGCTGCTCGGGCTGTTGCGGCCATCGAGATGGCGGATGGCCGGCGTCATCGCCGCCACCTGCGCCTTCGTGGTGCTCAACGTGGCGGCACCAAAAGTCCTGGGTGACGCCACCGACGTCGTGGTTGCGGGCGTGGTCGGGGGATCTTTCCGTGTGGAAGAACTCGCTGCGCTGTTGGCCGGCGTTTCCGTCCTGTATGTTGGGGCGTCTGTCTTCAGCTGGGTCCAGGGTGCCCTGACAGCCGTCGCCGTGCAGCGGCTCAGCTATGGTCTCCGCGCCGCGGTGGAGGAGAAACTCCACGTCCTGCCGTCCGGCCATTTTGACGAACAACACCGCGGCGATGTGCTGAGCCGCGCCACCAACGACGTCGACAACATCGCGCAGGCCCTCAACCAACTGCTCAACCAGCTGATCATGTCACTGCTGATGCTCTCCGGGGCGCTGGCCATGATGCTGTGGCTTTCCCCGGTCCTGGCCCTGATCGCGCTGGTCTCCGTCCCCCTGTCCACCCTCATCACGGTCCTGGTCGCCCGCAAATCCCAGGCCCACTTCACGGAGCAGTGGGCGGACACCGGCGGGCTGCATGCTCAGCTGGAGGAGTTCTTTACCGGCCACGAAGTCCTGAAAGCCTTCGGCCGGCAGGAGGCTGCCGCGGCCAGCTTCAAGGAGCGCAACGACAAGCTGAGCCGGGCCAGTGCGCGTGCGCAGTACGTCTCCGGCGCGGTGCAGCCCCTGATGGTGTTTGTGTCCAACCTCAACTACGTCGCCGTCGCCGTCGTCGGCGCGCTGCAGGTTCTCGCCGGCGCCTTGACCATCGGCGGCCTGCAGGCCTTCATCCAGTTCAGCCGGCTCTTCAGCCAGCCGATGGGGCAGATCGGCGGCATGCTGACGCTCGTGCAGTCCTGCCTCGTGTCGGCCGGGCGGGTGTTCGAACTTCTGGACGCAACGGAGATCCCTGCGGAAATGGCCCGCGCTTCGGTGCCGAAGTCGGCGGCCGGCGCCGGCGCCCTGGCGCAGGGCGCAGCGTCCGGCGCAGCCCCGACCGGCCCTGCCTTACCCGGCGCAGCCCCGACCGGCCCTGCCTTACCCGGAGCCGCCGGCCGGGTCAGCTTTGAACAGGTCAGCTTCGGTTACCGCCCCGGCTCACCCGTGGTCCAGGAACTGTCCTTTGTCGTGGAACCGGGGCAGACCGTGGCGATCGTGGGGCAGACCGGTGCCGGCAAGACCACCATGGTGAACCTCCTGATGCGCTTCTACGAACCGGATTCAGGCCGGATCACGGTCGACGGCACGGACATCGCGGCGCTGACACGGGATGAGCTCCGCGCAAATTTCGCCGCGGTGCTGCAGGATGCCTGGCTGTTTACCGGAAGCATCCGGGAAAACATCGAGTACGGCCGCCCCGGTGCCGGCGATGCCGAGATCGCGGCCGCTGCGCAGGCCAGCCACGTGGACCAGTTCGTCCGGGCCTTGCCCGGCGGCTACGGCACGATGCTGGGCAACGACGGCGATTCGCTGAGCCGCGGCCAGCGTCAGCTCATCTCGATCGCCCGGGCCCAACTGGCCGGACGCAACATCCTCGTCCTCGACGAGGCCACCAGCTCGGTGGACAGCCGCACCGAAGTGCAGATCCGGCAGGCCATGCAGCGGCTGCGGCAGGGACGCACAAGCTTCGTCATAGCCCACCGCTTGTCCACCGTCCGGGACGCTGATCTAATTCTGGTCATGGACCAAGGACGAATCGTTGAACAGGGAACACACCCACAGCTGATCGCGGAGGGCGGGCTCTACCGGAAACTGTACGAGGCCCAGTTCGCCCGCCGCGAACAAACCAAGCGTGCGCAGGAGCCCGGACAGTGACCCCGACCGAAACGTCAACCAAGCCGTTCCCCGGCCTTTGGCGTCCGAATCCGGCCAGCTCCGTTCCGCTGTTTGACCAGCTCCGGCTCAACATCATCGAACGGGCTGACGACGGGACCCTGGCGCCCGGGACCAAGCTCCCTGCCGTCCGCAGCCTGGCCGGTGAACTGGGCGTCGCACCCCACACGGTGGCCCGCGCCTACAAGGAACTGGAGGCGGCCGGCGTCGTGGTGACCCGCGGCCGGAACGGCACCGTGGTCTGTGCCCGGGACGAGGCCTGGAGTTCGCTGACCGCTGCGGCGGCCGAGTTTGCCGCGGCCGCGAAGGCCCGGGGTGCCAGCTTCGCCGAGGCCGTGCAATTGCTCGCCGCCGCCTACGACCGCGAGTGACGAACAGCTAACACATCGGGCGGTGTTCCCGGGCCTGGGACACCGCCGGGAATAGAAATTCGAAGAAGTTTTCGATTAGCATTGGTAGCGTGCCTAAAGCCGTAGCTGAAGATCCAGCCCTCGATTCCCCGTCCGAAGTCACTCCGATGGGCTCCGCAAAACCGGGGCGCCGGATCGACTCCCGCCCCGCGCCGAAACGTCCGGACATGTCCCGGCTCATCGTCAAGGGCGCCCGCGAACACAACCTGCGCAACGTGGACCTGGACCTGCCCCGGGACTCCATGATCGTTTTCACCGGGCTCTCCGGCTCAGGCAAGTCCTCGCTGGCATTCGACACGATCTTCGCCGAGGGGCAGCGCCGCTACGTCGAATCACTCTCCGCCTACGCCCGGCAGTTCCTGGGCCAGGTGGACAAGCCCGACGTCGACTTCATCGAGGGGCTCTCGCCCGCGGTCTCCATCGACCAGAAGTCCACCAGCAAAAACCCGCGCTCCACCGTGGGCACCATCACCGAGATCTACGACTACATGCGTCTCCTGTGGGCCCGTGTCGGCCGCCCGCACTGCCCCATTTGCGGGGAACCCGTCACGAAGCAGACCCCGCAGCAGATCGTCGACCAGCTGCTCGAACTGCCCGAGGGCACACGCTTCCAGGTCCTGGCCCCCGTGGTCCGTGGGCGCAAGGGAGAATTCGTCGAGCTGTTCAAGGAACTGACCGCCAAGGGATACTCCCGCGCACGGGTCGATGACAAACTGATCCAACTGAGCGATCCGCCCAAGCTGGGCAAGCAGTTCAAGCACACCATCGAAGTGGTCGTGGACCGGCTCGTGGTCAAAGAAGGCATCAGCCAGCGGCTCACCGACTCGGTGGAAACCGCGCTGGGCCTGGCCGAAGGACGGATTCTCGCCGAATTCGTCGACCTCGACGCCGACGACCCGGAACGGGTCAGGGCGTACTCTGAACACCTCGCCTGCCCCAACGAGCACCCGCTCGCCATCGACGAGATTGAACCGCGTTCCTTCTCCTTCAACAACCCCTTCGGCGCGTGCTCGGCCTGCAGCGGCATCGGCACGAAGCTGGAAGTCGATGAGGAACTCATCATTCCGAACGGGGAGCTGTCCCTATCGGAAGGCGCGATCGCGCCCTGGTCCCTTGGCACCGCGACCACGGAGTACTGGAACCGCCTGCTCGACGGGCTCGCCAAGGAACTCGGTTTCTCGATGACGACCCCGTGGGACAAATTGTCCAAGGACACCCGCCAGACCGTGCTGCACGGCAAGGACCACAAAGTCGTGGTGCAGTACCGCAACCGCTTCGGCCGGGAACGCAAATACAGCACCGGCTTCGAGGGTGTCATCCAGTACGTCCACCGCAAACACCTGGAAACGGACTCGGACAGTGCCCGGGACCGCTACGAGGAGTACATGCGGCAGATCCCGTGCCCGGCCTGCAACGGCGCGCGGCTGAACCCGGCGTCGCTCTCGGTCCTGATCAACGGCAAATCGATCGCCGCGGTCGCCGGCATGCCGATGCGGGATTGTGCCGACTTCCTGGACAACCTCGTGCTCACCGGCCGCGAAGCCCAGATCGCGCACCAGGTCCTCATCGAGATCCAGGCCCGCCTGACCTTCCTGCTCGACGTCGGCCTGGAGTACCTGAACCTGGAACGTCCTTCCGGCACCCTGTCCGGCGGCGAAGCCCAGCGCATCCGGCTGGCCACCCAGATCGGCTCCGGCCTTGTGGGCGTGCTCTACGTGCTGGACGAACCCTCCATCGGGCTGCACCAGCGCGACAACCGCCGCCTGATCGAAACCCTCACCCGGCTGCGCGACCTCGGCAACACCCTGATCGTCGTGGAACACGACGAAGACACCATCCAGGAAGCCGACTGGATCGTCGATATCGGACCGGGCGCCGGCGAACACGGCGGCATGGTGGTGCACTCCGGTTCCTACCAGGACCTGCTCAAGAACACCGAGTCGCTCACTGGCGACTACCTCTCCGGCCGGAAGCGGATTGAGACCCCCAAGAAGCGGCGGAAATACGACAAGAAGCGCGAACTCAAGGTCGTCGGCGCCAGGGAGAACAACCTTCTGAACGTGGATGCCACGTTCCCGCTGGGCCTGTTCACCGCGGTGACCGGCGTCAGCGGCTCCGGCAAGTCCACCCTGGTCAATGAGATCCTCTACAAGGTGCTGGCCAACAAACTCAACGGCGCCAAGCAAGTGGCGGGGCGGCACAAATCCATCCAGGGTCTGGAGCACCTCGACAAGGTGGTGCACGTCGACCAGAGCCCCATCGGCCGCACCCCCCGGTCCAACCCCGCCACCTACACCGGTGTCTTCGACAACATCCGCAAGCTCTTCGCCGAGACCACTGAGGCCAAGGTCCGCGGCTACCTGCCGGGCCGGTTCTCCTTCAACGTCAAGGGCGGCCGCTGCGAGGCCTGCTCCGGTGACGGCACCCTGAAAATCGAAATGAACTTCCTGCCGGACGTCTACGTGCCCTGCGAGGTGTGCCACGGGGCCCGGTACAACCGGGAAACCCTCGAAGTCCACTACAAGGGCAAAACGATCGCCGACGTGCTGAACATGCCGATCGAGGAAGGCGCCGAGTTCTTCGCCGCCTTCTCTCCGATTGCGCGGCACCTCAGGACCCTCGTCGACGTCGGACTCGGCTACGTCCGGCTCGGCCAGCCCGCCACGACCCTGTCCGGCGGCGAGGCACAGCGCGTGAAGCTGGCCGCGGAGCTGCAGAAACGCTCCAACGGGCGCAGCATCTACGTGCTCGACGAGCCCACCACCGGGCTGCACTTCGAGGACATCCGGAAGCTGCTGCTGGTGCTGCAGGGCCTCGTGGACAAGGGCAACACCGTCATCACGATCGAGCACAACCTCGACGTCATCAAGAGTGCGGACTGGGTCGTTGACCTGGGTCCCGACGGCGGCTCCGGCGGCGGCCGGATCGTCGCCTCGGGAACGCCGGAGCAAGTGGCCAAGTCGACGCAAAGCCACACGGCTGCCTTCCTGGCCGAGATCTTCGCCTGACGCACACCGGGAAACGGGGGCGTCGCCGAACCAGCGGCGGCGCCCCTTGCCGGTTACCCGGAGCTATATTCCCCGCCGGGTATGCGAGTTTCTGGCATCCGTTCACTCGTGAGAAACTAAGCCGGTGACCCAAACAACAGTGCCCGTGATCTTTGACCTGGACGGCACTCTTGTCGATCCGGCCGGAGGCATCACGGACGGAATCGCGGCGGCCCTCACGGAGCTCGGGCTCGGCGTCCCCGGGAAGTCCCGGATGGATGCCATGATCGGCCCGAAACTCAGCCACTCCCTCACCGAAATCGCGGGCGTCCCCGCCGAACAACTCGATGACGCCATCCGGATCTACCGCGCCCACTACCTCGCCACCGGTATCGGCCAAAGCCGGCTGTATCCGGGAATCCGGGCCCTCCTGGAAGCCTTCGTCGAATCCGGCCGGCCCATCGCCGTGGCCACGCAGAAGCCCGAAGGCCTCGCCCGGAAGGTCCTCGAGCACCACGGCATAGCCGCGCTGTTCCACACCATCCGCGGCTCGGCGGCGGATGAAGGGGCCGCCGCCGGAGTTCCTTCCGGTAAGGCAGCAATTGTCGCCGCCGCCCTGGCTGACCTGGCCACGCACCGCGGCCTGGACGCCCGGCAGGCCGTGATGGTGGGGGACCGGGCACAGGATGTGGCCGGAGCGGCCGCCAACGGCTTGGACTGCATCGGCGTAGGGTGGGGCTTCGCTCCGGACGGCGAACTGGACGCCGCGGGAGCCGTGGAGATTGTGCACAGCAGCGCGGCACTGCACGAGACCATTGCCCGGCGGGATAGGGTTCCGGATGCCGCCCAGGGATCTCTCATGCCACCGACCGCAGCGACCCCTGACCCGTTGACCGAAGCCCAAGACGAGGTGCACACCGATGGCAATGTTTGATGCAATCCGCTGGACCACGCGGGGCCTGGTGACCTCGACGTGCCGGCCCACGGTCATCGGACTTGAGAACGTGCCCAAGGAGGGCCCGTTCATTGTGGCTCCCAACCACTTGTCGTTTCTGGACAGCGTGATCGTCCAGGCACTCATGCCCCGGCCCGTGGCTTTTTTCGCCAAAGCGGAATATTTCACCACCGGTGGCCTCAAGGGCAGGGCAATGAAGTCCTTCTTCGAAGCGGTCGGCTCCATCCCGGTGGAACGAGGCGAACAGGCCGCAAGCGTTCAGGCACTCAAGACGCTGCTGGAGATCCTCGACTCCGGGAAGGGCGTCGGCATCTACCCGGAGGGGACCCGCTCCCGCGACGGAATCCTGTACCGCGGCCGTACCGGCGTGGGATGGCTCGCCCTGACCACCGGCGCCCCCGTCATTCCAGTCGGACTGATCGGCACGGAACACCTGCAGCCTGCTGACAGCAAGTCGGTCAAACCCCAGCATTTCACCATGAAGGTCGGCGAACCGCTGTACTTCGACAAGACCGGACCTGACCACTCGCTTCCGGCTCGCCGCCAGGCCACCGACCGCATTATGGATGCCATAGCCGCTCTCAGCGGCCAGGAACGCTCCACGAGCTACAACCAGAGCAAGACCGTCGAGTAGGCACAGTCCGTCAAGCTGTAATCCGCCGATCAGGTGTGCGGGGCATGGAAGACTTTCCACAACGGATGTGTCGCGCGGCTCCTAGAAAGCCGGCTGGTCGGTACTTGTGGCGCGGAACGAGTGCCCGGCCTTGACGACGGTCCAGTCGGGGAAGGGATCGGCAGGCAGTTCCTGCTGCGGATGCGGGTCCGTTTCTGCGTATGCGTCCAGTCCCAGGGCCGCGTCCAAATCCATGTCATCATTCATGTCTGCCGCTAGATCCGGGACCGATTCCGCGCCTGATTCCATGTCCGTTGTTGCGTACGTGTCCAAAAGCCCGGGTGGCCAGTGGGGTGGTTCCCAGTCCTGTTGTTCGCTGGGGTAGTTCCTTCCGGACGGGGAGGTCCAGCCGGGTGGGGTGTCTTTGGTGGCCCCGGCCGGTGTCCAGGCGGAGCTGTGTTTCAGGCCGTGGTGTTTGCGGCAGGGCCCGCCGAGGTTGGTGATCCCGGTGGTGCCGCCGTCGGCCCAGGCCAGGAGGT
>NZ_JBWZCG010000009.1:0-137915 GCF_059383415.1 Pseudarthrobacter sp. RHLT1-30-1
GGCCCGAAGCGCCCGCAGGACCGCATCATCCTCACGGAGTCCAAGGACCAGTTCCGCCAGGACCTGCGCAACTACGTGAAGGAAGAACTGGTCGGCGGCAGCGTGGACGAGGCAATCGACGAGAGCTTCCCCGCGTCCGACGCACCGTCCTTCACCGGTTCCGCCAGCCACCTGACCGACGAGGCCCCGCACGCGCACGGCCCGGCGTCGGACGGCCGGCAGTCCAACCCGGTGAGCGTCAAAACCGCGGACGGCCGCGAGTTCGAACTGGACCACGGCGCGGTATCCATCGCCTCGATCACGTCCTGCACGAACACGTCCAACCCGTCCGTGATGCTGGCCGCCGCACTGCTGGCCCGCAACGCCGTCGACAAGGGCCTGACCTCGAAGCCGTGGGTCAAGACCTCCGTGGCACCGGGATCCAAGGTTGTCACCGACTACTACAACAAGTCGGGCCTGACCCCGTACCTGGAGAAGCTCGGCTTCTACATCGTCGGCTACGGCTGCGCCACCTGCATCGGCAACTCCGGCCCGCTCGACGCCGAAATTTCCGAGGCCATCCAGGCCAACGACCTTTCCGTCACCGCCGTGCTGTCCGGTAACCGCAACTTCGAGGGCCGGATCAACCCGGACGTGAAGATGAACTACCTGGCCTCCCCGCCGCTGGTCATCGCTTACGCCCTGGCCGGAACCATGGACTTCGATTTCGAAGCCGACGCCCTGGGCCAGGACGAGGCCGGCAACGACATCTTCCTGAAGGACATCTGGCCGAACCCGGTCGAGGTCCAGCAGGTCATCGATTCCTCGATCGACAAGGAAATGTTCGCCCGCGGCTACGAGGGCGTCTTCGAAGGCGACGACCGCTGGAAGGCCCTCTCCACCCCGGCCGGCGACACCTTCGCCTGGGATCCGAAGTCCACCTACGTCCGGAAGCCGCCGTACTTCGACGGCATGAAGGCGCAGCCGGACCCCGTCACGGACATCACCGGCGCGCGCGTGCTGTTGAAGCTGGGCGATTCGGTCACCACGGACCACATCTCACCGGCAGGTTCCTTCAAGTCGGACACCCCGGCGGGACAGTACCTGCTGGCCAACGGCGTGGAGCGCAAGGATTTCAACTCCTATGGCTCCCGCCGTGGCAACCACGAGGTCATGATCCGCGGAACGTTCGCGAACATCCGGATCAAGAACCAGCTGCTGGACAACGTCGAGGGTGGCTTCACCCGCGACTTCTCCCAGCCGGACGGCCCGCAGGCCTACGTCTACGATGCCGCGCAGAACTACCAGGCCGCCGGCACCCCGCTGGTCGTCCTCGCCGGCAAGGAATACGGCTCCGGCTCGTCCCGTGACTGGGCAGCCAAGGGCACCGCACTGCTGGGCGTCAAGGCGGTTGTGGCCGAAAGCTACGAGCGCATCCACCGCTCCAACCTGATCGGCATGGGTGTCCTGCCGCTGCAGTACCCGGCCGGCCAGAACGCTGCCAGCCTCGGGCTGACCGGCACGGAAACCTTCGCGGTTGAGGGCGTCACCGCCCTGAACGAAGGCACCACGCCGAAGACGCTCAAGGTCACCGCCACCGCCGAAGACGGCACTGTCACGTCCTTCGATGCGGTCCTGCGCATCGATACCCCGGGCGAGGCAGACTACTACCGCAACGGCGGCATCCTGCAGTACGTGCTGCGCCAGATCTCCGCTAGCTAGCGGAGGACTCTTCCCGCCAGGGAAGAGTTACCAGGCGTGAAGGCCCCGGCCGGTCCCTGACCGACCGGGGCCTTTTGCGTGCCGGACGCGCGCCGGGCGTGTGCGGCCAGCACGCCGGAAGCGTGCCGAATACGTGCAATGCTGCGTGCCGGACGCGACGCGTTCCGGCGCGGGTACCATTCCGGAGGCGTTAGAGTTAATAGGCATGTCTACCACCCGAAGGAGGGGCCGTTGGGAATCTTGGACACCATCCGGAATCCGCAGGACCTGAGCAAGTTGTCCGAGGCGCAGCTGGATCAGCTGGCAGCGGAGGTCAGGGAGTTCCTGATCGGCAACGTCTCCCAGACGGGCGGACACCTGGGCCCTAACCTCGGCGTCGTCGAACTCACCATCGCGGTCCACCGGATCTTCGATTCCCCCCGGGACAGCATTGTCTTTGACACCGGCCACCAGTCTTATGTGCACAAGCTCCTCACCGGGCGCCAGGATTTCAGTACCCTGCGGCAGCAGGGCGGTATGTCCGGCTACCCGGCCCGGGCCGAATCCGAGCACGACATCGTCGAAAGCTCGCACGCCTCCTCCTCGCTGTCCTGGGCGGACGGGATCTCCCGTGCCCGGCAACTGACCGGCGACGGCGACCGCTACGTCATCGCCGTCGTGGGTGACGGCGCCCTGACCGGCGGGATGGCCTGGGAGGCCATCAACAACATCGCCGCGGACAAAAAGCGCCGGGTCGTGATCGTCGTGAACGACAACGGCCGCTCCTACGCCCCGACCGTGGGCGGTTTCGCGGACTACCTCGCCTCGCTGCGCCCCACGATCGACTCCTTCCGCGCCGCCCCCGCCTACGAAGGCACCCTGGACTGGTGGCGCCGGAAGCTGCAGAACGGCGGACCCGCGGGCCAGTTCACCTACCGCAGCCTGCATGCCATGAAGAAGGGCGTCAAGGACTGGTGGGCCCCGCAGGGCATGTTCGAGGACCTGGGCATGAAGTACATCGGCCCCGTGGACGGCCATGACCTGCAGGCCATGGAGCACGCCCTGTCCACCGCGAAAAACTACGCCGGTCCCGTGATTGTCCATGCCATGACCGAAAAGGGCCACGGTTACGCGCCCGCCCGGGCCCACGAAGCGGACCAGTTCCACGCCGTCGGGATCATCGACCCGGAAACCGGCGAACCCACCGAGGCCGGCGGCGCGAAGTCCTGGACCGCCGTCTTCGCCGATGAGATCGCCGACATCGCGGACGAACGCAAGGACATCGTCGGGATCACCGGCGCCATGCTCATCCCCGTCGGGCTGCACAAGTTCGCCGCGCGGCACCCGGAGCGGGTGTTCGACGTCGGCATCGCCGAACAGCACGCCCTCACCTCTGCCGCCGGCATGGCGTTCGGGGGACTGCACCCCGTCGTCGCGGTCTACGCGACGTTCCTGAACCGCGCCTTCGACCAACTGCTGATGGACGTCGCGCTGCATAAGGCCGGCGTCACCATTGTGCTGGACCGTGCCGGTGTCACCGGACCCGATGGCGCCAGCCACCACGGGATGTGGGACATGGCCATGGTCCAGATTGTTCCCGGGCTGCACCTCGCGGCGCCCCGCGACGCCACCCGGCTGCGCGAGGAACTGCGCGAAGCGGTCGCCATCGAGGACGCCCCCAGTGTGATCCGTTACTCCAAGGGCAGCGTGGGAGCCGAGGTCGAGGCCCTCGAACGGCTCAGCGACGGCGTGGATGTGCTGGCGCGCCGCCCGGCCGGCTCAAGCGAAAACGATGTGCTGATCGTCAGCGTCGGATCCATGTCCGAACTCGCGCTGGACGTGTCCAACCGGCTCGGCGCGCAGGGCATCAGTTCCACCGTCGTGGATCCCCGCTGGCTGCTGCCGGTCCGGAAGTCGATCATCGCCCTCGCCTCCCACCACCGCCTTGTCATCTGCATCGAGGACGGCGTCCGCGCCGGCGGCGTCGGGTCCCGGATCCGCCAGGAAATGCGGGCCGCCGGCGTTGACACCGCACTCAACGAGGTCGGCCTCCCGGTGGAGTTCCTGGACCACGGGTCCCGCAAGCAGGTGCTGGAGCGGGTCGGTTTGACCGCGCAGCAGATCACCCACGATGTGGTGGCGCAGGTCCTGGGGACCAAGGTCCCGTTCGCACGGCCGCTCCCTGGCCAGTCGCACCCCAGCACGGGCAGCCTGCCGATTCTGTGAGGATCCCCGATGGACTGGCACCGGGAGACCTCGTGGTCTCCCGGAACCGGAAATGGAACGGCAAGGCCCACTGGGTGGTGCCCGGAACCTATCTGGGCGAGGACGCCCACGGCTGGTGGATTTTCCAGGGCACCAACGAGTTCTGCTCCCGCCCGGGTGCGGCGTTCTACGCAGAATCCGACGCCGTGCTGCTGGTCCCGCGCTCCGGCGAGTACGTGGCCACTTTTTACGACGAGGCCCATCCGGCGGGCGTCCAGGTCTACGTGGATCTCGCGACCGGCCACGGCTGGACAACGATCCGGCCGGGCGTCACCGAGTTCCACCTGGTCGACATGGACCTGGATGTGATCCGGACCGTGGACCGCGGCGTGTACGTGGACGATGAGGACGAGTTCGCGGAGCACCGGATCGAGATGGACTACCCCGCAGCCGTGGTGGACCGGATCAGGGCGGCGTCGGACGAGCTTTACCAGGCCGTGAAGGCACAACAGCCACCGTTCGACGGCGCAGACCGCGAATGGTTCAAGAGAGGACGGGCATGAGCGGTATTATCCGGGTTTACAAACGCAACGACGAAGGGGTCCTTGAATTCAGGGAGGGCTGGTTTGACGAGGATTACAGCCAGTTCGTGATGAACCACGGAGTCGTTGGGCACCAGAGCAAAACCGATGAGACCGACGTCGCCGATGCGGCAGCCGCCGAAGGGCTGATGGACGCCTTCGCCGTGCAGTGCGCCGAAGACGGCTTTGCCGAAATCCCCGAGGACGAGCAGTTCTGGGTCGTGGCCCAGTACGCCCTGAAGACCAAAGACGGAACGGACCGCGACCGCTACCTCGAGGAAAAGGCCAAGGATGCGCTGATCAGCCACCTGGCCTGGCGCGGGCTCGGCATCGTGGACCGCTCCGAGTTCTCCGATTCCAAGCTCAACATTTTCATCCTCACCCCGGACGTCAATAAGGCAGTCAACGCGGTCAAGGTCTGCATCCGCGGCGAAGATCTCGATTTCACCAAACTGAGCATCGGCGCCGCAGCCTTCGGCGAGACGTCCTTCAAGCTCAAGCATTCCCCGAAGCCTGCAAACAGCTTCACCCTGTAGTTCCAAGGCTGTTCCACCTGCACCGTTCACATCATTTTTTTGGGGACCCAGACTGGAAGGTATTCCGTATGGCACCGCAATCCGTTGAACCAGGCCGGACCCCGCTGCCCCGGGGGATCGCAGCCCCCGCCCGCCGGGCGCTCGCCCACGCCGGAGTCGAGACCCTCGAGCAGGTGGTGGCGCTTGGCGGCCGGGCGCTCGGCCGGATGCACGGCATGGGCCCGCGGACCCTGGCGCAGCTCGAGGATGCCCTGGACGAACACGGGCTGGAACTGCCCGCAGGATAGGCGCCCTGCGGGTTAGGCTACGGATGCCACCAACCGGAAGGGCCTTGCGTCCATGAAGCCCCGTTCCATCATCCTCGACTTGTTCGGGGACTACCTCCGCTACGCGGGCGCCGAAATCAAGCTCGGCGACATGACCAGCCTCCTTGCGGTCTTCGGCGTGGAGCCCGCCACCGTGCGCGTCAGCATGTCCCGGCTGAAGAAGGAAGGCTGGTTCACGACCCGCCGGCAGCAGCGCGAGACTGTCTATGAACTGACGGAGAAGATGCTCCACGTCCTGAACGAAGGGCGGGTGCGGATCTTCGACCGGCGGCAGGTGTCCTGGCAGGGCCGGTGGACCATGGTGATCTACCAGGTGCCCGAAACGGAAAGGTCCCTGCGGGAGCAGCTCCGCAAGGACCTTTCCTGGCACGGCTTCGGCCAGCTGTCCACCTCGACCTGGGTGGCCCCCCATGACCTCCTCGACGCGGCCCACCAACTCGCCGCCGACTACCCGTCCGCCACCGTCGACGTTCTGTGGTGCGGGACCGGGGATCCGGACGCGGACCGCAACCTGGCGGCGCGCTGCTGGGACCTTTCGCAGCTCACCGCCGACTACAAGCGCTTCATCGCCAGCTACTCGCCCCTCAATGACCCCGCCGCCAATGCCGCCAAACCGGGCAGCCAGGCCCTGGCCGAACGGATCCAGCTGATTTCGGACTTCCGGCGCTTCCCGTTCCGGGACCCGTTCCTTCCCGCCGAACTGCAGCCCGCAGACTGGCCGGGCGACGCTGCCTTCACGCTCTTCGAGCAAATCCACCGGCAGCTCGCCGGGCCTTCGAACGCGTTCGTCTCGGACCTCATCGGGCGCGAGATCCACATCGACTCGCCCGTCGTCAGCTAGGACGCCGGGCGAGTCGACAGCGGCCGACCAGCTAGCCGGCGTGGACCCCGGTGCCGGCAAGGCGCCGGGCAATGTCGGCCCGCAGGTCCTTCTTGTTGATCTTGCCCACCTTGGTGACCGGGAGCTCATCGACTACCACCAGGCGCTCCGGGATCTTGAACGCTGCCACGCCGGTCTCCCGCAGGAGCTCCTGGATGTGTTCCAGCGTGACTTCAGTTCCCGGCTTCACCGTGATGTAGAGGCAGAGCCGTTCACCAAGGACGGGGTCGGGCATGGAGACCGCGGCCGCCATCGTGACATCCTCGATCCGGTAGACCAGGCTCTCGATCTCCTCAGCCGAGATCTTCTCGCCGCCGCGGTTGATCATGTCCTTGTCGCGGCCCTGGACAATCAGGTTTCCGTCCGGACGGCGCTCGACGATGTCGCCGCTGGCATACCACCCGTCGGGAGTGAACGCGCGGGCATTGGCGTCCGGCGCACGGTAGTAGCCCCGCGGCGTATACGGTCCGCGGGTCAGGATGGAGCCGGGAACGCCGTCGGGAAGATCCACGCCGGCTTCGTCCACGATCCGGACCTCGTCAGCCTCGGACACGGGACGGCCCTGGGTGGTGCAGATAACCTCTTCGGGATCGTCCAGCCGGGTGGTATTGATCAGGCCCTCCGCCATCCCGAAGACCTGTTGCAGGGTGGCGCCGAGGACGGGCTGCACCTTGTGTGCGATTTCGTCCGGCAGCCGGGAGCCGCCGACCTGCAGCACTTCGAGGCTGGCGAGCTGCCCGGAACCGGTCTCCTGCGCGTATTCGATCCAGCGCTGGGCCACGGCGGGGACAGCAGTGGACAGCGTGACCCGTTCACGTTCAATGGTGGCGAACGCCCTCCGCGGCTCGGGGCTGGGCAACATCACGACCCGGCCGCCGGCGTACAGGATGCCGAGGATGCCAGGGCACGCCAGCGGAAAGTTGTGGCTCGCCGGCAGCGTGCCCAGGTAGACGGTGTCCTCGGTGACTGCCGTGACGCGGGAGGTTTCCCTGATGTTGTAGGCGTAGTCGTTGTGCGTCCGGGTGATGAGTTTGGGCAGGCCGGTGGTGCCGCCGGAGAGGAGGAACAGGGCCGGGCTGTCCGCTGAAGGTGCCGCCGCATCCAGCCGTGCGCGGGCAGCCGCGACCTCGGTTCCGGGGGCGAGGATGTCCTCGAGCCGGGGGTTGCCGGGATTCGCCGCGCCGGACACCAGGATGAGCTCGAGTGAGGGGACCGTGGCAGCAAGCTCCTCGGCCAGTCCCTGGTGGTCAAAGTCCTTGATGGCGTCCGGAACGGCGATCGCCCGGGCCTCGGAGAGCCCGGTCAGGAAGGACAGCTCGTACTTGCGGTGGGCCGGAAGGGCCATCACCGGGATGATGCCGGCCCGGAAGCAGGCCAGGGTAAGCACCGTGAACTGCCAGCCGTTGGGCAGCTGGACCATGATCCGGTCGTCGGCTTTCAACCCCAGCTGCAGCAGCCGTTCGGCGGCCGCATCCACGCGGTTGGCGAGTTCGGCGTAGCTCAGCCGGGCGTCGCCGTCGACGACGGCGGTCTTCTCCGGCAGCCGGTCCGCCGCGTCGAGCAGGTAGGCGCCCAGCGGGCGGTCTTCCCAGTAGCCTTTGTGGCGGAACCCGGCCGCGAGGTCTGCCGGCCAGGCGACGGTGCCTTCACTTGTGTGGCTGGTCATTGAATGTCCTCCTCGACATTGAGCACGACTGCATCCAGCGCCACGAGACCGTGGTGGGTCAGGCGCAGGGGGTTGATTTCGATTTCGGCTATCTCCTCATTGGAGCACAAAGCGTCACCGAGCCGGGCCAGGATGACGGCCAGTTCGGTGGTCTGCAGCACCGGTCCGGAGCGGAACCCGTACAGCAGTTCACGGGCGGCCAGCTCGCCGGGCATACCCTCGGCAACGCGGACCGACAGCGGCGCGGAGCGGATGGAGATGTCGGCGAAAACTTCAGCGGCCGTCCCGCCCAGGCCAAGGACGATGATCGGGCCGAAGACCGGGTCGCGGCGTGCGCCGACCACCAGGTCGACGCCGGCCGCCGCCATCGATTCGAGCAGGAATTCGCGGGCGCCGGCGGCTTCGAGTCCATCGAGCGCACGGTCCAGGGCCGCAGGGGAGTCCACGCCGAGGTAGACCCCGCCAATGTCCGTCTTGTGCAGCACGGCGGCGTCGAGCAGTTTGACCGCAACCGGGCCGCCGAGTTCCGCGAGGGCCTCGTGGGCAGCGTCACGGGTACCGCAGCGCCGGCGCGGCGGCGTGGCGACGCCCAGGGCGCCGAGGAGGTCCTTGGACCGGACCTCATCCCACGGGCCCCGCAGTTCCGGCCACGGACAGGTTCGGGCGGGAGCCTGTGCCCGCTGGAACTGCCCGCGCGCGTCCTCCACCAGGGCGGTGATGCCGTGGGCGAGGGCGGTTGGTCCGCTGATCAGGGGCAGTCCGTGCTGCCGGGCGGATTTTGCGGCGCGTTCCAGGTCGCTGTCCGGGCCGTCCACGCCGATCAGGATCGGCATGGTTCCGGCGGCGCCGGAGGCGGCCACGGACGCCGGGAGGTCCGCGACCGGCTCGGTCAGCCCGTAGACCGCGACGACGTCGATGGACGGGTCGGCGGCCACGGCAGCCACGATCTTCTCGTAGCCGGGGCCGGGACGGCCGGTGTCCACGGGGTTGGCCTGGAACGTCAGCGGCGGCAGCAGCGCACCGATGGTGTCCTGGCTGGCCGGGGCCAGGCGGGGGAGGGCCACGCCGGCGCTGTGCAGCGCATCGGCGATCAGCAGCCCGGGCCCGGCCTGTCCGGTGATGAGTCCGACACCGGGGTCGGCGGCCGGGGCAAGCCGTTGTCCGGCCAGGGCGGTGACGGCGGCAACCAGCTGGTTTTCGTCGTCGACGATCACGGCGCCGGCCTGCTTCAGGACCGCCCGGGTAGTGCGCCAGGACGTGGCCAGGGCGCCGGTGTGCGACTGGGCGAACTCGGAGACGTCGTTGCGGCCGACAACCAGGGCGACCACCGGCTTGACGGCACTCAGCCGGGCGACCGCGTCGACCAGTGCCGGGCCGTCGGCGACGGTTTCCAGGTGCAGCGCCACCGCCTTGGTGTGCGGATCGGAGATCACGTAGTCCAGGACGTCGGGTGCGGTGATGTCCGTGCCCGCACCGATGCCCACGGCGAGGCTGACGCCCACCCCGGCCCGCTGCAGGTGGAAGGCGAGGACGTGGTTGACGCCGCCGCTGGCTGCCACGACGGCGACCGGGCCGGGCTCCAGGGTGGCGACGCCGGGCACGAAGCTGGCGCGCAGGCTCCGGTGCGGGACGAAGAAGCCGGAGGTGTTGGGGCCGAGCAGGCGGATCCCGGTGTCCCGGACGGCGTCCGCGACCTGGCGGGCGAACTCGACGCCGGGGCCGCCGGCTTCGGCGAAGCCGCCGGCGCAGACGAGGGCGGCGGTGGCCCCGGCGGCGGCGCTGTCGCGCAGCGCCCGGGCGGTGGCGGCGGCCGGCACACACAGCACGGCCAGGTCCAGGGCGCCGGGGATGGAAGCTGCGGCGTCGGCGATGCTGGCGTGCATGCCGGTCCCGCCGCGGCCGTTCACCAGCGCCAGCGGAGCCGGGTAACTGGAGAGCGACTGGGACATGACGGCGCCGAGTTTCTCCGGGCTGGCGGAGGCGCCGACGACGATGATGCCGCGGGGCGCGAAGAGCGGGTCCAGGCTATGCATCGGTTGTCTCCCGGGCTGCGGTGGCCACGGCGTCGGTCCGGCCGGACAGCACCTGGGTCAGGGCGGACACGGCGTCGCGGTCGTCCACGACGACGCTGGTGAGGCCCCGGCCGAGCCGGACTTCCTCGGAGAGCAGGGTGCGGGTGAACGGCGTTCCGCCCTGGATGACGACGGCGGCAGCGCGGGCCGGCAGCTCCCGGAAGGACGCTGCGAGGCCCTCCTCGCTGTCGGGGGCGGTGACCAGCAGGCCGGTTGTGTCGCCGGCGGCGGCCGGGTCGGTGGTCAGCGCGATGCTGCCGCCCGGCCCGCTCAGGGCCGGCTTTCCGCCGTCGTGCGTCAGGGACAGCAGCCGTCCGGTGAACCGGACGCTGCCGGCGGTCAGCGGGGTGTCCAGCGGCTCGGCGCCGTGGCGCTGCAGCCAGTCGGCCTCGACGGCGGCGACCAGGCCGGCGTCGCGCTGGCGGATCTTGTCGATGTCAATGCTGCGGGAGAAGAAGTGGAAGGTGAACTGGGTGGGTTCGAAGGAGTCGTAGTACCGGGCGAAGTGTTCCCACCAGCTCAGGCCGCCGCGGGCCTGGTTCTGGATCTTGGCGACCTGCGGCTGGCGCTCGGCCTCGTAGTTGGTGAAGGCGAGCTCGAGGTCATCCTGGTGGCCGGCGATTTCGCGGACCAGGGAAATCGCGTCCTCCATCGCCATCTTCGTGCCGGACCCGACCGAGAAGTGCGCGGTGTGGACCGCGTCGCCGAGCAGGACCACGTTGCCCTTGTGCCAGGAGCGGGTGCGGCGGGTGCGGAAATTGGCCCAGCGGGAGTTGTTGGCCACGAGCGGTTCGCCGGCGATATCCTCGGCGAAGAGCTTCTCAAGGAACCGCTGGGTCTTCAGGTCGGACGGCCCCGGAGGCTGGCTGACATCGAATTCGTCGAGCCCGGCGCGGCGCCAGGTGTCTTCGTCGGTTTCGACGATGAAGGTGCTGAGCTCATCGCTGATCGGGTAGCCGTGGACTGCGAAGTTGCCGAATTCGCTCTTGCGGTGGACAAAGGTCATGCCCTTGAACCGGTGGCTGGTGCCGAACCAGATGAACTTGGCCGTGGCGGTTTCCGCGGTGTGGCCCAGGCCCTCGCCGAGCTGCTCGCGGGTCGAGGAGTTGGCGCCGTCCGCGCCGACGATCACGTCAAAGCCTTCGAGGGCGGCCAGGTCGGGTACGTACTCGCCAAAGCGCAGGTCGACGCCGGCGTCCGTTGCGCGGTCCTGCATCAGCTGGAGCAGGGTTTTGCGGTTGATGGCGGCCATGCCGTTGCCGGTGAAGGACTTCTGTTCGCCTTTGAGCCAGACCTCGATGTCGTCCCAGTGTGTTCCGTAGTCCCGAAGGCCGTTCAGGACGACGGGATCGGCGTCGTTGATCCGGCGCAGCGTTGCGTCGGAGAAGACGACACCGAAGCCGAAGGCGTCCTTGGCCTGGTTGCGCTCAAAGAGCACCACGTCGGCGTCGGGAACGGTCTGCTTGAACAAAGTTGAGAAGAACAGTCCGCCGGGACCGCCGCCAATGCAGGCTACGCGAAGTGCCATCGATGCCACCTTCTAGAGATTTGGGGGAGGACGTGTGCTACGTCTCAGAACCATTATGTTGCTATAAATTGTGGAACGTCAAGTTTTTGTTACATGTAGAGCGTCGCGGGCAGCTGGAGTGGCTTTCCGATCACGTCCGCCACGTAGGCGTTTGCCTGCGGGCCGAGCTGCTCGTGGACGCGCCGGAAGAGGCTGAAGGCCGCCGGCGCCGGCCAGTTCTCCGGCTGCAGTGGTTCCGGCAGCTCGGGATCCCGGAAGGGGAAGCGCCGGAAATCGTTGATCAGCCGGGTGCGTTCCACCAGGGCCTGGCGTCCGTCCTTGTTCAGGTTTCCCTGCACATCGTCCAGCTGTCCATAGCTGCTGAGGAAGGCCCGGTAGTCCCGGCCGAGGGTTTCCAGGTCCCAGCACCGCAGGGCCAGGTCGCGGGCCGCGGCGGCGTCGTCCGAGCCGCACCAGAGGACATCAACCCGCGCGCACTCATGCCGGGCGCCGAGCTCCTTTGCCTCGACGGAGAGGTCGTGCGGAGCCAGCCAGGTCGAGGGGGAGAGCTGCCCGAAACCCGTCCAGGCCAGCTGTTTGCGGAGCTGTTCGCGGACGGCGCGGTCGGACTCCGGCACCTGGTAGATCACCATGGTCCAGCGGCCGGTCCACGGGTCCTGCCGGCGGCGGAAAATCCGCGCACGGCCCTCGGTGAGCACGTCCAGCATGCGGCCGCTGAGGGTATAGACCGTCTCCCGGCCGTCCTTCCGGGTGGAGAACCAGCCTTCCTTCCTGAGCCGCGACATGCTCACCCTGATGGTGGCCGGCTCCAGGCCGAAGGCGGTCATAAGTTCAGTCAGCTCGCCGAGCTTGGCCTCGCCGCCGGCGTAACGGAGATAGTCGCCGAAAAGGTTCAGGACGAGTGAACGCGGGGTCTCCGCCATATGGACTCCTGGGCTTCGGGAACGAGATGTAACAAATAACTTGACGAACAACAGGACTATGTTACATTGAATTGTGGGTTGCATCACACACCCACCACTTTCCTGCTTCCCCTCCCGCACCCATCAGCCGCCACAAAGCAGTGGCGTAACCGCTTGGAGTTCCCATGCTTGGTCAATCCCCGCCCGCTGTATCCCGCCCTCGGAAATCCGCTGCCGCCGTCATCTTCCTGTGCTTCGTTGCCATTGTTTTTGACGGCTATGACCTCGTGGTTTACGGGGCGATCGTCCCCAAGCTGCTGGCCTACCAGGACTGGGGCCTGACCCCGGTCCAGACCGGCGCCATCGGCAGCTACGCGCTGGCGGGAATGTTCATCGGCGCCATCCTGATCGGCTACCTTACCGACATCCTCGGCCGCCGGCGGGTCCTGATGGGCTCCATCGCCTTCTTCTCGCTCCTGATGCTGCTCACCGCCTGGGCGCCCACGCAGGAACTCTTCGGCACCTTCCGCTTCCTGGCGGGACTCGGCCTCGGCGGCGTCATTCCGACGGCGATCGCCCTCACCGTCGAGTTCTCCAAGTCCCACCGGCGGAACTTCAACAACGCCCTGATGTTCTCGGGCTACGCCGTGGGCGGCATCATGGCGGCACTGCTGGCCCTGGCCCTGATGTCGTCCATCGGCTTCCGCGGCATGCTCGCCATCGGCGGCCTTCCCCTGGTCCTCGTCCTGCCGTTCCTGTTCAGGTTCCTGCCGGAGTCTCCCGCCTTCCTGGCCGCCCGCGGACGCCGCGCCGAGGCTGAAGTACTGATCGCCGACTATGGCCTGGAACCGCTGGCGCCGGCCGTGGCCGACAGCGTCCGGCTCAAGGAGCACGGCCGGTTCCGGACCCTGCTCACCGGCCGGCTGCTGGCTGCCACCGTGCTGTTCTCGCTGGCAGGGATCTGCGGCCAGATCCTCGTCTACGGACTGAACACCTGGCTCCCGCAGCTGATGGTGCTCGCCAACTACTCCCTCGCCTCCTCCCTGAGCTTCCTGCTCACCGTGAACATCGGGGCCGTCGTCGGCGTCATCGTTTCCTCCCGGCTGGCGGACAAGTTCGGGCCCCGCATCATCACCGCGGTTTCCTTCGTCTGCTCCGGGACCGCGCTGCTCATCATGGGTTCGGGCATCGCGCCGCTTCCGGCGATGTACCTGCTGGTGGCCGTGGTCGGCTTCGGTTCCGTCGGGGCGCAGATCCTGATCAACGGCTTCGTGGCGACCTACTATTCGGCAGCGACGCGTGCCACGGCCCTGGGTATCACGCTGGGTGTGGGACGCATCGGCGCCGTCCTCGCCATCTCCGGCGGCGGGGTTTTGGTCGCGGCATCGCTGGGTAACTTCGTCAACTTCTCCATCTGGGCCATTGCCGCCGCCGTCGGCGTCGTGGCGGTCCTCGCCGTTCCGGCAGCCAGGACGGCCGGACCCGTTCCCGCCGCCCAGGACAGCACGGCCGACGTCGTCGAGCCGGTGCGCTGACCCGTTACGTACGTCGGGTTCCCGGTCGCCCCGAAGCGACACCTGCCCCCGTCACCGCTGCAGCGGTGACGGGGGCAGTCCTGTGTCCGGCCGCTATCCGCCATCCGCCGGTGGGGGCGGAGGGCGGCGTGCGGGCCTGCCCGGGAGCCGCGGCCGGCCGTTATAGGCTGAATCCCATGACTGAATACCGCCGCGTAGGAAATTCCGGACTGACCGTCTCCGTCGTCGGGCTGGGCTGCAACAACCTGGGCCGGGCCAATACGGCGACCGAGTCGCAGCAGGGCACCGACGCCGTCGTGCATGCCGCCCTCGACGCCGGAATCACCTTCTTCGACGTCGCCGACGCGTACGGCCGGGAGCGCGGCCTCAGCGAGACAATGCTGGGCAAGGCCCTGCAGGGCCGCCGCGACGACGCCGTCATCGGCACCAAGTTCGGCATGGACATGAGCGGCGCCAACGGCAACGACTTCGGCGCCCGCGGCTCCCGCCGCTACATCATCAAGGCCGCGGAAGCCTCGCTGCGCCGGCTCGGGACGGACTGGATCGACCTCTACCAGTTCCACACCCCCGACCCGCTTACCCCGATCGAGGAAACCCTCGCCGCCCTGGACGAGCTCGTCACCAGCGGCAAGGTCCGCTACATCGGCCACTCCAACCGGGCCGGCTGGCAGATCGCCGAAGCCGAATTCGTGGCCCGCGCCCGCGGCGGAGCCCGCTTCGTCTCCAGCCAGAACCACTACAACCTGCTGGACCGCCGCGCCGAACTCGAGGTCACGCCCGCCGCCGAAGCCTACGGCCTGGGCGTGCTGCCGTACTTTCCGCTCGCCAACGGGCTGCTGACCGGCAAATATGCCAAGGACACCGCTCCTGAGGGCTCGCGCCTCAGCCACACCCGCACCAACCTGGTCCACGACGCCGACTGGGACCAGCTGGCAGGCTTCAGCGCCTTCGCCGCCGAGCGGGGCCTGAACGAGATCCAGGTGGCGTTCTCCTGGCTCGCGGCCCAGCCCTCGGTCAGCAGCGTCATCGCCGGCGCCACCCGGCCCGAACAGGTCCGGCAGAACGCCGCAGCGGTCGCTTGGATCCCCAGCGCCGCGGACCTTGCCGAACTCGACGGGCTGTTCCCGCGCACGCCGAAGGTCGCCCTGTTCTAGTCCGGGCCCTGACCGCCGGACCGCACCCTGACACGGCGGCGCCGCCGCCCGCACCCGGGCCCAAGTGCGGACAGCGGCGCCAGCCGATGCCAGGATTGCTCAGGCGGCGGGAGCGGACGCGGCGCCGGGCGCCAGGAACTTCCTGCCGGTGACCCGCTCGGAGGCGCCCACCCGGTCCAGGTACGGGGTGATGCCGCCGAGGAACATTGGCCAGCCCGCGCCGAGGATCATGCAGAGGTCGATGTCCTCCGGGCCTGCCACGACGCCTTCGTCCAGCATGAGTCCGATTTCCTCGGCCAGGGCGTCCTGCGTGCGGCGCAGCACCTCCTCGCCGGTGGAGGGTGTGGTGCCAAAGGACAGCAGCGCCAGGGTTTCGGCGGGGATGAACGGTTTGCCGTCCGGGCCCGTTTCCGGCGCCCCGTTCTGCAGGGCCCAGATGGATTTCACGCCGTTGTCGATGAGCTTCTGCAGGTTCTGCGAGACGGTGAAACGGTCCGGGAACGCCGCATGCAGGGATTCCTGGACATGCTGGGCCACCGGCAGCCCCACCATGGCGCCCAGCACAAACGGCGTCATCGGCAGGCCCATCGGGCGCAGCGCGTTGTCCGCGACTTCGGCGGGGGTGCCCTCGTCGAACGCTGCCGTCACTTCGCCCATCAGGCGCAGCAGGAGGCGGTTGACCACGAACGCGGGGGCATCCTTGACCAGCACGGCGGACTTCTTGAGCCCCTTGGCGAGCTCGAACGCGGTGGCGAGCACGGCGTCGTCGGTCTTCGGCGCGCGCACGATCTCCAGCAGCGGCATCACGGCCACGGGGTTGAAGAAGTGGAAGCCGACCAGGCGCTCCGGACGCTCCAGGTCTTCGGCCATCTCCGTGACGGACAGCGAGGAGGTGTTGGTGGCGAGGATGCACTCGGGCGAAACGATGGCCTCGACCTCTTTGAAGACCTGCTTCTTGACGTTGAGCTCCTCGAAGACCGCCTCGATGACGAAGTCGGCGTCGGCGAAGGCTTCCTTGGACACCGATCCCGTGACCAGCGCCCGGGTCCGGTGGGCGGCGTCGGGGCTGATCCGGCCCTTTGACAGCAGCTTGTCCACCTCGGCGTGCACGTAGCCCACGCCCTTGTCCACGCGGGCCTGGTCGATGTCGGTCAGCACCACGGGCACCTTGAGCTGGCGGGCGAAAAGCAGGGCGAGCTGGCCGGCCATCAGACCGGCGCCCACGACGCCGATCTTGTTCACCGGGCGTGCCAGCTTGCGGTCCGGGGCGCCGGCGGGGCGCTTGGACCGGCGCTGCACGAGGTCCAGGAAGGCGTAGACGGTGGAGCGGAACTCGTCGGTCTGCATCAGGTCCGCGAGCGTCTCGCATTCCAGTTCCGCGGACTGCGCCTGCGTCAGCGTGCGGTTGGCTTCCAGCACGTCCAGGACCTTGGCCGGCGCGGGGGAGGCGTTGGAGGTCTTTGCCTCCACGAAGGCCCGGCCGGCAGCGACGGCGGCGGCCCAGCGGGCCGCGACCTCCGGG
The DNA here is from genome assembly GCF_059383415.1 of Pseudarthrobacter sp. RHLT1-30-1. Taxonomy (NCBI): domain Bacteria; kingdom Bacillati; phylum Actinomycetota; class Actinomycetes; order Micrococcales; family Micrococcaceae; genus Pseudarthrobacter; species Pseudarthrobacter sp. RHLT1-30-1. The sequence continues at coordinate 16,588 of NZ_JBWZCG010000009.1, forward strand.
GCGGCGGGATCGACGGCGTTGGCGCGGTCCGGGGTGACGGCGCCGGCGATGACCCGCGCGGCCCAGGCGACGGACTGCTCGACGAAGTCGGCCGGTTCGAACAGGGCGTCCGCGACGCCCAGCCCGAACGCCTGCGGCCCGGTGAGGGTGCGGTTGTTGCTGAGCGGGTTTTCAATCATCACCTTGACGGCGTTTTCCGGGCCGATCAGGCGCGGCAGGATGTATACGCCGCCCCAGCCCGGGATGAGGCCAAGGAACGCCTCGGGCAGGGCCAGCGCGCCGGCGCCGGTGGACACCGTGCGGTAGGTGGACTGCAGGGCGATCTCCAGCCCGCCGCCCAGGGCGAGGCCGTTGATGAAGGCGAAGCTGGGGACTCCCAGGTCTGCCAGGGTGCCGTAGACGTCGTGGCCCAGCTGGGCCATCCAGAGCCCGTGCTCGCGGCCGCTGATCGACTTGACCGTGGACAGGTCGGCGCCGGCGACCAGGAAGTAGGGCTTGCCGGTGACCCCGACCCCGACGATCTCGCCGCGGGCGGCGCGCTCCTTGAGTCCTTCCAGGACGGTGCCGAGTTCGACCAGCGTGTTCGGTCCCAGGGTGGTGGGCTTGGAGTGGTCCAGACCGTTGTCCAGCGTGACGAGGGCAAAGGTGCCGGGACTCTTGCCGTCAACCGCCGGCAGCTCGAAGTCCTGGACGTAGGAATGGGTGACCGTCTCGTTCGGGAAGAGATCGGCAAGCTTGCGGAAATCGGCGGCGCTCATGCTGCGGCTCCAGTCTCGGTAGTGGTGGCGGGGCCGGTCGTGGCCGGGGCGGCGGGCTGTACGGTGGAGTGGCCGGTGGCCGGGTCAAACGCGAGGCCGTAGTCGGCGTGGTGCGGGTTCTCCCAGATCACCGTGGCGCCCATGCCCAGCCCGATGCACATCGTGGTCATGCCGAAGCGGACCGCCGGGTCCTCCTCAAACTGGCGGGCCAGCTGGTTCATCAGCCGCACGCCGGACGACGCGAGCGGGTGCCCGACGGCGATTGCCCCGCCGTAGCGGTTGACCCGGGGGTCGTCGTCGGCGATGCCGAAATGGTCCAGGAAGCTGAGCACCTGCACGGCGAAGGCCTCGTTGATTTCGAACAGGCCGATGTCGTCGATGCCCAGACCCGCGTTCCGGAGGGCCTTTTCGGTGGCCGGCACCGGGCCGATGCCCATGACTTCGGGTTCGACGCCGGCGAAGGCGTAGCTGACCAGGCGCATCCTGACCGGCAGGCCAAGTTCCTCGGCGGCGTCGGCGGAGGCCAGCAGGGCGGCGGTGGCGCCGTCGTTGAGCCCGGCGGCGTTGCCGGCGGTGACCCGGCCGTGCGCGCGGAACGGGGTCTTCAGCGCGGCGAGGTCCGCCGCCGACGTGCCCGGGCGCGGCGGCTCGTCCACCGCGTTCACGGTCCAGCCCCGGCCCGGTTTCATCGTCGCGACCGGCACGAGGTCCGGCTGGATCTGCTCCCTGGCGTAGGCGGTGGCCAGTTTGTCCTGCGAAGCGACGGCGTAGGCATCCGTCCGGTCCTTGGTGATGGCGGGGAACCGGTCGTGCAGGTTTTCGGCGGTGTTGCCCATGTTCAGGGCGGCCGGGTCCACGATCCGTTCGGCCATAAAGCGCGGGTTGGGGTCCGCACCGGCACCCATCGGGTGGTTGCCCATGTGTTCCACGCCGCCGGCGATCACGACGTCGTAGGCGCCGAAGGCGATGCCGCTCGCCGTGGTGGTCACGGCCGTCATGGCGCCGGCGCACATCCGGTCGATTGCGAAGCCCGGCACGCTCCGGGGCAGTCCGGCCAGCAGGGCTGCGGTGCGGCCGATGGTCAGGCCCTGGTCGCCGGTTTGTGTCGTCGCGGCGATGGCGACTTCGTCGATCCGGTCGGCCGGCAGCGACGGGTTGCGGCGCATCAGTTCGCGGATGCACTTAACCACCAGGTCGTCGGCCCGCGTTCCGGCGTAGATGCCCTTCTCGCCGGCGCGGCCGAAGGGGGTACGGACGCCGTCGACGAACACGACCTCGCGGCTAGTGCGGGAATTCGCGCTGCTGAATTTGCGGCTGCTCTGTTCTTCGCTGCTGTAGTTTCTGCTGCTTGGTTGTCCGCTGCTGGGGGCTTCGCTCACGTGGTACTCCTCATTGAGACATGGGTGCCGGTTCCGTGCCCAGGACGCAAAAGTCAGGGCGGCACGGGGCCGGGCGACATCAGACAACATGTTACTCGTCAGTAACTTAGCTGGCAAGGTGTCCGCTGGCGCGCCGTCGTGGGGAGTTCCGCAGCCGGAGCGGCGGCTAGTGCGCCGTATCCGGTGCCGCCGGCGCGGCCAGCGTGCCGGCAGTTGCGGCCGGGCTCCCGGCCGTTGCGGCCACGGCGGCAGCTCCAGCTGCGTCAGGAACCGCCTTGGCTGCCTTGGCGGGCAACGGCTGCGGGTTCAGGAACGCGTTGGCGATCAGCGGTGCGACGAGTTCGATCTGCCACTGGCGGGCCCCGAGGTTCGCCAGTTCTTCGGCGATGCCTTCCTCGCTGGGCTCAACCGGCGGGCGCCAGCAGACGCGGCGGAGGTAATCCGGCGTCAGGAGGTTCTCCACCGGCATGTTCAGTTCCTCGGCCTTGGCCTGCAGCAGCGGCCGGGCGGTGGCGAGCCGGGCGGCGGCCTCCGGGTCCCGGTCGGCCCAGACGCGCGGCGGCGGCGGAGCGTTCGTGGGCAGGTGCAGCGGCGGGAGGTCCTCCAGGGACCGGGCGGTGCTGATGCAGCGCAGCCAGCGCGGCGCCTCACGCTGGGCGGCGCGGCCGTGGAAGCCCTTGGTGCCGAGCAGTTGCGGCACGGTGCCGGGCATGGCCTTGGCGGCGGCCACGAGGGAGGAGTCCGGGATCAACCGTCCGGGAGCGACGTCGCGTTTTTGTGCCAGCGAGTCGCGCTCGAGCCACAGTTCGCGCACCGCGGCCAGTTGGCGCCGGTCGCGGATCTGGTGCAGCCCGGAGGTTTTACGCCACGGGTCCACGCGGGGCGGCGCCTGGCCGGCCTCAAGGATGGCGGCGAATTCCTGTTCGGCGTAGTCCAGCTTGCCGTCGGCCACGAGCAGCTCGATGAGTTCCTCGCGCAGTTCGGTGAGGACCTCGACGTCGAGGGCGGCGTAGCGCAGCCAGGGCTCCGGCAGCGGCCGGGTGGACCAGTCGGCGGCCGAATGCTCCTTCGCCAGGCCAAAGCCCAGGAGCTGTTCGATCACTGCGGCGAGGCCCACGCGTGGGAGGCCGGCGAGCCGTGCGGCGAGTTCGGTGTCAAAGAGTTTGTCAGGCCACATGCCAAGTTCCGAGAGGCAGGGCAGGTCCTGGCTGGCCGCGTGCAGGATCCATTCGACGCCGCGCAGGGCCTCGTTGACGATGTCCAGGTTCCCGAAGGGTTCCGGATCGATCAGCCACGTGCCTGAGCCTTCGCGGCGGATCTGGACCAGGAAGGCGCGCTGGCCGTAGCGGAAACCGGAGGCGCGTTCCGCGTCCACCCCGGCGGGGCCGTGGCCGGCGGCGAGTGCAGCAGCGCAGCGTTCGAGGCCGGACTGGGTTTCAATGACGAGCGGCACGCCGTCGCGGGGGGCATCGAGGTCGATGACCTCGGGGACCAGGCTGTCGAAGCCGTCCACCGCGATGTGGGCTGTGGTGTCAGCGGCCTCTGGGTTGCTTTGGACGGCGCCGGCCGTGGTGATTTCCGGAATATGAGGGGTCATGATGACTTCAGTTTACCGACAACACGTTGCTGCAGGCCGCGCCGTCGCCAAAACGCGGCGGATGGCCCCGCTGGTGTTGTCCCCGGTCGGCTGCCATCTCAGGGCTGTCCGGGGCGCCAGCGCGGCAGTGGGGTGACGCCTTCCGGCAGCGGCGGGAGGCCGGCAAAGGTGCAGACCATATCGGACCAGGCTTCCAGATGGGAGGAGATGTCCGGAGTGGCCGGCGTCCAGGATGCCCGGAGCTCAATGTCGATGGAATTGGGCCGGTCCGCCAGCGTCCCGAAGCTTTCGGACAGCACGCGCGTCGCGGTGCCCCCGGCGGCGCGGTACGGTGCGGCGTGGTCCTCCAGCGCTTCGACGAGCCAGGTCCAGGCGACCGAGCCGAGCAACTCGTCGTTGCCCATTTCCGGCTCCAGCTGGGCGCGGATGTAGGTGACGACCCGGAATTCACCCTCCCAGACCGCCGACCCGTCGGGATCGTGCAGCAGAATGAAGCGGCCGGTGGCCAGTTCGATGTCCTCGCTTCCGGACGCCCGTGCCAGCGCAGCGGCTGCCGGGCCGTGGACAGCCGCGGGGGCCGGTTCGTTGGGGACGATGACTTCCGCCCCGAGCGCGACGGCGAACGGCGCCAGCCGCGCGGGTGCCGGGATCTCCTCGAGGCGCAGTTCACCGCGGGTTCGTGCTTGCCGCAGGGTTCCCAGGGCAAAGATAAAATCTGCCGGAACCTGATCGAGTGCGTTCACAATGGAAGGTTATGCAAGCGGCGCTCCCAAGCCCGGCAGGCTCGCCGCCGCTGCCCCGGCCGGCTTCCACCGGGCGCGGCGACGGCGGCCGTCCTGCCGCGGGGTCAGCCGGCAGCGAGTTCGCGCTTGATCGCGGCGATGAAGGAATCAATGTCAGCCTCGGTGGTGTCGAAGGAGCACATCCAGCGGACCTCGCGGGCCGCCTCGTTCCAGTCGTAGAACCGGAAGGACTCCCGCAGCCGGTCCGCCACGCCGGCCGGCAGGATCGCGAACACGCCGTTGGACTCGGTCTTCTGGCTCAGTTCGACGCCGGGGATGGATTCGACGCCGGCGCGAAGCCGGGACGCCATGGCGTTGGCGTGCGAGGCGGAGCGCAGCCACAGATCCCCTTCGAGCAGGGCGATGAACTGGGCGGACATAAACCGCATCTTGGAGGCCAGCTGCATGTTCATTTTGCGCAGGTAGACCAGCCCCTGGGCTGCCGCCGGGTTCAGTGCCACCACGACCTCCCCGAAGAGCAGCCCGTTCTTGGTGCCGCCGAAGGAGAGAATGTCCACACCGGCGTCGCGGGTGAAGGCCCGCAGCGGCACGTTCAGGTGGGCGGCGGCATTGGCCAGCCGGGCGCCGTCCATGTGCAGCTTCATGCCCTTGGAATGGACATGCTCCGCGATGGCCCGGACTTCCTCCGGCGTGTAACAGGTGCCGAGCTCGGTGGTCTGCGTGATGGACACGGCCAGCGGCTGGGCCCGGTGCTCGTCGCCCCAGCCCCAGGCTTCCCGGTCGATCAGCGCAGGCGTGAGTTTGCCGTCCTGGGTGGGAACCTGGAGCAGCTTGATGCCGCCGATCCGCTCCGGCGCACCGTTCTCGTCCATGTTGATGTGGGCGGTGGAAGCGCAGACGACGGCGCCCCAGCGTGGCAGCAGGGACTGCAGGGAGAGCACGTTGGCGCCGGTGCCGTTGAAGACCGGGAAGCATTCGATCCCCCCGCCGAAGTGCACTTCCATCAGCTGCTGCAGCCGGGCGGTGTAGTCGTCCTCGCCGTAGGAGACCTGATGGCCCTCGTTGGCGGCGGCCAGGGCTGCCAGCACTTCCGGGTGGACGCCCGAGTAGTTGTCCGAGGCGAAGCCGCGGACGGAGGGATCGTGGAGCCGCGCCGCCGTGCTGGCAGGGGCAGATTCAACTGTGCTTGTCATCGGTTTGCTCACGCTTTCAGTCTAAAGAGGTCCGGGGCCAAGTTCAGTGCCGGGCCGCAGGGCGCGGCTCTAGTTTCCGGCCCGGGGGGCCGGCAGAAGCCGCTGGCCGTTGAGTTCCGCCGCGGGGGAGCTGAACAACCCGACGGCGGCGGCGGCCAGGTCCTCCACGTCAGTAAATCCGGGGAAGCGGCGTTCCGGCGACTTCGCCCGCATGGCAGCATCGACGAGGGCTTTCACGACGAAGATCACGGCGGCGCTGCGCTGTTCCACCGGGTCCTGCTTGCGGCCGGCCTGGCCGGCGTGGAAGCCGTCGGCGACGGCGAGGGTCCAGGCTTCGGCGGCGGCCTTGGCGGCCACGTAGCTGGCGCCGCCCGCCGTCGGCTTGCCCACGGCGGTGGAGGAGACCATGGCGAAGCGCCCGGTGTCCGAGGCCGCCAGATCGTCGTAGAAGACCCGGGTGACGTTCCGCAGCGTGGTGATGGCGCCGCGTTCCAGGAACTCCCAGTCCTCGTCGCTCTGATCCGTGATGCCCTTGGCGCCACGCCAGCCGCCGACCAGGTGGATGACGCCGTCGACGGTCCCGCCAGTTTCTGATCCGGCAGTGTCCGACCCGGCGAGCCTGCGGTGGATTTCGGCGTGCAGTGAGCGGACGTCGGACAGGCTGGCGAGGTCGCAGACCAGCGGCGTGACGCCGCCGCCGGCTTCCGCTGCGGCCGACTCGATCCGGGGCCCGTCCGAGCCGACCGTGAACACGGTGTGCCCGGCGTTGGCGAGGGCGCGGGCGGCCGCGATCCCGGAAGGGCCGCTGCCGCCCGTGACCACCACGTTCAGAACGCGTCCGGCGTTCATCCGGCGTTCATGGCGTTGCTGGCCGTTTCGGCGGAGCCCGTGTCGGATGTTCCGGTGATGCCGGCCGTGGACTCGATCACGGCGCGCATCTTCTTTTCGAGTGCCTCGTAGAACATGGACAGCGGGAATTCGTCGTCGAGCACCTGGTCGGTGAGGCCGCGCGGCGGGCCGGCGAGGGGCAGCGCATCCGGACCCTTGGCCCAGAAGGAAGCCGGGTTGGGCGTCAGGGTGCCGGAGACCAGCTCATAGGCGGCCAGCCAGTGGGCCATCTTCGGACGGTCAATCGAGCGCCAGTAGAGCTCCTCGATCTTCGCGCCGAGTTCAACCACGACGTCGGCGGCTTCGTCCCAGTCGATGCTGAGCTTGCTGTCGGTCCAGTGCAGGACGTGGTGCTGGTGCATCCAGGCGAAAAGCAGCTGGCCGCCCAGGCCGTCGTAGTTGCGGACCCGGCTGCCGGTGATGGCGAAGCGGAAAATCCGGTCAAAGATGACGGCGTACTGGACAAGCTTGGCGTGCCGGCGCGCCTCCGGGTCGGCGTCCTCGTCCTTTTCGATCCTCACGGATTCGCGGAAGGCGGTCAGGTCGCAGCGGAGTTCCTCAAGGGAGTAAAGGAAATACGGCATGCGCTGCTTGATCATAAACGGGTCGAACGGCAGGTCCCCGCGCATGTGGGTGCGGTCGTGGATGAGGTCCCACATCACGAAGGTTTCCTGCGTGAGCTCCTGGTTCTCGAGCAGGGCGACCGCGTCGTCAGGGAGCTGCAGGGAGGTGATGTCCGCAGCCGCCCGGAGCACCCGGCGGAAGCGGGCAGCCTCGCGGTCGGCGAAGATGGCGCCCCAGGTGAAGGTGGGGGTGGTGCGTACCGCGACGGTTTCGGGGAACAGCACCGCGGAGTTGGTGTTGTAGCCGGGGGTGAAGTCGAGGAAGCGGATCGGGACGAAGAGCTTGTTGGAGTATTCGCCGCCCTCGAGGCCGGCGATGAACTCGGGCCAGATGACTTCGATCAGGACGGCTTCGACCAGGCGGTTGCTGCTGCCGTTCTGCGTGTACATCGGGAAGACCACCAGGTGCCGCAGGCCGTTCACCCGGTGCTGCTGCGGCTGGAACGCCTGCAGGGAGTCGAGGAAGTCGGGGACGCCGAAGCCGCCGTCTGCCCAGCGGCCGAAGTCGGTGACGAGCCGGGCGAGGTACTCGCCGTCGTGCGGGAAGGCCGGGGCGAGGGCGCTGATCGAGGCCGTGATGGTGCGGACATGTCCAGCGGCGGCATCGTGGTCGGCCGTCTCCGGGACGGAACCATCCTGGATCTGGAGTGCCTGCAGGGCGGTGGCAGCGGCCTTGAGCTCGAGCCACTCCGGAGAGCTGGCGGAGATCGGGGCAGTAGTGGTGAAAGCGGTGGTAGTCATCGTCAGCGGGCGCCTTTCTGTTTACTGGGAGCGTGGCTCGTCAGCTTCTATGCCGAGCGTAGCAAGCAAACAGAATCCCTAATGCAAAATTGGCCTGAGCATAAGAAAGTCTGTGGCAAGTGGGCCGTGCGGCCCGGCTCAGGTCCAGCGGCGGACGGGGTGCGCTGGCGGACCAGGTCTGGGTGGTGCGGCGGTTACCGGACGTCCGGCCACCCCACGGGGCGGCAAAAGACCCCCGCCGCGCCGCTGTTGCGGCTCCGGCGGGGGTCCCCGGCGGTGGCGGGTCGACGGCCGCTGCCCGGTCGGCTGCCCGCGAGCGTGCGGCTACTGGCCGGACTCGTCCGCGGAGACCAGCTTGAGTGAAACGGAATTGATGCAGAAACGCTGGTCGGTGGGCGTTCCGTAGCCTTCGCCTTCGAAGACGTGGCCAAGATGCGAATCGCAGGTGGCGCAGCGGACTTCGACGCGTTCCATACCCAGCGTACGGTCGTGGATGTACCGGACCGTGCCCTCCGCCAGCGGGGCCCAGAAGGAGGGCCAGCCGCAGTGAGAATCGAACTTCTCCTGGCTGGTAAACAGTTCGGTGCCACACGCGCGGCACTGATAGACACCAGCGGTATGGGTGTCCCAGTATTCGCCGGTGTAGGGCCGCTCGGTACCCGCCTGGCGGAGCACACGGTACTCCTCCGGCGTCAGTTCCTGGCGCCACTGTTCATCGGTCTTGGCCGCGGGCGCCCCTCCCTCCGGTCCGGAGACGCTTCCGGCGGCGGGGCCGGCCGTACTCTCGGTACCGGGGACCGTGACGGGGGAAACTTTGGGCCTGTTACTAAAGATGCTCATAGTCTCGATAACGCTCAGGAGTCCCCGATAAATCCCGATCCGGCGTACAGATGCAGGACCGGCAGGCCCAGTTTGTCCTGGGCCTTGGTGGCCCAGTCAGTGTGGAAAGTGTCCGCCACGGCGTGCGGGCGGGTGATCACCACCGCCTGCCCGGCACCGAGTTCCTTGACTCTGGTCACCATTCCGTCGACGGCCTTGCCCTCGACGATTTCGCCCGTGACGCCGCCGCCGAGTCCGGCGAGGGCGGCCAGCGAGGCGGACAGGGTCTCGGCGGCCTCCGCGCGTTCTTCGGCGGGGTCGGCGTGTGCCGTCAGTTCACGGAAGGCTTTGGAGATTTCCAGCAGGGAGAGGTTCTCCAGGAAATCGACCAGGAGGTGCCGTTCCGTGCTGGCCGGAACAAGGACCACCAGCGGTGCATCACCCCCGGCAAGCAGGGTTTCGATGTTGACGCGGTCGTCCGCACCCAGGGGCTCTTCTGTCAAAATGACGATTGGATCACTCATGCCCCCAGCCTAGTCGTGCGCCGTTCCGCCCGCACGGATTCGGGCGTCGGGGCACGCCTGTCGCCGCGTTGTTGTCCTTCCTGTTTCTTTCTGACCTGCCTTGCCGACGGCTTGGGGCCGGCACTAAGGAACCGTTTCCGGGATCCCTGACGGCTACGGATGCCACGGTCGGCGGGTAGTTCGGTAAGAATGGTGCCATGGCATCCTCCCCGCGCCTCCTGCCGGACCCGCACCGGCTCTCCACCTCCCGTGGAAAGGCCGCCCGCGCGGCCGCGGCGCTCGCCGCCGAAGTTGCCGCTTCCGCGAGCGACGTCTCGGTCAAGGGCAGCGCCAAGTGGGCCCTCGGCGGCATCATCGGCGGCAGCGCCGCGGCCGGCCTGCTGGCCGGCGGCTCCTCCGCCCTGGCCCTCTATTTCGCCCGCCGCGTGATCACTCCTTCCCGGGTCAGGGAGGAGGACCAGGAGGTCCTCGCCGTCATCCGGGACGGTCAAGGGCTGCAGATCATCCTTTCGGCCACACCCGAGTCCACGGTGGAGGGCGTCTACGGTTTCTTCTTCGACGGCGGCCGGGGCCACGCCCGGATCGGCCGGATCGTGTCCTACGCGCCCGGGGAGCGCACGGTGCAGCGCGAAGTCGAGGCCGTTTACAGCGGCGACCTCAGCACGGCCCGCCGCGGCTACTGGAGCGGAGCGGCGCACCCGGACCCGGCCAGCATTGGCCTGCCCTCGGAAGACGTCGAGATCGAGGTCGACGGCGGAACGGCGCCGGCTTGGCTGGTCCGTGCCCCGCAGGAGTCCGGCATCTGGGCAATCATGGTGCACGGCCGCGGAGCGAGCCGGCAGGAATGCCTGCGGGCGGTCCGAACGTCCCGGGAACTGGGCATGTCCAGCCTGCTGATCTCCTACCGGAATGACGGGCTGGCGCCCTCGGCGCAGGACGGACGCTATGGCCTGGGCTCCACCGAATGGCGCGACGTCGAGGCGGCCATCGCTTTTGCCCTCGAGCACGGCGCCAGTGAAGTGGTGCTTTTCGGCTGGTCCATGGGCGGGGCGATCTGCCTCCAGACCGCCGACCTGTCCCGCTATCACCCCCTCATCCGGGCCATGGTGCTGGACGCCCCGGTCATCAACTGGGTGAACGTGCTGGCCCACCACGCCGAGCTCAACCGGATTCCCTCAGCAGTGGGCCGCTACGGGCAGCTCATGATGAGCCACAAGGTGGGCCGGCGGCTGACCGGCCTCGCCGCGCCCGTGGACCTCAAAGCGATGGACTGGGTTTCCCGGGCGGTGGAACTGCGGACACCGACCCTGATCATCCACAGTGTCGACGACGAGTACGTCCCCTATGGCCCGTCCGCTGCGCTGGCCGAGAAGAACCCGGAGATGGTCACCTTCGAAACGTTTGAGACCGCCCGGCACACCAAGGAATGGAACGTGGACCCGGAGCGCTGGGAGCGGCTGGTCACAGCCTGGCTGGGGCAGCAGCTCGCGCCCCGCCCGAATCCCGGCAAGCCGAATCCGGACCAGCCGAATCCGGACCAGCCGCCCGCGGCCGAGCCCAGCCCGGGGGAGAGCACGGACTAGTTCCGGCTGGTGCCGATCCTCGCTGTCTGCGCTCCGGTGAGCCGGATCAGTTCGGCCGGGCTTAACTCGATGTCCAGCCCGCGCCGCCCGCCCGAGACCAGGATCGTGGCCAGGCCCAGGGCGCTGTCGTCCACAACGGTGGGGGAGTGCTGCCGCTGTCCCAGCGGTGAAATGCCGCCCAGCACATAGCCGGTGCGGCGCTCGGCCGCTGCCGGGTCGGCCATCGCGGCCTTCTTGCCGCCCAGCGCGGCCGCCATCGCCTTGAGGTCCAGATTCCCGCTCACCGGCACGACGCCGACGGCGAGGCGCCCGTCGACGTCGACCATCAGGGTTTTGAACACCCGGGCGGGATCGACGCCGAGCACCTCCGCCGCTTCCAGCCCGTAGCTGGCAGCCGACGGGTCGTGGCTGTAGGGGTGGGTAACGAAGGGAACCCCGGCGGCCGCCAATACCGCGGTGGCCGGGGTTCCCTGTGACGCCTGTTTGCGTGCCATATTGTCCGGTTACCCTTTGTCCGGTTTATCCGGTGGTCTGCTCAGCCAGGTGCCCGGCGGGCGGTCAGGACTGCTGCGGGAGGGCAGCAACCTTGCGCTTGATCCGGCCCAGCATCGCTGTCATCCCGCGCATCCGCAACGGCGTGATGGCCCGGGTCAGGCCCAGCAGCTCCGGCATGTCGTCCGGGACGGCCAGGATTTCGGCCGGGCTTAACCCGTCGAGGCCTTCGTGCAGCACACTCGCGAACCCGCGGGTGGTGGGGGCTTCGGGCGGCGCCTTGAAGTAGAGCCGCACGCTGTCCGCCGCGCCGCCGTCGGACGGTTCCGTTTCAATCGCCAGGAACAGCGGCGATTGGCACTCCACCACCTGCTCCATGAGCTCCGGGTGGTCCTTGAGCCGGTCCGGGAGTTCCGGCAGTTCACGGGAGAACTCGAGCAGCAGTTGGAGCCGTTCGGGTTCCGTGACGGCCTGGAAGTCATCAACAATTTCCGCCAGTGCGGTGGGGAGGGCAGAAGTATTCATCTCTTCCAGCTTACGCACGCGCGGCGATTGTGTCCCGATCGGCGTCCGGTGGCGCCGGTCGCTGCGCCGGTTGCTACTTGGTCGCCGGCACCGTGCCGCGTTCGATGCCCTTGGCGATCGGGGCGCGGACGGCATTTCCCCATTCGGTCCAGGATCCGTCGTAGTTCCGGACCGAGTCGAAGCCGAGCAGGTACTTGAGCGCGAACCAGGTGTGGCTGGACCGTTCCCCGATGCGGCAGTACGCCACGACGTCGTCGCCTGCCTTCAGCCCGGCCTCGTCCAGGTACAGCGCCTCGAGTTCGGGTCGGGACCGGTAGGTTCCGTCTTCGGCGGCCGCCCGGGCCCAGGGGATGGAGGCGGCGGTGGGGATGTGTCCGCCGCGCAGGGTGCCTTCCTCCGGGTAGGCGGGCATGTGGGTGCGCTGGCCGGTGTATTCCTCGGTCGAGCGGACATCGATCAGCGGCTTGCCGAAGTGGGCCAGCACATCTTCCTTGAAAGCGCGGATCGGGGCGTCGTTGCGCTCGACGACGGGGTACTCGCCGGGGCTGGTGACGGTCCGGTCCGTGGTGACCGCGCGGCCTTCTGCGATCCACTTGTCCCGGCCGCCGTCGAGCAGCCGGACGTCCTCGTGGCCGAAGAGCTCGAAGACCCAGAGGGCGTACGCAGCCCACCAGTTTGATTTGTCGCCGTAGATGACCACGGTGCTGTCGCGGGAGATTCCCTTGGCCGCAGCGAGGGCGGCAAAGGCAGCGCCGTCGACGTAGTCGCGGGTGATCTCCTCGTTCAGGTCCGTGTGCCAGTCGACCTTCACCGCGCCGGGAATGTGGCCGGTCTCGTAGAGCAGCACGTCCTCGTCGGATTCGACGACCACGAGTTTGCCGTTCTGGAGGGCGCCGGAGTCGATCGCGGCAGCCAGCCATTCGGTGGACACGAGCCGCTCGGGGTGGGCGTAGGCGGCGAACTTCTCATTCTGCTCAACGGGGTAGGGCATGGTGGTGGCCTTTCACTGGAACGGTCAGGGACCGGGCCGTCGAGGGTTCAAACGCGGCGCCGGGTCTTGTTCAACCCTAGCCACGCCCCGCCGGGATTGCTCCACCGGGTTCACACTCGGAAATATGGCCTTCGTCACGTGCTTGTCCACCCGTCCCGCCCTGCCGACAAGCTGTCCGCGCATTGCCGGTATTCTGTCTGGGGACAAGAGACCAGCAGAACGGACCACCTTGGTACAGATCGAACAGCTCACCGCCCGCACCCCGGCAGTTTCAGTGGATGAACTCCTCAACGGTTTTTATCCGTCGCCGCGCTTCGGTGAGGTTTCGTTTTCCAGCTACCGGCCGGATCCGTCCCAGCCCAGCCAGGCACACGCGGTCAGGGCGCTGGAGGGGTTCGCGGCCAACGTCGGAGCCCGCGACGGCGACGGGCTCTTCAAGCGACTCTTCGGCAAGAAGGACACGTCCCGCGCCGGGATCTACCTCGACGGCGGCTTCGGCGTCGGCAAGACCCACCTGCTCGCCTCGCTGTGGCACGCCGCCCCCGGGCCCAAGGCCTTCGGCACGTTCGTGGAATACACGAACCTGGTCGGGGCGCTTTCCTTCCGCAAGACGGTCGAGGCGCTGAGTCACTACAAGCTGGTCTGCATTGATGAATTCGAGCTGGATGATCCGGGCGACACTGTGCTGATGTCCCGGCTCATGCGCGAACTGGCCGACGCCGGCGTCAAGCTCGCGGCTACCTCCAACACCCTGCCGGGGTCGCTCGGCGACGGACGCTTCGCCGCCGTCGACTTCGCCCGTGAAATCCAGGTGCTGGCGGACCAGTTCGACGTCGTCCGGATCGACGGCGAGGACTTCCGCCACCGTGGCCTGCCGGCCGCGCCGCAGCCGCTCCCGAACGAGCAGCTGACGCACCACATGCAGAACGAGTTCCACGGCAAAACGGTGGCCCGCGACGAGTTCAGCACGCTGATCAACCACCTGGCCGGTGTCCACCCGAGCCGGTACCGGCAGATGCTGGACGGCATCGAAGGCGTCGTCTGGAAGAACGTCCACACCATCACCGAGCAGGCAGTCGCACTGCGTTTCGTGGTGCTTGCGGACCGGCTGTACGACAAGGACGTGCCGATTCTGGCCAGCGGCGTGCCGTTCGACCAGCTGTTCACCGAGGAAATGATGACCGGCGGCTACATGAAGAAGTACTTCCGCGCCGTTTCGCGGCTCACCGCCCTGGCCCGCGAGGGTCAGAACCACGAACCCTCCTGACACCACCTTTAGCAACGCGGGGTCAGTTTCAGCCCATCCTGATGCATCGGATGGGCTGAAACTGACCCCGCGTTGCTTCGTTAAGTGCCGTTCGGCTCAACAGCCAGCTGCTGCCAGGTGCCGGCGGCGAAAGATGCCGTTAAACGCCGGAGGTGCCGGCGCCGCCTCTCGGCGGGACCGGCACCTCGCTGACGTATCTGGGTCAGAGGCCTGGCTGGCGGGGTTCCCCGGTTACGGGGGGTTCACCGGCAGCGGGAGTCTCATCGGCGACGGGGGCCGTGTTCGGCCGGGCGTTCGCCTTGTCCACGAAGTCGGAAGCGCCCCGCTGCACGGAATCGATCTTGTCGGCGTGCTTTCCGCCGGTCTTAGAGTCGACGAAGTCGCCGGCCTTTTCGATTCCATCCTTGATGGCTTGTTCGTTGCCACCAATGATTTGCTGAGCCTTGCCCTTTAGATCGTCAATTAAACCCACGGGCACCTCCCTTCGGTCGCGGAGCCAGATCGCTCCTAGCACTTTCTACCCTAGCGGGACGCCACGGGGGTGCCAAGGGTGTACGCCCACAGGGTAAAAGAAGTTCTTAGGCGCGGAGCAAGGGTCCAAAGACCCGGCTCCTGCTCCCGCGAAGCGGACACCTCGGAGCAGTCCCGGTGGCGGTTGGCCAAGCCGGTTGACCAAGCCCGTTGACCAAGGACGAGGGGTGGGTTAGCGCGAGGGCGCAAAAAAAGCAGCTCCGGGGAGCTGCTCTTGTGGTGGGCGATACTGGGATCGAACCAGTGACCTCTTCCGTGTCAGGGAAGCGCGCTACCGCTGCGCCAATCGCCCGCAACCGGAAGGATCCGGAGTGGAGTTGTAATGAAGAGAGCGGACGACGAGATTCGAACTCGCGACATCCACCTTGGCAAGGTGGTGCTCTACCAGCTGAGCTACGTCCGCATTTTAGTCCATGCCGGCTGGGCCGGTGGTGCTGCATCAAGCAAGTTGCCTTGCTCTGGTGGGCGATACTGGGATCGAACCAGTGACCTCTTCCGTGTCAGGGAAGCGCGCTACCGCTGCGCCAATCGCCCCTTGCATCCGATCGAGACCGGATGCCAGGGTATTAACCGAGGTGGGTACGGGATTCGAACCCGTGTAAACGGCTTTGCAGGCCGCTGCCTCGCCTCTCGGCCAACCCACCGTGTAGATAGGATTCCGGAGAACCATACCGTGACAGTGTCCTGCGAGCGGACGACGAGATTCGAACTCGCGACATCCACCTTGGCAAGGTGGTGCTCTACCAGCTGAGCTACGTCCGCAGTATTGCCCGCAATTCCCCGCCGCAATCGGCATTTCCTCGCGTTCCAACGAGTAAGAACTCTATAGGAGGTTCAAGGAACTTACAAATCGAGACGACGACGCCGGCCGCCGGCGCCGCTGCATCCCTGAGTTCTAGGGGTTGCGGCTAATTACAGCGTTGTAATTCGCGGACAATTTTTTGGCTGAAACCGGGTGGCGCGGAAAACTGTCGGGCCGTCGTCCGCCCTCGCCGGACGACATACCTGGGGTCCACCGGCGCAACGCAGGGCTCCGATTTCTGAATTCCGCCGGGGTGGGCTAGCATTCAATGGCATTGGGGCGATTGGCGCAGTGGTAGCGCGCTTCGTTCACACCGAAGAGGTCACTGGTTCGAACCCAGTATCGCCCACCCAGTCGCTGGTCCGTTCCGCTCCCAGAGCGGGGCGGACCATTCTTGTTTGCAGCACTGTCAGACCCCCGTGAAAGAGTTTTCCTATGACCGCCCCACTTCTTGCTCACGCCACGGACTATGGCCGGATGTACGCGCGCTCCACGTCCGAGCAATTCTCCGTACCGTCCATCACCAACGTGATCGGTCAGCAACCGCACGGTCTGGACGGCTGGTTCGGGTATATGGGCGCCAACAGTCTTGCCCAGGACCCGACGCTGCCCGGCATCCTGGGGAGTCCGGCCAAGGTCCGCCAGGCGGTGAGCCGTGCCGCCAAGGCCGCCGAGACGTACCGGGACGACGCCGCAATGCGCGGGGACCGCGTGCACAACTACTGCGAGCAGGTTGCCCTGCGCGCTCTCGGTCGTCCGCACGGGATGAAGGAAACCCGTGAGGCCCTCGCCGCGAATGGGGAAGAGGCCTTTGCGGCCCGCTTCGACGAGTGGTGGGAACTCTTCCAGGTGGAGCCGATTGCTCCGGAAATCACGGTCTGGAATAAGACGGTTGGATATGCCGGCACTCTGGACCTTGTCGCCAGGATCAATGGCCGGACGTGCCTCATTGACTACAAGACCAAGGGCACCAGCCGTGACGGCACCGTCAAACCTTTGGATGACAAAGTCGTTATGCAGCTTGTGGCCGGCATGAAGGCTGAGGAAAGCCTGGTGGATCCGGTGGCAGGGGAGTGGGAGGCCTGGCAGCACGGTGACTCCCCGATCCTGCTGGCGGTTGCGATCGGGGAGACCGAGGTACGACCGCTTCGGGCCAACCCCGAGGTCCTGAAGCACCACTGGTGGAAGTTCTGCGCGCTGCGGCGCGTTTGGGAAATGTCCGCGGACACCACGGCCGCCGGAACGGCCCTGCTCCCGCTGGCTCCGCCGCCACTCACACGCTGAGACGCCGCCAGCCGTTGGTCACGCTGGCACGGAAGGATCTCCATGGCGGCAAATGCACGCTCCAGGTCCGGACCGGTATTAGTCCAAGACTCTTAGCGAGCGCAGGGTGAGGCCGGTTTCCTGGCGCTGGGAAGTAAACGCCTGGGCAACGAGTCTTGCGGATGCCCTTGAAGCCAGCTCCCGCTCATCCGGAGGTGAAACTTCCGGTCCATCAACGACACCGTTCCGGCTCTCCCACAGTTCATTGAACTGCTGAGCCGCCTCGACATCATCAAGTTCAACTTCGAGTGAAAACGTAAAGACTTCTTTGCGGGCCATCAGCCCATACTGCATGCAGCGGAGCAATAAAGCCTGGCTCTGCGGCTGACGGCTTTTCTACGGAACTACTCCCTCCGGCAGCACGCTGCTCGCCCAGGTCCCCGACTTCACGGCCCGCAGGTACAGCGACGGCTACAGCCAGGCCTGTATGCCGGGCTGGGCCGATACGTCGGTGGGGTGGAAGTAGGAGTTGCGTCCGGGTTTTTGGCGCGGGTCGATGTGTGGCGGCGGGATGAACCAGGGGATGCCGTTTTGGAGCTGGATGGTCCATTGCTCCTTGTGGATCACGTGGTGGTGGCGGCTGCAGAGCAGCGTCCCCGACCGCCGTCGCCGCCGCATCCCGCAGCAGCGCCAGGGCGCCCTCCACCCTGGACCGCCCGGCCCCGCTGGCGTGCCCGGCACCGATCCCGACACCGGATTCTGGGCTCCGGCCCGTGTCCTGGAAAGGAATGAAATCCCTGAAGATTTCCATGAACACAGTCTTTCAGTGGCCTCCGACACTTTTCGGTGGTCCGCTGAAACCGAATCATCGCAGCCGTCCGGGAGCAGGACCGGAGTGCAACTAAACTGGACTGGATCCCGTCGTCGCCCACTGTAAGGACAGATTGCACATGGCCGTTTTGAATATCCGCATCATCGGGGATCCTGTGCTGCGCACAGTTGCCGATCCCGTGACGGAATTCGGGCCTGAGCTGGCGAAGCTTGTAGCTGACATGACCGAAACCATGGAGGATGTGGACGGCGCAGGCCTGGCCGCGCCCCAGGTCGGCGTCAGCCAGCGAGTCTTCACGTACCGTATCCGCGGCGTCGAGGGACACATCATCAACCCGGTGCTCGAAAACAGTGATGACTTCCAGCCCGATGAAGTCGAGGGCTGCCTCTCCATCCCCGGGCTCGGCTTCCCGGTCCGCCGCCACCGGCACACCCGCGTCACCGGCGTCGACCTGCACGGCAACCCCGTCATGGTCGAGGGCGAAGGCATGCTGGCGCGGGCATTCCAGCACGAAACTGACCACCTTGACGGCATCCTCTTCACCGACCGGCTGGAGGGCGACGACCGGAAGGCCGCGCTGCGGGCCATCCGGAACGCCAACTACGACTCCATAACCGAGCAGACGACGGCGAAGCGCGCCCGGACCGTGGGCAGCAGCTTCGGCAACGGAGCCGCGGGTTCCGGAAGCTTCGGATCCTTCGGTAACTCCCAGTGAAGGTACTCTTCGCGGGGACCCCGGCAGTTGCCGTGCCGTCGCTGGACGCGCTCGTCGCGGCCGGCTTCGACGTCGTTGCCGTCCTCACCCGCCCGGACGCGCCGCTTGGCCGCAAACGCGTGCTGACGCCGTCGCCGGTTGCCGCCCGCGCCGCGGAGTTGGGCATCAGGATCATCCACGCGGCCAAGGTCAACGCAGAGGTGACCGCGCAGATTGCGGCTGCCGCCCCCGACGTCGCGGCCATCGTGGCCTACGGCGGGCTCATCCCGCGGGCCGCCCTGGACATTCCCCGGCATGGCTGGATCAACCTGCACTTCTCCCTGCTGCCGGCCTGGCGCGGCGCGGCCCCCGTGCAGCGGTCCCTCATCGCCGGCGACGACGTCACCGGGGCGGTCACCTTCCTGCTGGAGGAAGGGCTGGACACCGGGCCGGTGTTCGGCACGCTGACCGAAGCCGTCCGGCCCGACGACACCGCCGGGGCCCTGCTCGAGCGGCTCTCCCACAGCGGCGCCGTGCTGCTGACCCAGACGCTGTCCGCGGTCGACGCCGACCGGGCCGCTGCGGTGCCGCAGCAGGGCGAGGTCAGTCTCGCCCCCAAACTCACCCTCGACGACGGCCGGCTCGACTGGCGGCAGCCCGCACTGGCGATCGGACGGCGGGCCCGCGGCGTCACCCCCGAACCCGGCGCCTGGACCATGCTCGACGGCCAGCGGATCAAGCTGGAGCCGGTGATCATGCGGCCAGGGGATCCGGCCCTGACGCCGGGGGATCCGGCCCTGACGCCGGGGGATCCGGCCCTGACGCCGGGGCAGCTGGCCCTGGTGGGCAAGAGCGTGCTGGTCGGTACCGGCTCCCACCCGGTGGAACTCACCCGGATCCAGCCTTCGGGCAAGAAGATGATGACCGCCGCTGACTGGGCGCGCGGACAGGCAACACGGGAAAGCGTGGTATTCGAATGAGTGAGTCCGGGAGCGGCAGCGGCCGCGGCAACGGCCCCCAGCGCGGCGGATCAGGCGGCCAGCGCGGAGCCGGCCAGGGGTCTGGTTCCAGCGGCGGCCCGGGCGGCCAGCGCGGCCGTGACGGCAGCCAGCGGAACGCTCAGGGCCGGGAACGCAACCGCGGTCCGCAGCGCGGCTTCACCGAGAACGCCCCGTCCCAGCGCACCCGCCGTGCCGATCCGGCCCGGCTTGTCGCCTTCGAAGTGCTGCGCGCTGTCGCCGCCGACGACGCCTACGCCAACCTGGTGCTGCCCGCCCGGATCCGGCACCATAACCTCGACAAACGGGACGCCGGCTTCGCCACGGAGCTGAGCTATGGTGCGCTGCGCGGACAGGGCACCTATGACGCGGTCCTCGCCCGCTGCGTGGACCGGCCGCTGGACCAGCTGGACCCGGCTGTCCTGGATGCCCTCCGGATCGGCACCCATCAGCTGCTGGCCATGCGCGTCCCCGCCCACGCCGCCCTGGACCAGACCGTGGGCCTGGCCCGTGCTGTCATTGGCGCCGGGCCGTCGGCGCTGATCAACGCCGTGCTGCGCAAGGTGTCGGCCCATACCCTTGAGGAGTGGCTGGACCTGCTGCTCAGCGACGAGACGGACGAGACCAAAAAGGCCGCCATCCGCTACGCCCACCCGGAGTGGATTGTCCGGGCGCTCCGGCAGTCCCTCGTGGCCCACGGCCGCCCGGTCAGCGAAATCAGTGACCTCCTCGAGGCGGACAACGCCGCACCGGTGGTCAACCTCGTGGCCCTGCCCGGGCTGGGCAGCCTGGATGAGGCCCTCGAAGGCGGTGCCACCCCCGGCGAACTCGTCGTGGGCTCGGCCCTGTCCAGCGGCGGAGACCTCGGCCGGCTCGCCTCCGTCCGCGAAGGCACCACCCGGGTCCAGGACGTCGGATCGCAGCTCGTGGCGCGCGCCATGGCCGCCGTGGACCTCGGCTACGGCGGCGGCACCGGTGCCGGCATCCCCGGCGGGGGACATGTCCAGCCTGCTGAACGCTGGCTGGACATGTGCGCCGGCCCGGGCGGAAAGGCGGCCCTGCTCGGCGCGCTCGCGCGGGAGCAGGGCGCCACGCTGCTGGCCAACGAACCCGCGCCGCACCGCGCCAAGCTGGTCCGGCAGGCCCTTGCCGCCGTGCCCCACGAGGTCTGGCATGTGCGGACCGGCGACGGCCGCGACGTCGGCACCGAAATGCCGGAAAGCTTCGACCGCGTTCTCGTCGATGCGCCCTGCACCGGACTCGGCGCGCTGCGCCGCCGCCCGGAATCGCGCTGGCGCCGGACCCCCAAGGACCTGACGGACCTCGGACCGCTGCAGCGCGAACTGCTGAAATCCGCGCTGGCCGCGGTCAAGCCCGGCGGCGTCGTGGCCTACGTGACGTGCTCGCCGCACCCGGCCGAGACGACCGCCGTCGTGAGCGATGTGCTGCGCAAACGCGACGACCTTGAACTGCTCGACGCCGGCGCGGCGCTGGACAGCGTCAGCCTCACCGGGCACCTCGACGCCGGACACGAGCTCACCGCCCAGCTCTGGCCGCATGTGCACCGGACCGACGCGATGTTCCTGGCCCTGATCCGCAAAAAGGCCTGATACAGGGAATACTGGGGCCAGAAGCCCCGCCTCAACCGGACATCCCAGCAGAACGACAAGGAATTCCACATGGCCAAGTGCTGTATCAACCCGAGCATTCTCTCCGCCGACTTCGCCAACCTCGAAGCCGAGCTGCGCAGGATCAGCAACGCTGATGCGGTACACGTCGATGTGATGGACAACCACTTCGTCCCGAACCTGTCGCTGGGGTTGCCGGTGGTTTCGCGACTGCAGGAGATCAGCCCAGTGCCGTTGGACGCCCACCTGATGATCGAGCACGCGGACCGCTGGGCGCCGGCCTACGCCGACGCGGGGGTCGCCTCCGTGACGTTCCATGCCGAGGCGTCAATCGCGCCGATCAAGCTCGCCCGCGAGCTGCGGGCCCGCGGTGCCAAGGCGGGCCTGGCGCTCCGTCCGGGCAGCGCGGTGGAACCCTTCCTGGACATGCTCAGCGAAATCGACATGCTGCTGATCATGACCGTGGAACCAGGCTTTGGCGGCCAGGAATTCCTCGACCTCACGCTGCCCAAGATCCGCCGGGCCCGGGCAGCGATCGACGCGTCCGGTCTGGACGTGGCGCTGCAGGTCGACGGCGGCATCACCGAGGACACGATCTGGCGTGCTGCGGAAGCCGGAGCCAACGTGTTTGTGGCCGGCTCTGCCGTCTACGGTGCCGACGATCCGGCCGAGGCGATCGAGCGGCTCCGCGCGTCCGGGCGCCGCTAGCAGTACCGGGGCACCGCCGCGGCACCATCCTGCCCCGCCAACCGGGAGGGGTGACGGAGTCTTCGCCGAAAGACGCCGGCGGGCCCCCGCCGGCCGAGCGGGGTGACGGAGCCCGCGCCGAAAATGACGCACTCCGTAACATCCTGCAGGCGGGAATACCCGAAGCGACCCGGGGGTTGTGCCAGAATAGCAAGACACATACGTGCTCCGGGGTCGGTGTAAGTCCGAACCGGCGGTTACAGTCCGCGACCCGCGAGCCGGCGCTTCCCCTGGGAGGATGCCGGCAGACGGTTGAACCGGTGAAATTCCGGTACCGACAGTTAAAGTCTGGATGAGAGAAGCACGTACAGCTGTTACTGCGGCGCCACCGGCGCCGCGGAAGTTCGCTGTCGTATACCCCCGGAGCCATCGCGGCTTTTGAGGGAAGGAACGACACACACATGTACTCTCTGCGATGGCTCTTCACCCACACTGCGGTTTTCGGAAACCCGGTGGCAGGTTGATGAGCCTCCTACACTCCACCCACACGACGGACGGCGCCGAGGCGCTGGCCCTGGCCGGCTTCAGCGCGGCCGAGGCCGCCGCCATGGACGCGGCGCTGGCCGCAGCCCTGCAGGGCCCCCGGGGCGCGAACCCGCTGGTGGGCGCCGTCATCATCACCTCGGATGGAGCCCCGCTGGTAACGGGCCACCACCGCGGCGCCGGGACCGCGCACGCGGAAGCCGATGCGATAGACCAGGCAAAGGCCGCCGGCCACGACCTCCGGGGCACCACCATGGTGGTCACGCTGGAGCCGTGCAACCACTGCGGCCGCACCGGGCCCTGCGCCCAGGCGATCATCGAGGCCGGGATCACGGACGTCGTCTACGCGATCGATGATCCGCACGACCCCGCCGCCGGCGGCGCGGCAACACTGCGTGCCGCGGGAGTCCGCGTCCGGTCCGGACTCGGCGCGCAGGCCGCGCTGGAGCTGAACGGGCGATGGTTCGACGCCGTAGCGGCCCTGCGGCCGTTCGCCACGCTGCATATCGCGCAGACCCTCGACAGCCGCATTGCCGCCAGCGACGGAACCAGCCAGTGGATCTCCAGCCCGGAATCGCTCGCCGACAACCACGCCCTGCGCGGCAGGATCGACGCCATCCTGGTCGGAACCCAGACCGTCCTGGTGGACAATCCGCGCCTGACTGCCCGCGGCGCGGACGGGGAACCCGCCGGCCGGCAGCCCCTGCGCGTCGTGATGGGCTACCGGGGAATTCCGGAGGGCGCCGCGATCAACGGCGACGACGGCAAGGTCCTCCATCTGCCCACCCGGGATCCGCGCGAAGCACTGGACCAGCTGTTCACCGCCGGGGTCCGCCATCTTATGGTGGAAGGCGGCTCCCGCATCCTCAGCGCCTTCCTGGCCGCCGGGCTCGTGGACGAACTCATCGTCTACCTCGCCCCGACACTCCTTGGCTCCGGAACCCCGGCCCTTGAAGACCTCGGCATTACCACCCTGGCCGACGCCCAGCACTGGGAATGGGACACCGCCTCCGGCGGGGCCGTCCAGCTGCTGGGCCGCGACCTGCGGCTGCACCTGAGCCCCGCCCGGCCAGCCGCGAACTCCGCACCGCAGGCCGCCGCCGTCAGCACCACATCCGACTCAACCCCGTTCCGCACAGGCGCGGACACCGCCGCAGGAGGCAACTGATGTTCACCGGAATAATCGCCGAACAGGGAAAGGTGTTGTCCGTTGAACGCAACGGCGACATCAGCGCCACCGTCCGGCTGCACGCACCCGGCAGCACCGAGGGACTGGCCCTCGGCGGCTCCATCGCCGTCAACGGCGTCTGCCTCACGGCCACCGAGATCGACGGCCGGGACTTCAGCGTCGACGTGATGGGCGAGACCCTCACCCGCAGCACCATCGGCGAACTCACGGCCGGGGACCCCGTCAACCTGGAGCGCTGCGTACCGGCCAGCGGCCGGCTCGACGGACATGTCGTCCAGGGCCACGTCGACGGCGTCGGGCGGCTGCTTGAGCGCGAGGCGCTGGGCAACTGGGACCGGCTCCGCTTCGGCGTTCCCGCCGGGCTGGCGCGCTACATCGCCGAGAAGGGGTCCATCGCCGTCGACGGCGTTTCGCTGACCGTGACCGCCGCGAGCCCGGCCGCCGAACCGGCGCCCTGGTTCGAGGTGGGGCTGATCCCCACGACCCTCGCCGACACCGGACTGGGCGCGAAATCCATCGGCAGCCACGTAAACCTCGAAGTCGACGTCCTGGCGAAGTACACTGAGCGCCTGCTCGCATTTTCAGGCACCGGAGCCGTCGGAGCAGCAGTACGCGCGGAGGGGGCAACAGCGTGAACAACGTCAAGGACATCCCTGCCCGGCAGCCCTTTCTTACCGATGCCGTCCTGCCCGCCGGGCTTGCGCCCGGGCAGGTCATCCCGCCGGCAGGTCTCGACCTGATTGAAGACGCCGTCCGGGCCATGGCCGCCGGACGTCCCGTCCTGGTGGTCGACAACGAGGACCGCGAAAACGAAGGCGACATCATCTTCGCCGCACAGCACGCCACGCCCGCCCTGATGGGCTGGACCATCCGGTACAGCTCCGGCGTGATCTGCGTACCGCTCGACGCCGACCGGGCCGACGCCCTCGCGCTGCCGCCGATGGTCGAAATTAACGAGGATGCCAAAGGCACCGCCTACACGGTCTCCTGCGACGCCGCCGTGGGCGTCAGCACCGGAATTTCCGCCACCGACCGGGCCCTGACGGCCCGGATCCTGGCCGATCCCGGGAGCCAGCCGGCGGCGCTGACCCGTCCCGGGCATGTTTTTCCGCTCCGCGCCGTTAAGGGTGGAGTGCGGGAACGTCCCGGCCACACCGAGGCAGCCGTGGAACTCTGCCAGCTGGCCGGACTCGAACCCGTCGGTGTAATCGCGGAAGTGGTGTACGACAACGGAGAAATGATGCGCCTGGACGGACTGCGCGGCTTCGCCCTCGAGCACGGCTGCCCGCTGATCTCGATTGCGGACCTTGTGGCCTACCTTGAGGCCGGGCAAGCTGCCGGCCACGCAATCGACCCCCTGTGATGGAGGAGAAACGATGACGACGTCGGAAGCACGAGAACAGCAGACGGCCGGACGCCAGCCGCACCCGGTCAGCGCCGGCCCGATCGTCCAGTTGCCCACCGCCTTCGGTGAATTCCTGGCCCAGGCCTGGACCGATCTGGCCACCGGTGCCGAGCACCTGGCGGTCAGCTCACCGCTGCCCCCGGTTGACGGGATGGCACCGCTGGTCCGCCTGCATTCGGAGTGCCTGACCGGAGACGTGTTCGGCTCCTACCGCTGCGACTGCGGTGAGCAGCTGGCCTACGCCCTGGAGATGATCAACGAATTTGGCGGGACCCTGCTGTACCTGCGCGGCCAGGAGGGCCGGGGGATCGGCCTGGCGAACAAGATGAAGGCCTATGCGCTGCAGGAAGCCGGCTTCGACACCGTGGAGGCCAACGAACAGCTCGGCCTTCCCGTCGATGCCCGCTGCTACAAGGCCGCCGCCCAGATCCTCGCGGATATGGGCCTGCACGAGGTCCGGCTGCTGAGCAACAACCCGGACAAGCAGGACCGGCTGGCCCAGGCCGGCGTCCGCGTGGTGGAGATGGTGCCCACCGAGGTTCCGTCCCGGGAGCAGAACATCCGCTACCTGCAGACCAAGAAAGACCGGATGGACCACCGGCTGGTCCTGGACATGGAGCCGGCAGCGCCGGCAGCCGGTCCGGGCGGTTTCGACCACGAACAAGGCTGACTTTCCACCCCGGGTTTGAGGCCGGCCACCGTCCGGTGGCCGGCCCTTGCCTGGCATCAGAGCACCCAACGACTGAACAGAACAAGGATTCCCAGATGAGCGGACACGGCGCACCACAGATTGACCTCAGCACTTTCAAACCGGAGGAGACCTCCCAGCTGAAGCTGGCCATCGTTGCCGCGAGCTGGCACACGCAGATCATGGACGGGCTGCTGGACGGCGCCCTGCGCGCTGCCAAGGACGCCGGCATCAGCGAGGCCACCGTGCTCCGCGTCCCCGGTGCGTTTGAGCTCCCCGTCGCCGCCGCCCGGCTGGCGCCGCACTTCGACGCGGTTGTGGCGCTCGGCGTCGTGATCCGCGGCGGAACCCCGCACTTCGAGTATGTCTGCGAGGCGGCCACGCTGGGCCTGACCGAGGTTTCGGTACGCACCGGCGTCCCGGTCGGCTTCGGCGTGCTCACCTGTGACACGGAGCAGCAGGGCATCGACCGGGCCGGGCTCCCGGGCTCCACCGAGGACAAGGGCCACGAGGCCGTCACCGCCGCCCTCGCCACCGCGGTGACGCTCAAGCAGTTCAGCTAGCCAACAACAATGGCCCGCCGCACCCCGGACGGGGGTGCGGCCGGTGCCGTGGACTGTGTAATCGCTCACATCCCTGTCGTCATGCAGCGGCCCGGCAGGGGACCTCCGCCCGCAAGCCAGTAGGCTGGAGGGTGTGAAGAATTTCGAATCGCTGTTCGCAGAACTGAGTGAGAAGGCAGCCGTCCGTCCGGAAGGCTCCCGCACCGTCGCCGAACTGGATTCCGGAGTCCACGGCATCGGCAAGAAAGTCGTGGAGGAAGCAGCCGAGGTCTGGATGGCTGCCGAGTATGAATCCGATGAAGCCGCCGCCGAGGAAATCTCGCAGCTGCTCTATCACCTGCAGGTTCTGATGCTCGCCAAAGGACTCAGCCTGGAAGACGTCTACAAGCATCTCTAGCCACGTCCGCACCGGAACCCGCCCGGCCCTGCCTTGCGAATTCCGGTGTCCAGCGTGGCCCGCTGTGCCTGAACCGACTGTTCTTGAACCGACTGATCTTGGACAAACAGTGTCAGAACCGACTGTTCCCGAACGGACTGTTTCTGAACGGACTTCGTCCCGACCTAGAAAGACCTCCCAATGCTGAGAGTTGCCGTCCCGAACAAGGGATCCCTGTCCGAAGCCGCTTCCGCCATGCTCGCCGAAGCCGGCTACCGCCAGCGCCGCGACACCCGCGAGCTGGTCATGCTGGACCCGGACAATGACATAGAATTCTTCTTCCTCCGCCCCCGCGACATCGCCGTCTACGTCGGCCAGGGCACGCTCGACGTCGGCATCACCGGCCGCGACCTGCTCCTCGACGCCGAGGTCGAAGCCGAAGAACTGCTCCCGCTGGGCTTCGCCGCCTCCACCTTCCGATTCGCCGGGCCGGTGGGCGACTTCAGCGCGGTTGAACAGCTCGACGGCAAGCGCCTCGCCACCAGCTACGACGGACTGCTCCGCGGCTACCTCGCCGAGCGCGGCATCAAGGCCAAGGTGGTCCGCCTCGACGGCGCCGTCGAATCCTCCGTGCGCCTCGGCGTCGCGGACGCGATCGCCGACGTCGTCGAAACCGGCAACACCCTGAAGGCCGCCGGGATGGAGATCTTCGGCCAGCCCATCCTGCACTCCGAAGCCGTCCTGATCGGCCGCAAGGGCGAGCGGAACCCGGCCGCCGACGTCCTGATCCGCCGCCTGCAGGGCGTCCTCGTGGCGCACCAGTACGTGATGATGGACTACGACATCCGCAAGGAACTCGTGGAGCAGGCCGCGACCCTGACCCCCGGACTGGAGTCGCCCACCGTCTCGCCGCTGCGCGATTCGGACTGGGTTGCCGTCCGCTCGATGGTGCCGAAGAAGCAGACCAACCGGATCATGGACGAGCTGTACGACCTGGGCGCCCGCGCCATCCTGGTCAGCACCATCCACGCCTGCCGCATCTGACCCGGCGGCAGTGAACCGTCCGTGCGCGAATACCAGGAGAAATCATGGCAATAGCCGTCCGCGTTATCCCGTGCCTGGACGTTGACGCCGGCCGTGTGGTCAAGGGCATCAACTTCGAAGGGCTCCGCGACGCCGGGGACCCCGTCGAACTGGCGCACCGCTACGACAACGGCGGCGCCGACGAGCTGACGTTCCTTGACGTCACGGCGTCCTCGGGCAACCGGGAAACCACGTTCGACGTCGTCCGCCGCACCGCCGAGGAAGTCTTCATCCCGCTGACCGTGGGCGGCGGCGTCCGCGGCGTGGCCGAGGTGGACCGGCTCCTGCGCTGCGGCGCGGACAAGGCAGCGATCAACACCGCCGCCGTCGCCCGTCCCGGGGTGATCGACGAGATCACCCGGCATTTCGGGTCCCAGGTGCTGGTGCTTTCGCTCGATGCCCGCCGGACCCGTCCGGGCTCGGAGCCCACCGCCTCCGGCTTCGAGGTCACCACGCATGGCGGCCGCCAGGGCACCGGGATCGACGCCATCGCCTGGGCCCGCGAGGCGGCCGACCGGGGTGTCGGGGAAATCCTGCTGAACTCGATCGACGCCGACGGAACCAAGGACGGCTTTGACCTGGAACTGATCCGCCTGGCGCGGGCCGCGGTCAAGGTTCCGCTCATCGCCTCCGGCGGCGCCGGCAAGCCGGAGCATTTCCCGCCGGCCGTGGCTGCAGGCGCCGACGCGGTCCTCGCAGCCTCCGTTTTCCACTTCGGCCCGCTGGACATGATTGCGCAGGTCAAGGCCGCGATCCGCGAAGCAGGCTTCGAAGTCCGCTAGCCCACATAAACCAACGCGGAGTCACATCGCGCCCATCCCGCCGGGGATTTTGGGCGCGAAGTGACCCCGCGTTGGTTGGGTGGGGGCGCTGCTGGGTTGTGCCGAGAAGGGCTTAGAGCCCGACTTCGGCTGACTGCAGGAGCGCGACGGCGTCCGGCTGGCCTTCGAAGGTCACGAGCGCGTGGCGGGTGCGGCCATGGGCGTGCATCAGCAGTTCGCCCGGCTCACCGACGATCGCCACGGACACCGGAGCGCGTTTGGCGACGTGCCGGGGGCCGGAGGGGCGTACCAGCACGATCCCGAGGTCCACGCCGCGGTAAAGGATGGCCGCGCGCTTGACCAGCTCATCCCACAGGGCGTCCGAATAGGCTTCGTCCAAGGCGCGCGGAGCCCAGCGGTCTCCGGCGCGGCGGACGTCCTCGGTGTGGACAAAGTATTCGATCAGGTTGGCGCTTTCGTCCAGGGCCTTGATCTTCATCGGGGAAAACGCCGACGGGCCGGCGCGGAAGGCGTTGACCAGCTTGTTGTAGTCCTCCGGCGTCCTGAGCTTCTCGGCCAGCTCGGCCGTTGCCTGGTCCGAGGCCTTGGCGAGACGCTTGATCAGCAGACCCAGTCCGACGGCGGCTTTACGCTCGCGCAGGTACAGGTGGGCAGCAAGGTGCCGGGTGAGCCAGCCCTTACAGAGCGTGGGGGAGTCAGGACCGGCCGCCAGTAAGGTTTCGGCCAGAACTTCTCGGGACGGATCGACGAAATGCATCACTTGTGAAACTAGCACGAGACAGCGTCGCGCGGGCACGCGAACCGCCGCCGTTCTGGCCTCCGGGAGCCAATCACTGCCCGGTGACGCCGATGTTAAGCGCGGTGCCGGGCGGCTGGGCGGCGCCGCGCCGCGAGGCACTAGACTTGATCTGATGTCTGAGCAGCCCGCCCCCGCCCCTTTCACTGCGACCGCCGTCGGCGAATCCACCGTCAGTGGGAGCACTGTCAGTGGAACCACCGCCGGTGCAACCACCGTCACCGGAAACTCCGATAACGGATCGGCCGCGCCCTCAAGCCCGCTGCCGGCGGTCCTCGCCGGAGCCCTGAAGCGGGACAGCGCCGGCCTGGTCGCCGCGATCGTGCAGCAGTTCGACACCAACGAGGTGCTCATGCTGGGCTGGATGGACGACGAGGCCCTCAGCCGGACCATGACCAGCGGACGGGTGACCTTCTACTCCCGCTCCCGCCAGGAGTATTGGCGCAAGGGCGACACGTCCGGCCACGTGCAGTGGGTCAAGTCGCTCGCGGTGGACTGCGACGGCGACGCGCTGCTGGTCCGCGTGGACCAGGTCGGCGCGGCCTGCCACACCGGGACCCGGACCTGCTTTGACGGCCGCGGGCTCGACGTCGTCACCGGCCAGGCCGGCTGACCCGCACCTGCCGGCCCCTTCGGGCGCCGCACCGGGGCGAGGCCCCGCACACTCAACCTTCAGGACCACTGAAAGAACAGGCGGAAATCACAGCCATGCAGGACCTTGGAATCATCAGCCCGGGCCTGGCGGAGTTCCGGAAACTCGCAGGCCACAGCCGTGTTATCCCCGTCCGGCTGAAGGTGCTGGCGGACGCCGAAACCCCGATCGGGCTGTACCGCAAACTTGCCCACGGCCAGCCCGGCACCTTCCTGATGGAATCCGCGGCCGTCGGAGGTTCGTGGTCCCGCTACTCCTTCATCGGCGCCCGGTCCCGGGCCACCCTGACCACCAAGGACGGCCAGGCCCACTGGCTCGGCGAACCGCCGGTCGGGGTGCCGCTGGGCGGCAGCCCGGTGGATGCCATCCGCGACACCGTCCAGGCCCTCCGCACCGACCGCTTCGACGGCCTGCCGCCGTTCACCTCCGGGCTGGTCGGCTTCCTCGGCTGGGAAACCGTCCGGCACTGGGAAAAACTGACCAGCCCGCCGGAGGACGACCTGCAGCTGCCCGAAATGGCGCTTAACCTCGTCACCGACATGGCCGTGCACGACAACATGGACGGCACCGTGCTGCTGATTGCCAACGCGATCAACTTCGACAACAGCTCCGAACGGGTCGACGAGGCCTGGCACGACGCCGTCGCCCGGGTCAAGGCACTGCTGGCCAAGGTCAGCACCCCCGTGAAGCAGCCGGTGTCCGTGCTCGATCCGGCCGCCCTGGACTTCGCCTCCAGCGTGCAGGAACGCTGGAAGGAGACGGACTATCTCGCCGCCCTGGACCGCAGCAAGGAAGCAATCGTCGACGGCGAGGTCTTCCAGGTGGTCATCTCGCGGCGCTTCGAAATGGAATGCGGCGCGGACCCGCTGGACGTCTACCGGGTGCTCCGGAACACCAACCCCAGCCCCTACATGTACATCTTCAGCCTCGAGGACGCCGCCGGCCGGCAGTACTCGATCGTCGGCTCCTCCCCGGAGGCGCTGGTGACCGTGACCGGCGAGGAAGTCATCACGCACCCCATCGCCGGCTCCCGGCCGCGCGGCAAGACGGTCGAGGCGGACAAGGCCCTGGCCGAGGAACTTCTCGCGGACGAGAAGGAACGCGCCGAACACCTGATGCTTGTGGATCTGTCCCGCAACGACCTCTCCAAGGTCTGCGTGGCCGGTTCCGTCGACGTCACCCAGTTCATGGAAGTCGAACGCTTCAGCCACATCATGCACCTGGTCTCCACCGTCGTCGGCAAACTGGCACCCTCCGCCACCGCCTACGACGTGCTGAAGGCGACCTTCCCGGCCGGAACCCTGTCCGGCGCCCCCAAGCCCCGCGCGCTGCGCCTGCTCGATGAGCTGGAACCGCACCGCCGCGGGATCTACGGGGGTGTGGTGGGCTACCTCGACTTCGCCGGGGACATGGACATGGCCATCGCCATCCGCTCGGCCCTGCTCCGGGAGGGGCGCGCCTACGTGCAGGCCGGCGGCGGGATCGTGGCCGACTCGGTGAACGCCACCGAGGCGATCGAAACCGTCAACAAGGCCGCCGCCCCGATGCGGGCCGTCCACACCGCCCAGTCGCTGCGCAACATCACGGCCGAGTCCATCTCCGACGCCGGCACGCAGTCATGAGCGGCACCACAGTCAGGAGCACCAGCCCCGTCGTTCCCCGCTGGGCGCGGAAATCCACCCTGGTCCTGGCCATCGCCGCACTGGCCCTGGCCGTCTTCGGCACCACGACGCAGACCTGGCTCACCGTGCACCTCGACCCGGCCCAGCTCGGGGCGGCCGTCAACAGCCAGGACGGCCTGGAGGTGCAGGGCAGCAAAGCCGCGACCACCGTGACGGCCCTGGCCCTGGTGGCCCTCGCCGGCGGACTGGCCGCCTCGATCGCCGGCCGCTTCGCCCGCTGGATCATCACAGCTCTCATCCTGCTGGCCGCCGCCGGCATCATCAGCGCCGCCGCGGTTGTGATCGCGGACCCGCTGGCCGCAGCCCAGGGCTCCATCGCCGCAGCCACCGGGATCACGGGCAGCGACGTGAAGGTGGACGTCACTGTCTTCCCCGCCCTCGCCGTCGTGGCCGGCGCCCTGCTCGGACTCAGCGCCCTGCTGGTCATCCCCGCGGGCCGGTTCTGGAAGTCACGCACCAAATACGACACCGCAGCAACCGCAAACGCCGCCGGCGGATCCGCGGCGCCGGCCGGCCCGCCGGACGAGATTGACAGCTGGGACCGTCTGTCACGCGGTGACGATCCCACCTGAGCCGGTCCCACCTGAACCGATGCCGCCGGCGCGATCGTCACCGTGTGACGAACGGTGCCGGTAACCCGGCCAATAACTCTTTCAAAAAATGGCAGAATGTAAGCAGTATTCACCCTGAGGAGATTCCCATGAGCAAAGCCCCTGTTTCCGCCCCCAAGCCCGCTGCCGGAACCGGCTACTCCTACGACGACATCGATCACCGCGAACCGACCGGCCACGGCAACAGCCCGGCAGCCTGGACCACGGTCTTCGTTATGCTGATCGGCGCGCTCATCATGTCCATCGCCTTCGTCATCGCCAACACCCCGATCTTCATCGCGGGCGCCGTGGTGTTGCTGATCGGCCTGATCGTCGGCTTCGTCATGCGTAAAGTCGGTTACGGTGTGGGCGGCAGCAAGCTGAAGAACTCCGGCCACTAAGGATGACTGTTCTCGATGACATCAATGCCGGTGTCAGGGAGGATATGGAGGCCCGTCAGCGCCTCGTTACACTCGCGGAACTGAAGGAGCGCGCCGCCGCCGCTGCACCGGCCCGCGACGCCTGGACCGCCCTGGGCGGTGCCTCGGCAACGCGCGGGCAGCTGAAGGTCATCGCCGAAATCAAGCGCCGCAGCCCCTCCAAGGGCGATCTTGCCAGCATCGCGGACCCCGCCTCCCTCGCCGTGCAGTATGCCGGCGGCGGCGCCGCCGCGATCAGCGTTCTGACCGAACAGCGCCGCTTCAACGGTTCACTCGCCGACTTCGACGCCGTCCGGGCAGCCGTGGACATCCCGCTGCTGCGCAAGGACTTCATGGTCGACGAGTACCAGATCTGGGAGGCCCGGGCACACGGGGCCGACCTGATCCTGCTGATCGTGGCGTCGCTGTCCGACGCGCAGCTGCGCGAGTTCAGCGCCCTCAGCCGCGAACTCGGCATGAATGTGCTCGTCGAGACGCACACGGCCGAAGAAATCGAACGGGCGGTTGCCGCCGGGGCCCGGATCATCGGCGTCAACGTGCGCAACCTTAAGACGCTCGACGTCGACCGTTCCGTCTTTGCCGAACTCGCCGGCGGCATCCCCGCCGGCGCGCTTGTCATCGCGGAATCGGGTGTGCGCGGCGTCGATGACGTCCGGCACTACGCCGCGAACGGCGCCAACGCGGTCCTCGTCGGTGAGGCCCTCGTCAGTGACGCGACCCCGCGGGAGCGGATCGCGGAATTCATGGCCGCCGGAGCAGAAGAAATCGCCGCGCGTTCCTGACCCGCGGTCCGGCCGGGCAACGCCCGGCCGGACGCCGGCAGTGCCTCCGTGCGGCCCCCAGATCTAATGAGCAGTGGAACAGGATGGTGAGACTGATGGTCGATGCGCCAGCAGCAGGCTCCGACGAGAGCGCCGTGGACGCGTTCCTGCAGGGTGGGGAATCCCTGCGGCACGCCCCAGGACCCTACTTCGGCTCGTACGGCGGCCGGTGGATGCCCGAGTCGCTGATCGCGGCCCTGGATGAGCTCGAGGACACTTTCGAGAAGGCCAAGGCCGACCCGGAGTTCACCGCGCAGATCGCGGAGCTGAACAAGAACTACTCGGGCCGGCCCTCGCTGCTGACCGAGGCCAAGCGCTTCGCCGAGCACGCCGGGGGAGTCCGGATCTTCCTCAAGCGCGAGGACCTCAACCACACCGGCTCGCACAAGATCAACAACGTGCTGGGCCAGGCGCTCCTCGCCAAGCGGATGGGCAAAACCCGTCTCATCGCCGAGACTGGCGCCGGGCAGCACGGCGTTGCCAGCGCCACCGCCGCCGCCCTGATGGGCCTGGAATGCGTCGTGTACATGGGCGCCGAGGACTGCCGCCGGCAGTCCCTCAACGTCGCGCGGATGGAGCTCCTCGGAGCCACCGTCATACCGGTCACCAACGGCTCCCAGACGCTCAAGGACGCCATCAACGAGGCGCTCCGGGACTGGGTGGCCAACGTTGACAACACCCACTACCTGCTGGGCACCGCGGCCGGGGCGCACCCGTTCCCGGCGATGGTCCGCTACTTCCACGAGGTCATCGGCGAGGAAGCCCGTGCCCAGATCCTGGACCAGGCCGGCCGCCTGCCCGACGCCGTCTGCGCCTGCATCGGCGGCGGGTCCAACGCCATCGGCATCTTCCACGGCTTCCTGGACGACCCCTCGGTCAAGATCTACGGCTTCGAAGCCGGCGGCGAGGGCGTCGAAACCGGACGCCACGCAGCGACCATCACGCTCGGCAAGCCCGGCGTGCTGCACGGCGCCCGTTCCTACCTGATGCAGGACGACGACGGCCAGACCATCGAGTCGCACTCCATCTCGGCCGGCCTGGACTACCCGGGCGTCGGCCCGGAACACTCCTACCTCGCGGACATCGGACGCGTCAGCTACGAGCCGATCACGGACAGCGAAGCCATGGAGGCCTTCCGGCTGCTCTGCCGCACCGAGGGCATCATCCCGGCCATCGAGTCCGCGCACGCCCTGGCCGGTGCCATCAAGGTCGGCCAGCGCCTGGCCGCCGAGGTTGCCGAAGGCGGCGCTGAAGGCACCGCCGGCAAGGCGTCAGACAAGATCGTGATCGTGAACCTCTCCGGCCGCGGCGACAAGGACGTGGCCACGGCCGCGGAATGGTTCGACCTGCTGGACAAGGATTCACCCGAACACATCATCGCCAAAGAGGGGGAGCAGCTGTGAGCACCGTTCAGGACCCGGGCACCGCCCAAACTGCCAGCAAATCGGCAGCTGCCATTGACCGCGCCAAAGCCCAGGGCCGCGCGGCCCTGATCGGATACCTGCCCGCCGGCTACCCCGGCGTCGAGGAGACCATTGCCGCGGGCATCGCCCTCGCCGAAAACGGTGCCGACCTGATCGAAATCGGCATCCCCTACTCCGACCCCGTCATGGACGGACCGGTCATCCAGGCGGCCACCACCGAGGCGCTCGCCAAGGGCTTCCACGTCAAGCAGGTCTTCGACGTCGTCCGCGGGATCACGAGCAGGACCGACGCTGCCGTGCTGGTGATGACCTACTGGAACCCGGTGGTCCGGATGGGCGTGGACGAATTCTCCCGCCAGCTGGCCGAAGCCGGGGGAGCCGGGCTCATCACCCCGGACCTGATCCCGGACGAAGCGTCCGAATGGATGGCAGCGTCGGACAAGTACGGCCTGGACCGGGTGTTCCTCGTCGCGCCGTCATCCTCGCCGGAACGCATGAAGCGCACCGTTGAGGCGAGCCGCGGCTTTGTCTACGCCGTGTCGATCATGGGCGTCACCGGCGCCCGCACCTCGGTCAGCTCCGCGGCCAAGGACGTTGTCGCGGCCGCACATGCTGCCGGCGCCGAACGCGTCTGTGTCGGACTGGGCGTTTCCAACGCCGGCCAGGTCCGCGAGATCGCCGCCTACGCGGACGGCGTGATTGTTGGTACCGCGCTGGTCGTGGCCCTCGGCGACGGCGGCGTGGATGCGGTAGCGTCCTTGACGAAAGACCTGAGCACCGGCCTTACCAGGGAAGAAGCCTAAAGCGATGCAGTCAGTCCTCCACGCGGCAGCGATGCTGCCTGCCAGCATTCCGAGCCCGGACTGGTCCGGTTTCGACATCCCGCTGCCGTGGGGGTCGCTGCGCATCCATGCCTACGCCCTGTGCATCCTGCTCGGCATCATCGTTGGTCTGTGGCTCACCTCGGTCCGCTGGAGACGGCGCGGCGCCCCGGAGGGCAGCGTCTGGGACATCGCCATCTGGGCCATCCCCTTCGGCATCATCGGCGGCCGGCTCTACCACGTCGTCTCCTCGCCGGACGCGTATTTCGGCCCCGGCTTCGACGGCACCGGCGACCTGTCCCTGATCCCGCAGCTCCAGCGCGGCGGACTGGGGATCTGGGGTGCCGTGCTGCTCGGCGCCGTGGGAGCGTGGATCGGCTGCCGCAAGGCGGGGGTCAAGCTCAGCGCATTCCTCGACGCTGCCGCACCCGGCCTGCTGCTGGCCCAGGCCATCGGCCGCTGGGGCAACTATTTCAACCAGGAGCTCTTCGGCGGCCCCACCACCCTGCCGTGGGGTCTGCAGATCGACGCCGACAACCCCAACTTCCCGCCCGGGATGGCCGCGGAGACGCTTTTCCACCCGACGTTCCTCTACGAATCCCTGTGGAACCTCGCCGGCGTCGGAATACTGCTGCTGCTGGACCGCAAGTTCAATTTCCGCCGCGGCCGGCTGTTCTGCCTCTACGCGGTCTATTACACCCTGGGCAGGGTCTGGATCGAAGCGATGCGGATCGACGACGCGGAGCAGATCAGCCTCTTCGGAATCACGACGCGGCTCAACGTCTGGACCAGCATCTTCGTGCTGCTGGGCGCGCTGGCGGCGTTCATCATCCTCGGCCTGCGCAAACGCGCGGAGCCCGACACGGTCTACCTGCCCGGCCGCGAGCCTGCGGAATCAGGGCCTGCGGTCACCGGGCCGGCCGAAACACGTCACGCGGAAACAAAGCCGGACGCGGGAACTGAGCAGGCCGAAACAGGACCGGCCGCGGGCGCTGACCGTGTCCGCCATTCGGATTCTTCTGTCTCAGATAGTGAGTCGCGTGATAATATCCCTGATATCCAAAGCGGCCCAGGCCGCGTTTCCGCCCCAGCGGAGACGTCCAGGGAATCCACCGGCGGCACCAAGACCGTCACCGGAGAGCCGGAGACCGGTGTAACCGGCCACCAGGGATCTGGAACCGCGCCGGAAGCTGAGGGCACCAAGTAGCTCAGCCCCGGTAGATAGGGCCGCGGAGTCACCCTCGCAGAGCCCGTGTCCACAGTGTCGTGGCAGCAGGGAAAGCCGCGCACAGCAGACAGTTGGTGCTCGCGCAATTCCTGGCCGGCAGCCGCGTAACTGTTAGTACAGCGAGCGGCGCTGACCTACAATTCGAATAAGAAAAAACTTTGTTGTGCCCATCACACCGGCGCACCGATGCGGGCCAATGTTGTCCCTCCCATACGCACGATCAGGAGGAAGGACGTCTCCCATGACCCAAACCCTGCACAGCCCCAGTTGGTCCGAGCCTCAGCAGCCCGCCATGTCACCTTTTAAGCGTTTCGCAGCGCTTCCCGAAGCGGCCGGGCTCTACAACCCGGAGCAGGAGAAAGACGCCTGCGGCCTCGCCATCATCGCCACGCTGCGGGGGGAGCCAGGTTACGACATCGTTGACGCCGCCCTGACAGCCCTGCGGAACCTCGAACACCGCGGCGCCGTGGGCGCCGACGAGGGCACCGGAGACGGCGCCGGCCTGCTGATGCAGGTTCCGGACGAATTCTTCCGCGCCGTCGCCGAGTTTGAACTTCCCGATCCCGGCCAGTTTGTGGTGGGAACGGCGTTCCTGCCGGCCGAGCAGCGCGAGTCCGACGCCGCCAAGGCCGGCATCGAGGGCCTCGCAGCCGACGAGGGCCTGACGGTCCTCGGCTGGCGCGAAGTGCCGATCGTGGCCGACCTGGTCGGCGCGATGGCCCGGGCATGCATGCCCTACTTCTCCCAGCCGTTCTTTGCCTCCAGCACCGGGGAAGTGCTGGAGCGCAACGAACTCGACTCCCGGGCCTGGCGCATCCGGAAGCGGGCGCAGAACAAGTTCGGCGTCTACTTCCCGTCGCTGTCCTCCCGGACCATCGTCTACAAGGGCATGCTGACGACCGCCCAGCTGGAGCCGTTCTACCCGGACCTCTCGGACAAGCGGTTCAAGACCAAGCTGGCGATCGTGCACTCACGGTTCTCCACCAACACCTTCCCGTCCTGGCCGCTGGCCCAGCCGTTCCGGACCATCGCCCACAACGGCGAAATCAACACGGTCAAGGGAAACCGCAACTGGATGCGCGCCCGCCAGTCACAGCTGGCCAACCCGCTGCTCGGGGATTCCCCCGAGGAGCTGTACCCGATCTGCACGCCGGGCGCCTCCGACTCGGCCTCCTTCGACGAGGTCGCGGAACTGCTCTGGCTCTCCGGCCGGCCGATCACCCACTCGATCATGATGATGATCCCCGAGGCCTGGGAAAACCACGCCACCATGGATCCGGCCCGCCGCGCCTTCTACGAATACCACTCCATGCTGATGGAACCGTGGGACGGCCCCGCCGCCGTTTCCTTCACCGACGGCAACCTCGTCGGCGCCACCCTGGACCGGAACGGGCTGCGCCCCGGCCGGTACTGGATCACCGAGGACGGCCTGGTCATCTTCGCCTCCGAAGTGGGCGTGATCGACGTCGAACCGTCCAAGGTGGTCAAAAAGGGCCGCGTCTCACCCGGCAAGATGTTCCTCGTGGACACCGACGCCGGCCGGATCATCAGCGATTCCGAGGTCAAGGCCGAGGTGGCCGCCGCCAACCCGTGGGCCGCCTGGGTCACGGAAAACCTGATCTACCTGAAGGACCTGCCCGAGCGCGAGCACGTGGTGCACACCGCGGCGTCGGTCAACATCCGCCAGCGCACCTTCGGCTACACCACCGAGGAACTGAAGATCCTGCTCGGCCCGATGTCCCGGACCGGCGCCGAGCCGCTCGGGGCCATGGGATCGGACACCCCGGTGGCGGTGCTGTCCAAGCGTCCCCGGCTGCTGTTCGACTACTTCGTGCAGTCCTTCGCCCAGGTCACCAACCCGCCGCTGGACGCCATCCGCGAAGAGCTCGTTACGTCGCTGACCTGCGCAATCGGGCCCAACGGCAATCTGCTGGACACCAAGCAGGTCCGCCAGCCGCAGGTTGCGCTGCCGTTCCCGGTGATCAACAACGACCAGCTCGCCAAGATCGCCAACATCGAGAACGCCGACGGCGACCGGGTCGCCATGAAGGTCCGCGGCCTCTACCGCCCCGAAGGCGGCGAAAACGCGCTCCGCGCCCGGCTGACCGAAATCTGCGAGCAGGTCTCCGGTGCCATCAACCGCGGTGTGCAGTACGTTGTGCTCTCGGACCGTGACTCGAACGCCCAATGGGCGCCGATCCCGTCCCTGCTGCTGGTCAGCGCCGTGCACCACCACCTGCTGCGCAGCGCCAACCGCACCAAAACAGCGCTCGTGGTCGAGGCCGGCGACGTCCGCGAGACGCACCACGTGGCCGTGCTGATCGGCTACGGCGCCTCCGCCGTGAACCCGTACCTGGCGATGGAATCGGTGGAGCAGCTGATCTCCACCGGCGACGTCGTCGGCGTCACCGCGCAGGACGGTGTCTACAACCTGATCAAGGGCCTCGGCAAGGGCGTCCTGAAGATCATGTCCAAGATGGGCATCTCCACCGTGGCCTCCTACACCGGAGCCCAGACCTTCGAAGCCCTCGGCCTCGGCCAGGACCTGGTCGACGAGTACTTCTCCGGCACGCACTCCCAGCTCGGCGGCGTCGGCCTCGACGTCATCGCGGCGGAGGTCGCGGCACGCCACCGGATGGCGTACCCGGAAAACGGCATCGAACAGCCCCACCAGGCGCTCCTGGGCGGCGGCGAGTACCAGTGGCGCCGCGACGGTGAGCCCCACCTGTTCAACCCGGAGACCGTGTTCCGGCTGCAGCACGCCACGCGTGAGCGCCGCTACGACATCTTCAAGGCCTACACCCGGGGTGTCGACGACCAGTCCGAGAACCTGATGACCCTGCGCGGGCTGCTGAAGTTCAAGGACGGGCTCCGGCCCGCGGTCCCGCTCGAGGAAGTGGAGTCCGTCTCCAGCATCGTCAAGCGGTTCTCCACCGGTGCGATGAGCTACGGCTCCATCTCCCAGGAAGCCCACGAGACCCTCGCGATCGCCATGAACCGGCTGGGCGGCAAGTCAAACACCGGTGAGGGCGGCGAGGACGTCGACCGGCTGCTCGACCCGACCCGCCGCTCAGCGGTCAAGCAGATCGCCTCCGGCCGCTTCGGCGTGACCAGCCTCTACCTGACCAACGCCGAGGACATCCAGATCAAGATGGCGCAGGGTGCCAAGCCCGGCGAAGGCGGCCAGCTGATGGCCCAAAAGGTCTACCCCTGGGTGGCCCGGACCCGGCACTCGACCCCCGGCGTCGGACTCATCTCCCCGCCCCCGCACCACGACATCTACTCGATCGAGGACCTCGCCCAGCTGATCTACGACGCGAAGCGGGCCAACCCCTCGGCCCGGGTGCACGTCAAGCTCGTCTCCGAGGTCGGGATCGGCACGGTGGCCGCCGGCGTCACGAAGGCCAAGGCCGACGTCGTCCTCGTTTCCGGGCACGACGGCGGCACCGGCGCCTCGCCGCTCAACTCGCTCAAGCACGCCGGCGTGCCCTGGGAACTCGGTCTCGCCGAAACCCAGCAGACGCTCATGCTCAACGGCCTGCGCGACCGCGTGGTGGTGCAGGTGGACGGCCAGCTCAAGACCGGCCGCGACGTCGTGATCGCCGCGCTGCTCGGCGGCGAGGAGTTCGGATTCGCCACCGCGCCGCTGGTGGTTTCCGGCTGCATCATGATGCGCGTCTGCCACCTGGACACCTGCCCGGTGGGCGTCGCGACGCAGAACCCCGAGCTGCGCTCCCGTTTCAGCGGCAAGCCGGAATTCGTGGTCAACTTCTTCGAGTTCCTCGCCGAGGAGGTCCGGGAGATCCTGGCCGAACTTGGCTTCCGGAGCATCGAGGAAGCGATCGGCCACGCCGAAATGCTCGACACCCGTGAGGCGATCAACCACTGGAAGGCCGAAGGGCTGGACCTGGACCCGATCCTGCACGGTCTGGAGTTCGACGACGACGCACCGCTGCGCAACCTCACCGGCCAGAACCATGAGCTGGACAAGCACTTCGACCAGCGCCTGATCGCGATGGCCGCCGAATCCCTGACTGACCGCACCCCGGTCAAGATCGCCGTCAACGTGATCAACACGGACCGCTCGGTCGGAACCATGCTGGGCCACGTGGTCACCAAGACCTTCAGCACGGACGTGCTGGCCACCGACACCATCGACATCACGCTGACCGGCACCGCCGGCCAGTCACTCGGTGCGTTCCTGCCGGCCGGCATCACCCTGCGGCTGTTTGGTGACTCGAACGACTACGTCGGCAAGGGGCTTTCCGGCGGGCGGATCATCGTCCGGCCGGACCGCACCAACGTGTTCAAGGCGGAAAGCAACGTGATCGCCGGAAACGTGATCGGCTACGGCGCCACCAGCGGTGAGATGTTCCTGCGCGGCCAGGTCGGCGAACGCTTCCTGGTCCGCAACTCCGGTGCCACCGCGGTGGTCGAGGGGATCGGCGACCACGGCTG
Organism: Pseudarthrobacter sp. RHLT1-30-1; assembly: GCF_059383415.1. NCBI lineage: Bacteria > Bacillati > Actinomycetota > Actinomycetes > Micrococcales > Micrococcaceae > Pseudarthrobacter > Pseudarthrobacter sp. RHLT1-30-1. Next base: position 57,687 of record NZ_JBWZCG010000009.1, read on the forward strand.
CGAGTACATGACCGGCGGTCAGACGCTGATCATCGGGCGCACCGGCCGCAACTTCGGTGCCGGCATGTCCGGCGGCACGGCCTATGTGCTGGACCTGAAGACCGAACGCGTCAACAAGCAGGCCCTCGAATCCGGTGAGCTGCAGCTGCGGGAACTGGACGCCGAGGACCGCGACATTGTCCATGGACTGCTCCTGAAGCACGCCGAGGAGACCGAGTCGCTGCTGGCGGCACGGCTGCTGGAGAACTTCGACGACACCGCAGCCCGCATAACCAAGGTGCTGCCGCGCGATTACGCGGCCGTCCTGCAAACCCGCCTTGACGCCATCGAAGAGGGTCTTGACCCCGACGGCGAAGAAGTTTGGGCTCGAATCCTGGAGGTTACCGGTGGCTGATCCACGCGGATTTCTTAAAGTACGTCAGCGCGAAACCCAGCCCCGCCGTCCCGTTCCGGTCCGCATCATGGACTGGAAGGAAGTCTACGAAGCCCAGGAAAAGGGTGTCCTGAAGGCCCAGGCCGGCCGCTGCATGGACTGCGGTGTGCCGTTCTGCCACCAGGGCTGCCCGCTGGGCAACCTCATTCCGGAGTGGAACGACCTCATCTGGCGGGACAAGGGCGAGGAAGCGATGGAGCGGCTGCACGCCACCAACAACTTCCCCGAATTCACCGGGCGGCTCTGCCCCGCGCCCTGCGAGGCGTCCTGCGTGCTCGGCATCAACCAGCCCGCCGTGACCATCAAGCAGGTTGAGGTCTCCATCGTGGACCAGGCCTTCGAAAACGGCTGGGTCAACCCGCTGCCGCCGGCCCGGCTCAGCGGCAAGACCGTCGCCGTCGTCGGATCCGGACCCGCCGGGCTCGCCGTCGCGCAGCAGCTGACCCGGGTGGGGCACACCGTCGCCGTGTATGAACGCGACGACAAGATCGGCGGCCTGCTGCGCTACGGGATCCCCGATTTCAAGATGGAAAAGGAGCACGTCGACCGCCGGCTCGAGCAGATGAAGGCCGAAGGCACCCGCTTCCGGACCGGCGTCGCCGTCGGCACCGACGTGACCTGGGAGCAGCTGCGCCGCCGTTACGACGCCGTCGTGGTCGCCACCGGTGCCACCGTCCCGCGTGACCTGCCGATCCCGGGCCGCGAGCTCGAGGGTGTGCACTTCGCGATGGATTACCTTGTCCCGGCCAACCGGATCGTGGCGGGGGAGACGGTCGAAAACCAGATCAACGCCGCCGGTAAGCACGTTGTCATCCTCGGCGGCGGCGACACCGGCGCGGACTGCCTCGGCACCGCGCACCGGCACCAGGCCGCATCCGTCACCACCCTGGCCATCGGCAAGCAGCCGCCGGCCGAACGTGCCAGCCACCAGCCGTGGCCGACGTTCCCCACCCTCTTCGAAGTGGCCAGCGCCCACGAGGAAGGCGGCGAACGCACCTACCTCGCCTCCACCGTGGAGTTCGTCGGGGAGAACGGCAAACTGACCGGCGTGAAGGTGGCCGAAACCGAATTCGTCGACGGCAGGCGCCTCCCGAAGGCCGGCACCGAGCGGATCATCCCGGCGGACCTCGTCTTCCTGTCGCTGGGCTTCACAGGCCCGGAACCGGCAGGAATCACCGAACAGGTCAGTGCCGAGTTCGACGGCCGCGGCAACGTGGCCCGCGACGGGTACTACATGACCAACACGGAGGGCATCTTCGTCGCCGGGGACGCCGGCCGCGGCCAGTCGCTGATCGTCTGGGCCATTGCCGAGGGGCGAGCCTGCGCCGCCGCGGTGGACAAGTTCCTGATGGGCAGCACCATCCTTCCGGCCCCCGTGGCCCCGACCGACCGGGCGATGGCTGTTCTGTAGGCCGTCAGATCCGGGTCTTCAGGTCATCAGGGGTTCACATCCGCTTCAGCTTCATCCATGCAACAGACCACTAGGGTAGGTATATGAGACGCGCTAAAATCGTGGCCACGTTCGGACCGGCAATCGCAAGCTTTGAGAACACTCTCGCGGTGCTGGAGGCCGGCGTCGACGTGGCCCGCATGAACATGAGCCATGGCGATTACGCCGTGCACGACACGACCTATGAAAACGTCCGCAAGGCAGCCGGGCAGCTCGGCAAGGCCGTCGCCATCATGGCCGACCTGCAGGGCCCGAAGATCCGCCTCGGCCGGTTCGTGGACGGACCGCACCTGCTCGCCGTCGGTGACACGTTCACGATCACCACCGAGGACGTCCCGGGCACCAAGGACATCTGTTCCACGACGCTCAAGACCCTCACCGAGGACGTCAACCCCGGCGATGCCCTGCTGATCGACGACGGCAAGGTCGCCCTCCGCGCGATCGACGTCGACGACGTCAAGGTCGTCGCCCAGGTGATCGTCGGCGGGTATGTCTCGAACAACAAGGGCATCAACCTGCCCGGCGTTGCCGTCAACGTCCCGGCCTTGAGCGAAAAGGACGAGGACGATCTGCGCTGGGCCATGCGCCGCGGCGTGGACATGGTGGCACTCTCCTTCGTCCGCGACGCTTCGGACATCAAGCGCGTGCACGAGATCATGGACGAGGAAGGCCGCCGCGTGCCGGTGATCGCCAAGATCGAGAAGCCGCAGGCTGTCGAGCAGCTGCACGAGATCATTGACGCGTTCGACGCCATCATGGTGGCCCGTGGCGACCTCGGCGTGGAACTTCCGCTCGAGGAAGTGCCGATCGTGCAGAAGCGCGCCATCGAACTGGCGCGTCGCTGGGCCAAGCCGGTCATCGTGGCAACCCAGGTGCTGGAATCCATGATCGACAACCCGCGCCCCACCCGCGCCGAGGCCTCCGACTGCGCCAACGCCGTGCTCGACGGCGCCGACGCGGTGATGCTCTCCGGCGAGACCAGCGTGGGCAAGTTCCCGATCGAGACGGTGAAGACGATGGCCCGGATCATCGAATCCACCGAGGTCCACGGACTGGAGCGCGTCCCCCCGCTGGGCACCAAGCCCAAGACCCGCGGTGGCGCCATCACCCGTGCCGCCGTCGAAATCGCCGACCAGCTGGATGCCAAGTACATCTGCGCGTTCACCCAGTCGGGTGACTCCGCGCGGCGCCTGTCGCGGTTGCGTCCGACCCGGCCGGTCTTCGCCTTCACCCCGGTGGAGCACGTCTGGAACCAGCTGGCGCTGACCTGGGGCATCCAGCCGGTACTGGTCCCCATGGTGAACCACACGGACGCCATGACGGCACAGGTTGACCGCAGCCTGCTGAGCATGGACCTCGTCGAGGACGGCGACATGGTGGTCATTGCCGCCGGTTCGCCTCCCGGAAAGGCCGGCTCGACCAACATGCTCAAGGTCCACAAGGTCGGCGACCTGGCCGACGCCGGCCTCGGCGAAGCCGAGGTCACCAAGGACAAGCTCGGCCCCTGGCCGGAAAAGAAGAAGCGGAACGGGAAAGCCTAGTTCCGTAGATTCAGAGGAAAAGGGAGGGTCCCCGCCACGCGGTTAGCGCGGCGGGGACCCTCCCTTTTTAGTTGCTGGGTGCCCGGGTCTTAGGGGCCGGGAACTTTCTGTTGCCGGGCCGGTCAGTTGACCTGGTTGATGATGGTCTCGGCGACTTCACGCATGCTCAGGCGGCGGTCCATCGAGGTCTTCTGGATCCAGCGGAAGGCTTCCGGCTCGGTCAGACCCATTTTCGTGGTCAGCAGGCTCTTGGCCCGTTCCACGAGCTTGCGGGTGGCGAACTGCTCCTGCAGGTCCGTCACTTCGCTTTCGAGGGCCTTGATTTCCTCGTGGCGGGAGAGCGCGATCTCCAGGGCGGGAATCAGGTCCGCCGGGGTGAAGGGCTTGACCACGTAGGCCATGGCGCCGGCGTCGCGGGCGCGTTCGACGAGTTCCTTCTGGCTGAACGCCGTCAGCAGGACCACGGGGGCGATCCGGGCCTTGACGATCTTCTCGGCGGCCGTGATGCCATCCATGATGGGCATCTTGACGTCCATCAGGACGAGGTCCGGCTTGAGTTCTTCGGCGAGCTGCACGGCCTTCTCGCCATTGTCAGCCTCGCCGACGACGTCGTAGCCTTCACCGCGCAGGATCTCGATGATGTCGAGCCGGATGAGGGTCTCGTCCTCGGCGACGACCACGCGGCGCGCCGGCTTGGTCGTGGGGTTTGACTCCGTCTGTTCTGACACGGGAACTCCTTGGAAAGGTACGGCGGGAACTAGACCATCTTAGGTTGTTACCGCTGGTGTACTGGGACCGATTGTTGGGTTCGATGCGGCGTCACTGGCGCGATTCTGGAATTCAGCCTATCTGGAGGTAGAGTAATTCCGCGCACTGGAAGCGATCGCGTTGCCCGCAGCACTGTTGCGGGGGCGATTGTGACACCGGTGTACTCCGCGCCCGAGTGGCGGAATGGCAGACGCGCCGCACTCAAAATGCGGTATCGAAAGGTGTGTGGGTTCGAGTCCCACCTCGGGCACGTGTTTTCCCTGTTCAGGGGCTTTTTGATGTTTTTTCGTGTGCACATTGTGCACACTCTCGCCTCTGATCTGATGTTCCGGGTGTGTGGGGTCCCGGGTAGACCTATTTGGTTGTGTGGGGGAGCGGCTGACTACGGCGGACCGCGTACCGCCCTGTTGGGTCCCTTCTGGGTGTTCATCCTCGTTCGTCCTTCCGTTGGGTTTTCGCGTTCACCACTTCATGGTGGCTAGGGCCGCCTACAACATGACTTGCTGATTATTCTTTGGATCGAGCCAGGGTTGCGGCCGGTCCGGAATTTCCGCTCTGATACCTGTTCATGGAGGAACGCGGGGGAACGGCATGACATGGCCACTGATCTGGAGCAGACCACGAGCTCGCTGAGCCTGGCCAGTCGGTAGGCGGGGCCGGCTGCTTCGAGGGCGAGTTGCAGGAGCTGCTGGGCTTTGCTGCCATGGCCTTACCACCAGTTAACCGGCCGCCGCAGCCATCATTTTCGCCGTCGTCGCCGCATCCGGATTTTGGGTATCCGGCTTCGCTGTCTTCGCTGTTTCGCGGTTGGAGCCGGCCTCCGGATCCAAAGCCAGCACCCCCGACGATCTCGGCCTCCGCCGTGATAACGCATGCTGGGCGAGCAGCGCGGCGACGATCCAGACCGGATCTTGACCGATCGCCTGTGTGATCGCGTCGGTCGTTCGTGGATACTCGGGCGTATCAGATGAGGAGTCCGTGGGGACCGGCTTGCGGGACGCATGGCATGCTATCCAAGGGACGCCCGTGGGAGACATTCGTTGCACGCGAATCGTGGTGGGACTGATCGATGAGGAAGAGAGCGAGTGCAGACCAAGATGAATGGATGGCTGCTGCGCGCCGCGGCATTCATCGCCGAAGTCGCCCGACAACTGTCATTGAAGGCGCCCAGGATACCTCTGGGCTCTACCCGATTGTCGCCGGCAGGAGGAATAGCTCGTGACCATTGATGACGACTGGCTGCGTGAGGATCGCATCAAACGGATGCGCTCGCTCGTCCGCTCGGGAGTAAAACACCTCATCTTCCTCCATGAGGCTGTACCGTTCTACCTCAGACAAGGGCAGGCTTCCGAGGAGCGAGTCGGAGAGCTAATGGGAGGACGGCAGGGCCAGTCATTTCGTGCACGCTTAGGCCCAGAGTCGCTACGCGACCACGAGATCGCCGTGGGGATGTTCATCGACAATCGACAGAACCGCGCCTTCGATAAAATCTACAAGTGGATTTCTGACGTCAACGCGGCGGCTCTGCGAACCTTCACTGATGAGCGTTTCAGGAACTATCAAGTTCTCGGTGACCCACCGCAGCTAACAACAAACCGCGGCGAAACCGGTGCAGCTGAGAGAGGGCTAATCGAACTCATCGCCGACATCCGAGGGCGGGTTCTCGAACTTACAGGGGCCCTTAGCGATCTTGGAGAACATGAAGATGTTGCGCCGGCGATACGCGATGCGTCAGGCGGTTGGCCCCATCTGCGCGGGCTAGTTGCAGACTCGATCATCGACGGTCACCTACGGCAAATGCGTGCGCGCCGGACACGAACGGAGATCTCAAGCGCAGTCGGCGCTTCCAAGGAAATCGTTGAGGCGACCTTCAAGGCACTCTCGGCGAAACATAACGAAGCGCCGTCGAAGGCTGCCCCCGATCTGAGCGACTGGTGGAGAGTTCTGCGTCCCCTACTAGCTGACCAAGATATCGACAAAGCCCTTGGGTCGACGGACGGAGCGCTCATCAAACTCGTGAGTAGTCAGGTGGCATTGGTGCAGAATCTGGGCGAACTTCGGAACAAGGTAGGGTCAGGCCACGGCAAAGCAGAGCACCCCGCGGGTTTGGGATCATCGCATGCACTTCTCGCCGTGGACACTGCCCACACGCTGACGCGCTTCCTCGCTCACTGACATGCAGCACGCGCTCCCGGCCATGGCGAAGACGCTCAGTGTGCCTGAGATGTATGCGCTCCAAACGCACAGTCGCATCCCGAAAGACCCGGCAAAAGCTATCGAGATGCTGGCTTGTTGTTGCCTGCGGCGCAGTGTCTCCGTCGAGTCAGGTGGAGCATTAGCTTTGCTCCTTGGGGCGTCCAAATCGAAAGCACTGCCAGGGCCGCACCAGCTAAACTGGGCAGCGCGCTCAGCAGGATTCCGAAACCTAGGTAATTGACGTTCTATTGCCGTTAAAACCTCTGAATCAGTCCGCAGGCGACTAGCAGTGCGCCGCCTACACCTCCAAGTGTCATCGACAGCTGTACCCACCTGTGCTTCTGCCAGGCAATGTCGGCCATCACGACAATCTGCCTAGTGATCACGGGGAGGATGTCGCGTTCCCTTAGTGCCTTGGCTAGATCGTCACTTTCCCAATACTGAGCATGCCCGAAGTAGATGAAGTTATCATCTGCCATTTTTTTGACGGCGTCAGCTTTGAGGCGGGGTCTGACGACGACAAGAGCGAAGAAAGCGCCAGCTAGCAGGGATAGGATGCCGAGCCAGAAAAAGGCCCCATTAAGCCAACCATTGAGATTTGAAAAGAGCCGTCCATTGGCGGACAGCGCCACAGTGGTCGCTATGATGGCCGATTCGATGGTGAAGGCGAATGAGGCTTTGGCGTCCACTTTGCCCGTCCATTCAGCTTGGGCTGCATGGATCTTCCAGGCATTGTCAATGGCATCGTTATCGTTCACGAAATCTTCCAGTGATAAGAAGACGAGTAATACGAGTAACTTCCCCCACCCATGGGTTGGCTGTGCGGGCCTGTCCACATATTCAACTTGTCAGATCCGATGAGCGCTCGTTCTTCAAGTTCGCTATACGTTCCGGCGCCTATGAACGTCTTGTGATTGCTTGTCCGGATGTCGCTGAGCTTGGCGGCCAAGTTGGGGCCGACTCCGATGGACACAAGATCGCTGTTGTTCCTGATACCAGACCTAACCATCAGTGTCGGGCTTGTCGCGATTCCAGAAGCATGAGCCAGGTGCCAGCCAGCCGCCTTTATGTCCGCAAAACTGCTCTGAATCATAGGGTCAAGAAGAAACGTCACCGCATGGTGGATCTGTAGCGCGGCAACAGCAGCCCGGGTCTCTTTACCCGCTCCACTGAAGACACCCATCACCCGATCGCCGTCGAAACTTCGTATGTGGCCATCATGGAATCTGATTATCCGTACACACGACTTGAGGAAGCCGGAGACCACGCTGGCCACGACTTCTTGGTCTGTCGTCGCCGCGACAAGCCCAGAGGAATTGACCATATCTGCGTAGAGAAACGTGGCACTGATCAACTTGCCGTCCGAGAACCCCATGTCATCGGGATCAGGAACGTCTTTTCGGGCCCCACTCCATAGCGTTGTCGACCATGTCTTCATTAGTTCGTCTACTGCCTGATCGACGTCTGCCTTGAGCGTCATGACCCATGCCCCAATCCTTGATCTAGTTGAGCTTGAAGCCTACTAACAGGCTCCGACAAGTTTCCGACTCGGCGGCCGTTGTCAGTCACCCCCAATACACTGATGACATGCCGCCCAAAATTCGAGCCTCATTTCGACCCCACTCCCGGTGGAAGTTTCAGAGACCGTCAGGTAGCGGCGACGATGACGCTGGAAATATCGACCAGTTGAAGTTGGTTCACGCGGAAGTTGACCGACAGCGAGCAGCCGTCATGCAGCGCACCAGCAACATGTACACACGAGCTGCCATCTTGATTACTGCGTCCGGAGTTTTCAGTACAGTTCAAGCAAATAACTGGGTAACAGGTTGGCAGTTCATCAGCATTAGCTTTTCCGTGGCAGCTGCAGTCATCGGCCTGTTGGCCATGCGCCCATCGAAGGGCGTTGAGGCTGATGCCACGCTCTCTTTCCAGGAGCGTCTTGATGCTGATCCTTTCAGCACTGAATACAGCATCGTCAGGGACAGCATGGCGGGTCTGACAGACGACATGAAGCGAATAGAGCGGGCAGCCAAGTTGATTCTCGTAGGCTATGGGATACTTGCGTTGGCGTGGATGGCGATGCCAATCACAGTGGGACTTATGCACGCGAAACTTATCTAGGAAGTAGAAACCGTGGGGAATAGCGACAAATCGGGAAGCCAGCCTCGGGTTCAGATCCCGTCGACAACGGTGATCATTCAAAAGGGTGGCGGCACGTTCAGCGAGAGCCGGAACACTCCAACGAAGCCGACGGCACCGCAGCCGCTGGCTCCGAAAAGGAAGTAAGCGCAGCAAAGCCCCTGTCATCGAGCCAAGGGCTTTGCTCTTTTAATTGTCAGCCATTTGTGCATAATAGGGGCAGACACGAATGAGGTTTCCGTGCAACGATGATCCGACGGCGATGTGGTCCATGACGGGTGATTCTGTGTCATGGACGATAGCGCTACGAGTGTCCGCCAGGAACCAATACCAGTGGCCAAAAGAGCAGTATATTTCGGTGGCTTTGTTGAATTCGCGAGGAAAGCTCGGGCCCGACTCCTGCCGCAAAAACTCATCGGCACCGATTGTCCCCACCAGTGGGCGGTAGATACCTTCGAGAGCCGCGTGAAGGACGGAACCGATGGAAAACGAACGGATCTCTCGCGCCGCGCTGTCGTGGCTCATGGAACCCCAGGGCGTAGCCGGGCTCGCGCTCACGCGGGCCACCGGCGCTAGGAGTGTGCTGAACTAAGTGGTTTTGAGGGGTTGGTGCGGGGCGTGTGAGCGCTTTGCCTGGCCCTTCAGGCATGTGCGGGTGGTCCGTGCGGCTTTCGTTCGGCGGTCGGTTATCGGTCCGGGCGGACACAGGGCCGCGATTGGGGTGGCTCTGGCCGTTCCGGGGCCCTGCGGGTGGCCCTGCCGGCCTTCACACGGTGGCCCAGGATCCGTTTTGGGTGGTGAGTCCGAGTTTCAGGAGTCGTTTGAGGTTCACCGCGGCGATGCGCAGCTGCCACCAGGCGTGGTTCTTCGTGGTCCCGCGGTAGCGCAGGCGCCGGTTGTCTCTCACGAGCCAGGCGATGGAGCGTTCGACCATGGGCCGGTGGCGGGTGTAGTCGGCTTGGAATCGCTCGTCCCGGGCTGCGGCGCGGTGTTCGCGCATCAGCGCGTGCTCCGGATGCAGCTCGATCGTCCGGCCCCGGGTTGCGGTCGTGCAGCGGGACCGCAGCGGGCAGCCCGTGCAGCCGGCACCGAACGTGGCCCGGCCCTTCGCGGTGATCGTGCGCACCAACCCGTTGGGGCAGGTCAGCGTCCCGGCTTGTCCATCAAAAGCGAAGTCATCGATCGTGAAGCCGTCCTCGATGGCCCTGGCCAGGGGCTTGGGCTTGATCAACGCGGTATGACCGGCCGTGGCGAGGGTCCTGAGCAGTTCCCCGGTCCCGTATGCGGAGTCCGCCAGCACCTGGACATCTGTGGTGATCGTCGGGTCCTGGCCCAGCAGCACGGCGCCGGCTTCCGCGTCGGTGGCGCCCTCGCCGGCGGCCTTTGTGATCGCCGCGGCGGTGACCAGGCCGGTGTCCGGTTCGATCACGATGTGGGCCTTGTATCCGTCCCGGCGCTCTGCCCGGGTCTTGTGTGCATGCCGGGACTCGGTGTCCACGGTGGAGATCACCCGGTCCGGGGCGACCCTGCGGGCGATCCGCCACCGACCGTCCGTGCCGTCGGAGCCGTCCGCGGGCTCGACGTCCTGCCCGGCGACCAGCGCCAGCAGCGCGTAGGCGTCGGCCGCCTTGGCGTCCAGGGTGTCGGGATCGACCGCGGCCAGCAGCGCCAGGGCGTCGGTCACGAGCGCGGAGACCAGCGCTTCTTTGGCGTCGGCATCGTCCCAGGCGATGTCGGGTTTGCCGGTGCGCGTGTAGTCATACCCGGTGGCGTGGGCGGCGAGCAGCTCCTTGCCGCCGGGGACATCGCGGCCGAACCGGCGGATCGCGGCGATCAGCTGCGTGATGGTGTCTTGCCGGGCCACGGCGTCATCGAGGACCGTCGAATCCAAGGCCCGCCGGCGACGGCCATTCAGCACGCCGGTGGAGGCGATGACGTCGGCGATGGCCGTCATGATCCGGTGCGGATCCGGGCTCGCGGCGAGCCGTTTACGCCAATACGTCAACGTGGTCGGGTGGAACGCGGTCTCGTTCAGCCCGTACCCGCAGGCTGCCTTCCACCGGAGGTCAAACGTCAACGCCTCCGCGGTTTCCCGGTCCGAAAGCCCCCGCAACGCCTGGAGCACCAGGACCGAGCCGATCACCGGAGCCGGCACCGACGGGCGCCCCCGCCCGGAGGGGAACAGATCCTCCATCATCGAATCCGGGAACAACCGCCCCCGGTGTTCGGCCAGGAACGCGAAAACGCTGCCCGGGACCAACAACTCCCCGGCCAGCGCCTCCACATCCAAATACCCGCGTTGCCCATCCTCACGACCCTGCATGACACCAGTCTTAAATCACCGGCCCCCAAAATCCAGCAGGCACGCCAGCATCCCCCAAATTATTCAGCGCACTCCTAGGGCGCCCTGCAAATCGCCTCGGGCCAAGCTGCTGCCGGTCCGGCGCTGGAACAGGAATCACCGGCCTCCTGGCTGACAGCAGCGCGGGAACCAGCGCCCCGTCATACAAGGGCCTTTGCAGTGCATACAGGAAGATCTTCGTGGCGCTCACGGGCGCTGAATGAGACTCACAGTAGGGTCAACGTCGTGATGAATGAAGGTTTGATCCACACGAGGGCTGCTGATTGGCTGTATGAAGCCATCGGGGACGTCGACGGTGACGTGTTCTTGGCCAGCCCGTTTCTTTCGTTTGACGTCTGTAACCGGCTGGCGCGAACCGCCGGCCCGTCTGATTCCAGCTGGCAGCTTTTCACGTGCCTTGATCCGAGCGCAGTTGCCAACGGCTACCTGTCAATCGAAGGTTTAAGGGAACTCAAACAAAGCGGCGTCACCATTAGCCATGTTGAACGGCTGCATGCCAAGACGTTCATTGTTGGAAGTCGTGGCTTCCTTGGATCGGCGAACTTGACCGGTGCCGGTCTGGGCAGCTCCAAGGCTGCCAACGTGGAGCTGGGTGTTGATCTGGGGGCAGCTCAAGTTGAAGCTGTCAGGAAAGCCATGGGCAAGTGGGTTAGCCGCGACGTTACAGAGCAGGATCTCGAGAAGCTGCTCAGTCAGGCGCAGCATCTGACCAGGGCAGACACGTCCGCTTCCGATGACTTGGATAGTGAGTCTGCTCTGGTTCTTGTGGAGCAGCTCCTGCTGGATGCGCGCGACAAGAATCGAACACTGTGGCTGAAGTCCGAGTACGGTGAGCCGGCGCTGGACCAGTGGCGCAGTGATTGGTTCTTCGGCAGCCCCGCGAAGGGCCGACCAAGCATCAAGACCGGAGATTTGGTTGTTATTTGCGCGCAGACCCGTGACTGCTACGCCGTCTTAGAAGTGACCTCCGAACCGGAGCTCCTGCCTGATGATTACCGTGAGGAAAGGGGTGGCGAAGCCGATCGGTGGCCATGGGTCAGCCGCACGATGCCGCGCTTTGTGCCGGATGAATTGCTGGAGCTCAAGGCCCATGAACTCGTCCGTAGCACCGGCGGTCTCCAGAACGGCCACATCAGGTTGAGGTTCGACCAGTTCACAAACGCGGTTCGCTCCCTTGCCAGGCTTGTCACTGACTAAGTCCGGCGTCTCAGCGGCTGATGCGTAGGTCCGAGGTCACAGATGGTCGCTTCATCCACGTGAAACGGGAATCTTGCGGTTAGGCGAGGCGACGAGTGCATCCTTCTTTGCTGAGCTGCGATCAGGCTCCACGGTACAGACAGCAAGGGCTTTGACGTTAGGCTGTAGTGTGCGCGTGTGCTATGCCAAGTTGTCGGGCTTAGCGGCCAGTCCCTCCGCCGGGCTTCGTATTTGGATCTGCAGTCAACACCTCATGAAGGAGAAGTTTGGTGGGCCACTCAGACCCTCGGTTTGAAGTTGTGGACCTCACGGCTTGGCTGTTGGACAGGGATGAGCCAGCTGGTGAGAATGAAAAGACTTGGTTCAGGGACCCTTTCGCACCTGATCACCGCTGGATCTACAAACCCAATCGACAACATCGAAGTGAGTTTGAGGACAGGTCAGAGCTTGTGGCAAGCATACTTGCCCAGCAATTCGGGATACCAGCTGCCGTCGTTCGACTAGCGACACTTAGGAGCTCCCAAGGGTGTCTTTCTCGGAATGTTGTTGTCGATGAAAAAAACGAACTCGAGCACGCATCACTGTACTTGTCAGAGTTCGTTGAGAACTTCGACCCGCGAGCAAAGGACTCAAAGGGCCATAGCCAGCAGTGGATCAGGACGATCTTGGAGCAGCTTGAGCCACCTATTGCAGGTCCGGTGAAGGGGCTGGCCGCTGTCGATTGGTTCGCTGGCTATCTGATTTTCGACGCACTTATAGGGAACACGGACCGCCACAGCGAAAACTGGGCAATAGAAATCACGCCCAGGGGAACAATGCATCTGGCGCCGTCCTATGATCACGCCACGTCTCTCGGCGTCACCACGCGAGGACCACGTCTGGAGAAGGTCCTCGCTTCGGAAGAGCTGTTGAGGCAGTTTGCGACCAGAGCCACGAGTCATCGGTTCGAGGGGGAGTCGAAGACGTCTTTGGTTGATTTCGCGGTTCAATTTCTAGCCGGCTGCAGTACCGAAGCGCAGCGACACTGGGCCGCGACCGTGCTTGAGTTCGACGTTGACACGGCGACTCGGATCATCGAGCAAAGTAGAATGTCAGTGCAGGCAACTAGGCTGGCCGCTAAGATCGTCAGTATCAACAAAGAAAGATTGGTCTCATGTCTCGGCTGCTGAATCGGCCATCGACGCCGGCTACCCTTCCTCAGACGAATTCGCTCCTCGTATCCTGGCAGAATCCTGAAACGCGCGCCTATGTCTTGCTTGGGCGTGCTGAGGAGCACAATGGGACGTACACCTTTCGGTACTTTCCGGGGGTAGAGAATAACCCCCATTTCCGAGCAATTCCCGGTTTCCGTGATGTCTCGCGCACGTATGAATCTACTGTTCTCTTCCCATTCTTTTCTGGGAGGTTGATGAGCCATAAGCGTCCCGATCGTGATGAGTGGCTCAAGAAGCTCAGGCTCCCTGCCGATGCTGCGCCATTTGAAATACTGGCTCGCTCTTTTGGAAGGCGTGTCGCAGACACGTACGAGATGTTCGCTGAGCCAGAGATCGATTCGGCTGAAGAGTCATTGCGCTTCTTGGTGCCCGTTCACGGCCTCAAGTACCAACAAGACGAGTCTCGTGAACTTGTTGACTCTGGGCGTCTGAAGCCAGGCGGACGCCTTCGTGTCGTGGCGGAGATGGAGAACATTGCCGACCCACGAGCGCGGGCAATCTACACTGAGACAGGCGAACGGATCGGATATATTCCAGCGCCCGTATTGGACTACGTGGACCTGCTGGATCAGCCTGGGTTGTTCGAAGCGACCGTTGCCGCTGTAAACCCTGCATCAGACGGCTTGCACCTCCGAGTTCTCATGTGGCTCAAGTGGAAGACGTTGCGGGCACATCTCCTTACGTGAGACTTACCTGCCTGGGCTAGCTTCTTGCCGTCTATTGCCACTGCTAACTTCTTACGTAGTGATTCGATGTTGTTGCCTAATGGTTGCCGGTCGCGATATCGGAAGAGCGGCTCCGTGGCGACGAGGCACCGATCACCTTCGAAGCGGGACCGGCGCATGCAGTTCGTCGATGTGCATCTGCCTGTTTCTGCTTTCACGACTATTCATGGCACTGCTCCAGGGCAGCTGCATGACGGGCATTATGCGTGGGATTCGAGTGGTGCTCTTCACAAGCGGGCGCAGTCCCTAGTGCACGTCTTCTGTCATTGCGGCCGCGCTATGTCGCTAACGCTTCGGGCGGAAGGCCATTTTTTTAATATCGGTAATGTTGATTGAAAGCTTTTTAGCCCCTTGCTTCGTTGCTCCCTCAACAATTACATGCGAATCCATGAGCTCATGAGCCTTGGTTATACCCAGCGCCGTGAAAAGCTCGCCTTTCATGTCATGCTCAAGGCGTATTGTTATTAGACTGCCTCGATTATCGCAATTGATCCATAGGGTTTCCTTGCCTTTTTCTTCCCAGCCTTCATGAGCGCTGCTGATCTGCCCCCAGTATGCTCGCGTGACTCCATCCGCGCTCGTGTCCGGCGTGATGTCCGCAATCCTGCGGAAGTAGTCAACGGCACGTACAGCCGTACCTCTGGCTGGCACGTCCAGCCAAAGGTTGGCGGGCGGGTAGTCTGCGCCGTTTCTCAGGTTGCTAAGGAGGCGGCTCAGTCCCGTTGTCTCGTGAGCTTGGGGGGCGTTGTTTGGGGACACCGCGTGCGCAGCCCCCGCACCTTGGTTGTTAGTGCCGACTGCGGGCGCACTCCCCGCGGGCGCGCCGGCGATCGGGTTAAGGGGCCGGGGTGCCTCATAGCGAATTTCCTTGTTTCCGCCGACGTTCAACTGCTGCGCGGCTGGATCAGCCGGGGCATCATTCTTCAGCCCGCCAGTAGGGTCATTGTAGAAGTCGCATTCTTCTTCGTGGGGGGCTCCGAAATGCGGAATCCGGCCGCTGGAGCTGTGGTTTACAAATCGTGCTTTTTGCTCGCAGCTTCGACATAGGAAGGTTGGACGGCGGTCTTTCAGCCAATGGTCTGGTTCTTGCTTTGCCTCTTTGCTGAGCATGGCTGCGTCCCATGCTCTATCGTCCTTGGTGCAGTAGGCTGTATCCATTCTATTTTTCCTCCCCATCTCTGATATCCCGCTTATCCTACCGTCAATGCAAACGCTCTCTTGAGGCCGCTGGATAGCGGTAAATTTTAGAGTGGACCAGGTTCTAGTGGAAACTTCGGCCGCGGGTGTCGCGCTCCGCTTTGAGCATCACGGGAGTACTTGGGGTGTAGCTGCTAGCCGGTGCGCTGGTACGAAAGAATCGACTGGTGGCACGGGTTCAAGCGCTACCCCTGCGAGAATGCATCGAGGGTTGTTCTTGGAGTGTGGGCGTATAGGACAAGCTTCGGCTTCAACTTCTGCGGCGTCTGAATCAGTGCAGCGCGGGCAGGGGCGAGGGGTTCCTTGTTGGTCTGGGCGCTGTATTTGTGCAAGGTGCCGTCCCTGGCGGTCAGCGAACAGGCTGGATCAGAAGCGATCAACGTATGAGTCACTTGCTCGGTTAGGGCGGGCAGGGAACCGTGGCGCGCCAGCCCTGGGCCGCCAAACACGCTGCTGCACCTTCGGGAAGGGTTCCGGTCATGCAGGTTTCTATTCCTTCGCCCATGAGGTGTCCGAAGGAGGCGTAACGCCATGACGCTCGTTGATTCCCAGCCTGATATGTGCCCCTACGTCGGGTGCTCGGTAGTGGCCGGGCGCCAGGCCCCGGCCAAGACGCCGAGGCCTGGTGGCACAGCGCGGGACGAAGGTGCAGCAGGCCGTTCCATCGAGTCCGAAGGGCCTCGGCCACTCGCCGGAGGCTGCATGCAGGTCGTCAAAAGAGAGGGTGTGCACAATGTGCACACCTTGGGCTTCGGATTCGGTTGTACTGGTGCCGGACTGGGCCGGATTCCGTATGTTTCGGCGGGAGTCCAGTGTTTGCAAGGGCTGGAACCCGGTTCGAGTCCCACCTCGGGCACGTGTTTTCCCTGTTCAGGGGCTTTTTTGTGTTTCTTCGTGTGGACAGTGTCCAAACTCTCCAGCCTCTGATCTGATGTTCCGGGCGTGTGGGGTCCCGGATAGACCTATTCGGTTGTATGGGGGAGCGGCCAGCTACGGTGGACCGCGTACCGCCCTGTGGGGGCTTTGTTGGGAGTTCATCTTTGTTCGTTCTTCCGTTGGGTTTTCGCGTTCACCACTTCATGGTGGCTAGGGCCGCGTGCAACATGACTTGCCGAATATTCTTTCGATCGGCCTCGTGCTGGGGCCGGTCCGGAATTTCGTGGACCAGAACGCGCCAAGGACGAAACAACAGATTGAAATCTTCAGCGGGCTCGGCCACGACGCAGTGGCCCGCGCATTCCGGCAGACGCGACCGAGCCGGACAACCCGTACCGGCTCAACGAGAAATTCAACGATTCCGTGACGAGCCGCGACCCGCGCATCGCCATGATCTGGGGCCAGGCCTCCAACGGTGTCATCGGCACCGGCGGGACCATGCCCTGGCACCTGCCTGAAGACTTCCGGCACTTCCGCAGCCGCACAGCCGGGCAGCCCGTCATCATGGGCCGCCGCACCTGGGATTCCCTCCCGGAGAACGCCCGGCCGCTGCCGGGGCGCCCCAACATCGTCATCACCAGCCTGCCCGGCTGGGCAGCTGACGGCAGTGCGCGGGCCTCAAGCCTGTTCCACGCCCTGGAGCTGGGGGCGGGCGCCGCGGGCCCGGGAGACCGGATGTGGGTCATCGGCGGGGGCGCGTCTACAGCGAGGCCATGAACGCTGCCGGCACGGCGGTCATCACAGTCATCGATAAGGTCGTCGTCGGTGACACCTACGCCCCAACCCTCGGGCCTGAATGGGTCATGGACGACGTGGACCCGGACCAAGATTGGCATGTCGGGGCCGACGGCAGCCGCTACCCGCCAGGCGCAGTCGGGCCGGCCACAATGCCGGGCTGGCGCCACGAAGTGCGCGGATGAAAGGGGAGGGACGGCGGGAGTCCCGGGTGCTCAAGCTCCATTATGTGTGCGGAGCCGGCGTAACCCTCCCCGCCGCTAACGGCACAATCCGCGGCTGTCACCATAGACTTCTGAAAACGCCCCTCACGCGAAGGAATCGACCAGCAAGCATGGACAACTATGCAGAGTTCCTGCACCGGCTCGATGCCGCCGCCAAAAACCTGAAAGAGCGTCACGACGCGCTCGGCCGCGCACGGGCAGTCGTCGCCGCGGTGCTGGAAGACAACGATTACGGCTACCGGCAGTGGACGCTGCGCCTGGACCAGGTGGAAAAGCTCCTCGCCGGCAAAGCAACAACGGGCAGAGCCGGACTCCAGGAACTGCACACCGTCGCCACCAACATGCAATCGATGTTTCGGACGCGGAGCGAGCGCGTCGAAGCGCGCCTTGCCAGAGTGGACGTGCGGATCGGCGAACTCGACGGTCCGCTCCACGATCTCAACCTCAACAAAGTCAGGCTTACCACGTCCCGGAGAGTGGCGGAGGAGCGCGAGAAGCTCGGCAGCGCTATGCAGGATCTGGCCGGGACTGCGGAAGGCGCCGACTCCGCAGGGACCGATGTCGGGCTGAGCAACGATCTGAAGAGAGCCCGCGAGGCCGTTGTCCTTGCCGAGGCGCTCCTGGAACTGAAGGAGAGCTAGGAATGCCGACAAAGACCACAGAGCGCTACGTCGCCGGGTTCAGTCCCAAAGAATGGACGGGGAAACCCCTCAAAGACTCGGCATCGATGTTCATCGGCGCCGGGTTCGTGACTTTCCTCCTGTGCTTGTTTTTCATGATCTTCATCCCGCTGCTGCGCGACATTGCAGTAGTCATCATTATCTGCAACCTCGTGGCCATCATCGTGATGTGCTCCACCATTGCCTCCAACGTGAAACGAGACAAGAGATGCCTGCAGCGCATGACGGATCAGGTCAACGCCTTCATCGTTGAGACGACCGGCGACCCGAAGGCCCAGATCAATCTGGGCAGGATGCAGACCATGGTCGAGAACAAACGGCACGTGGTGCAGCTGAGCATCAACGGGGTGCCCGGCATCGAGGTCAGGGTCCTGACAAAGCCCGATCAGACGACGCACATCAGCGCTCTGCTGACGTCGCCGGACTACGGGCTTGAAAGCTTTGACGTGCTGCTGGCCGACGAAAGCAAACGAAAACCCTAACGGGGCGGGGGCGGCCTCAGTACAGCCGGATGTTCGACTCCCGGTAGCCGCGGGAGGCGAAGCTGCCCGAATTCGAAGCTGCGGTCGTCCTTCCCCGGCCGGCGGCGGCGGTGGCCTTGGCCATCCGGTTCTGGAGCTTGCGCTTGGGCGTCCCACAGCTCCTGCTGGAGCTTGTGCAGCTCGTTTCGGGTGACCCGGTTGCCTTTCGAGTCGGTGTACTCCTCGCAGAGGGTGGGCTCCTGGGCGGCGCCGATCGGTCCGTAGGCGGTGTGACGTATTCGCCCCGGTCGGTCTCTTCGTTGCTGATCTCGTTGTCGCCGTGGAAGACACCGCCGGTGCCGCGGGTCCACTTCACGGTTTTGATCCGGTTGAACAGAGCCTCGCCGGCCACCGAACTGCGCGCCTTGTCGATGACGTTGCGGTACTGCCCGGTCTCCCAGTTGACGGTGTTGCTGCCTTGTCGAAGGTCACGGACCCTTCACCGGCTGAGAACTCGGTCGTCCGGTTGGTCGGGAACGGCAGGTCGGCTTTGAGCACCCGGGTCGGCTTAGCGTCGCGGGGGAGGGAGAGCCGCAAGTCAACGTCCTCGATGATCTCTTCGGCGTCAACTGGTCCTGGCCGTGGTCGAAGCCGGCCGCAGCCCCGGCACCGCCCGTCGTTCATGGTGACGTGCACGCCGACAACGTCATCAACACCGGCAACCGGGCGGTCCTGATCGACTTCGACACCTCCTGCTGGGCCCCGTCTCTCTGGGACCTGACCCACGTGCTGCACCGGGCCGGAACAAGCGGCAACACCGGGTACACGGCGGCCGGTCTCGTGTCCCTGTTTCCGTTCACGGACACTGAAATCGCCGCGGCCCTGGAACTGCGGAAGGTCGCAGCGATGATCGCCCGGGAGCACCGGAATTGCGCCGCGCTGGAGGCAACACCGCCCCGCGCTGGGGCCGCGGCTTAGGCTGAAGGCATGACGCCGAACCCTTCACCGACGCCGGCCCCAGTCGAAGTCTTCGTTCAATCCGGCCCGGCCGAGTGGTGGCAGAATTGCTGTGTGTGGGCGCCCGTCAGATCCGAGATGATGATCGAAACCTCATCCGACTGGGTGTACGCGAACTGCGCCCCGTCCATGGCTGTAGTCGTCATGAATCCATGTATGCGGATTGCCCGGCAGCTCTGCCCGGGTCATGCTTTCCGGGCGGCGGTCCCATCGTCTATCCTCAAGGAAGCCGTGTCAGCTGCCGCTTGACCGGATGAATTGGGGGAACATGTCCGAGCACAAGCCTGCCGCTGAACCTGAGGTTCGGCCCCGAGTACGACGCCGCGTCTTCGTGATCGTCGTGCTGCTGGTCTTAGCCGTGGTGGCCGGTGGGGGCGCATGGTGGTTCGGTTCCGAACTCCCGGACCGGCAGGCTGTAGCTGCCCGGGCGTCCGCCCAGGCTTCCGAGCAGGCGCTTGCGGACGAAGCCGCGAAGAAGAAGGCGGACGATTCGGCGGCGTTCTGGGCCGGTGTCGAGAAGGAGAACAAGGCGGCCGCCGAGAAGGAGGCCGCTCGACGGGCCGCCGCCGCACAAGCTCCGCCCGTCGACCGGATCAAGCCGCAAATGGAGGCCCAGGGCTGGACCCAGTTCTCGGGGGTGTTCTACTACCAGTACGCGGCCCCGTCTGAGTTCTCGTGCGGCTATTTCAACTGCATCGTCGTTCACGTCACCACCATGGCCGCGAACGGGTGCCCGGGCGGGCTCTACGTTGAAGCCACCGTGGACATGGGCAACGCGACCGTGGGAAGGGCCAACAGCATCACGGCCGCGCTGCCGCAGGGGAAAGACGCCATCGTGAAGCTTCAGGACACCACCGGCCACGGCGACAAATTCTCGCTGACCGACCTTCACTGCCTCGGCGGCTAGTACGGGCTTTCCGGGGCTGATACCAGCTGGGAGGGGCAACCGGTTAGCGCCACAATTGCTTGCCAGCAGGCGGACAGCCCACATAGGCTCAAGCAGGTGAGTGGCGGGGACGGCAATCCGAAAAGCGGAACCGACCAGCGACCCGTGAAGGAAACAAGCAGCATGGCTACAGGTACTGTCAAGTGGTTCAACGCCGAAAAGGGCTTCGGCTTCATCGCCCCCGACGACGGAAGCGCTGACGTGTTCGCACACTATTCGGCAATCGCCTCCAGCGGTTACAAGTCCCTGGACGAGAACCAGAAGGTCCAGTTCGACGTCACCCAGGGCCCCAAGGGACCCCAGGCGGAGAACATCCAGCCGCTGTAGCGTCACCGCAGGAGACCGGCCGGTCGGTGATCGCCTGGCCGGTCTCCTGCTATGTCCACACCCCCTTGCGACACCGCGCGGGCTGGGTTGGGCAGCAGTGCCCATACTTACCGGGCCGGACCATTTCCCCGAAATGCTCAACGGAAAAACGTTGTTCTAGCTAGTATCCACGCCAGCGCCACTCGCCCAAGTTGAAGCACACCCACTTTCGGTTAGCCGTGCCGTCAGCGTAACCGCAGCTAACGTCCACCGGGACGGACTCGCCAAGGCGTGGGTTTGTCCCGCAGGTGGATCCCCAAACGAAACGGAGTCTACGGCGCCGGACACTCGAACCCTACTGCCCCTCTTTGGCCTCCATAGCCTGCAGGAGACCGTCTAGTTAGCCCCTGCGTAGGCGAAGGACCCGGACGTTGTGAAAAATGATCAACCCCACTCCAACGCTGACGAATATGGCGTCTGGCCAGCGAGGCGGTTCCGTGGCAAGCCTGTATACGGCTGGAACCATGATGAATATGGCGAGGCCGATACCGAGCCAGGCTGAGAACCTGATTCGCTTTTGCTCTTCCCACGTTTTGGCAGCGGGCTCACTGCTGGTGGTGTGATCGTTGACCGGTCTGCTGTGATGCTCGGATTCCATGCGGCTGCCCCCTCAGGCTTGGTGTCCCGAGCCTACCCGAGCCACCCATCCCCTTCAGGAGCGGCTGCTGGTCGGTGTCGGTCCCGTAGAGGGTTCCTCTCACGGGACACGACAACGTTATGCCGTCGTGGGGCAGTTCGTGCTGCGTTCGGGCAAGGCCTTGAACGTGGACACCGTGCTGTCGGCGGCTGGTGACGCCGCCGGGGTTCCGTTGTCTTCGTGTGGCTCTGCTAGTCCGCGGTCAGCGTCTGAAGGGTCGCTGCCAGGTCAGGCAGCTGTCGACGCTTCCGCCCATGAAGGGGATGAACGGAGGTGGAATCGTTATGAGGTGCCTAGCGCCCGACAACCCTGCGCGGTCAGTCCCCGCACTGAGCGAGCGCATGACCAGGTGGCTGCCGCTCGTGGAGTCCAACGGCTTGTTCAACTTTGTCGAGACAGAGAAATGCCGCACCCTGTCAACGCTGGGTGCGGCAGTTTGGGGGAGGTCTTTGGTGGGGAGATTTGGGGGTGTGGACAGTGTCCACACTTTGGGTCTCGGACTGGGCCGTTCCGGGGCCGGACTGGGCCGGATTCCGTATGTTTGGGCGGGAGTCCAGTGTTTGCAGGGGCTGGAACCCGGTTCGAGTCCCACCTCGGGCACAGTGTTTTCCCTGGTCAGGGGCCTTTTTGTGCTTTTTTCGTGTGGACAGTGTCCACACTTTTGCCTCTGATGTGATGTTCCGGGTGTGTGGGGTCCCGGAACGGCCAATTCGGTTGTGTGGGGGAGCGGCTGCCTACGGCGGACCGGGTACCGCCCGTTGTGGTCCTGGGCTGCTGCGGGGATTTCGGACAGCGGAATGAGTGGATTCTTCTACGCTGCCAAGGCTGGCTGTTGATAACCATAGTGGACTTCGTTGGGGCGGCGGTAACCGAGCGCGGAGTGACGGCGCCGGCTGTTGTAAAACCCCTCGATATAGCGAATGACGTCGCTCCGGGCTTGTGATTTAGTAGCGTAAACGGTCCGATAAACACGCTCGTTTTTCAGGACGGAGAAGAACGATTCGGCCATGCTGTTGTCCCAGCACACGCCGGTGCGTCCCATCGAAGAGCGCATGCCCAGGCCGGCCACCAGGGCCCTGAAATCCGTCGAGGTATAAACGCTGCCCCGGTCGGAGTGCCAGATCGCGGACGGCTCGATCCGGGTCGTCGCGGCGGCGTTCTTGAGTGCGTCGGCGACGAGCTCGGTGCGCATGTGATCGGCGATGGACCAGCCGACGACTTTCTTGGAGTAGCAGTCGATGACGGTTGCGAGGTAGACGAACCCTTGCCACGTGTGGATGTAGGTAATGTCCTATGCCGACGAACTTCACCCCGGGCCGGTCGGCGGTGAAGTCCCGGCGGACCACGTCGGGCATGGCCGCGGCGGCCTCAGCGTCAGCCTCGGTCGTGATGCGGAACGGGCGTGGTTGACAGGCCACCAGGCCCTGGTGGCGCATGATCTGCCGCACCAACTCAGGTGAACACTCGGTCTGTTCCGCGGCGAGATCGGCGTGGATGCGCCGATACCCGTAGGTACCCTCGGACTCCTCGAAGAAGTGCTCGATCCGCGCTGTCAGGCCCTGCCGGCGCCCCGAGGTGGCCGATTGCGGACGGGTGGCCCAGTGATAGAAACCGGACGTCGAGACGGCCAGCCAGCGGCACATTCTCACCACCGAATTCAGATTGGCGGGCTCAGCTTTTTGGGAATCGATGAATTCATACTTGCTCACTACCGCTGCTCGCGCGCGAAGTAAGCGCTGGCTTTTTTCAAGAAGGCAGTCTCCGCCCGCAGCTCCTGATTTTCACGCTCGAGCTCCTTCAGACGGGCCCTTTCCGACACCGTCAGGTCCGCCTCCGTGCCGCCGTTGGCCTCACGGTACTTGACTAGCCAGTTGCGGAGAGTCTCGGGGCCGACACCATAGGCGGTGGCCACGTCCTTGATGGGCTTGGACGTGTTGATCACCTCGCGGAACAACTCGTCCTTGAACTCCTGGGGGAATCGCTTCCGTGATGCGGTCATGCTGATCTCTACTTTCGGTAGACCCCCATTTTAAGAGGGCTCACTGTCCGAGATCTCCGCGGCAGCCCATCCCTTATGGGTGTTCATCCTGGTTCTTCCTTTCCTTTGGGTTTTCGCGTTCACCACTTCATGGGGGCTAGAGACGCCTACAACATGACTTGTTGATTATTCTTTAGATCGGGCCAGGTATCGGCCGGTCCGGAATTTCTGCTTTGATACCTGTTCATGCAGGAATGCGTCGGGAACAGCATGACGCGGCAACTGATCCGGATCGGTCATGAGCTCGCTGAGCCTGGCCAGTCGGTAGGCGGAGCCGGCTTTGAGGCGCGTTGCAGGAATTGGTGGGCTTTGCGCCTCGTCGCCGGCCTGATCCACTAAAGGTTAAATCCGGGACCCGTATCTGGTTTGATCACTTTCTGATAGCAGCCCAGGTTGCCGGGCGTATGAGGAAAGCCTCCGCGCGAGTCCAGGGACTCAAGCGCGGAGGCTCCCGGCTCTCCAAGCTGGGGGGACTGGAGAGCCGGTCTAAGTCTACTGGCAGGGTGAGTTCATGACCGGTGGGCGGTGGGGAAGCTCGGCCTATAGGCCGGGTCGAGGTCCTTCGGCTGCTTGGCGCGGCGTCCGGACAGCCACCGCGCCATCGACCGTTCACACCTGTCACCGGAGCGGCCGCCACCTTGGACACTTCGCAGGGGTGAGCACACCACGACGAAGGGATCTTCCGGACGGTGGCGCCGCACGGCATCGCCGGGGACTTGGCGCACCAGCCCGGAATGGACGTCGCAGAATCCGGCAAGGGCTTCCTCCGCGAACTCAGGGATCGTTGAAAATCTTGGTCATGATGGGCTCTCTGACGTGGCCGGGCCGCTAATGGATGTGGCTTCCGCCGTTGATGTCGATGGTGGTGCCCGTGAGGTACGCGGATTCCTCGGAGGACAGGAAGGTGATGACGGCGGCGATCTCATCCGTGGTGGCGTTGCGGCCCAGGGGGATGCCGGCGTTGATGGCGGCCTCCTGCTCGTCCGTGCTGCCCACGCGGATGTTGGTGTCCACGGCGCCGGGCGTGATGGCGTTGACCGTGACGCCGGTGGCGCCGATTTCGCGGGCCAGCGCCTTGGTCAGGCCCAGGATGGCGGCCTTCGCTGCGGAGTAGGGGACCTTCCCGAACACGCCGCCGCCGCGCTGGGCGGACACTGAGGACATGTTCACGATCCGGCCCCAGCCGTTCTCAATCATGTCCGGCAGGAACGCCTTGGTGACCAGGTAGGTTCCGGTGGCGTTGACGTTCATGACCTTGTGCCAGAGCTCCAGCGTGGTTTCCAGGAAGGGGACCGGGGAGGTGATGCCGGCGATGTTGGCCACGGCGCCCACCGGGGGCAGGACGCCGGCGGCGACCTCGGCCTTGACGGCTTCGTAGGCGGCTTGGACGGAGCTCTCATCGGCGACATCGATCTCGTGGCCGAACGCCGGCACGTTGAACTCATTGCCGATGTCGGCGGCGACCTTGGCGGACTTCTCGCCGTCGAGGTCCAGGATCACCACGCCCCAGCCCTGGCTGGCGTAGCGGCGTGCGGTGGTGATCCCGATGCCCCGGTCCGAGGTGGCTCCGGTGAGGACGGCGGTGCGCTGGATAGTGGTGGTCATGATGCTCCTTGGATTACTTGGTGGTGGTTCAGATGAGGTCGGTGATGAAGCTTGCCGCTTTTGCTGCGGCGGCGGGTCGTTCGTCGTCCGTGATGTCCCGGGTTTCGAGTTCGAGGGAGAAATGGCCGGTGTAGCCGCTCACCACGAGGGCGCGGAGCCCGGCCGTGAAGTCTGCCTGCCCGTTGCCGATGCTGAGGTTGATGTTTCCCGGCACGGCGTCGCGAAGGTGGACGTGGGAGATGCGGCCCTTGTGGCGGGTGAGGTATTCCTGCGGGTCATCGCCGGCTGCCACGATGTGGCTGAAGTCCATGACGATGCCGACGCCGGAGCCCGCCAGCCGTCGCGCCAGCAGTTCTCCGCGCTCGAGGTTCCAGCAGAACCTTAGGAAGTGCAGTGATTCGGTCCAGAGTTCGACGCCGAATTCCGCCGCGCGTTGCGCGGCGTGGATGAGCTGGGCGGCGATTTCGTCCAGGTCCTCCTCGAGGCTTTTTACAGGTTCGTGGCTGAGGGCGCCGCAGGGTAGGACCAGCGCCTTCGCGCCGGTGGTGGCGGCGAGGGTGAGGAGGGCGTCCAGGTGCCGTTCGCGGGCGAGCCGTGCAGTGTCGTCGAGCACTGCGTTGAGGTCTCCGATGTCCCCGTTGACCGAGCGGACGGTCAGCCCTGAGGCAGCAACGTCCGCGGTCACCGAGGCAACTGCGGAGTCATCCAGGTTGTACGGGACATGGTTGCAGACGCCGGGGAGGGCGCCGAGGTCGATTTCATTAAAGCCCAGGCCGGTGATGGTCCGCAGGGCGGCCGGGAGCTCTTGGTGCCGGAAGCTGATGGATGAGCAGCCGAGCCGAGAGTTGAACATCGTCGTTGCTCCTCTGAACGAGCGGGGTGATGTGAATCACTGTAAGTGGATCTAGTGTCAACAGTCAACCTCGAACATTGACTGTTGACATTGCACCATGATGCCGGTCACACTGGCATATCATTTGTTAACAGTCGACAGCGGCGGTGCGGAAGCGCGGCCGGTTCCTCGAAAGGGATCAGAAATGAGCAATGAAGCTCTGAAGATGCGCGGCCACGTGCATGGCACAAAGGACGCAAGGCGCGTCGCCATTGGCTCCAGCGTCGGCGCAGTCATCGAGACGTACGACTTCATCGGCTTCGGCACGGCCGCAGCCCTGTACTTCGGCACGGCGTTCTTCCCCACCGGAGACCCTGTGACCGGGACACTGGCCGCCTTCGCTACCCTGGGCGTCGGCTTTGCCGCCCGCCCGATCGGCGGCATCATCGGCGGCCACCTCGGTGACAAGCTGGGCCGCAAACCCGTCCTGGTCGCCTCCCTGATCCTCATGGGCGTCGCCACCTTCATCATCGGCCTCCTCCCCACCTACAGCCAGGTCGGCCTCCTGGCCCCTGCCCTGCTGGTGTTCGTCCGCATCGTCCAGGGCCTGGCCTTCGGCGCTGAATGGGGCGGCGCCATCCTGATGAGCTACGAGCACGCTCCCTGGAAAACCAAGGGCAAATACACCGGAATGGTCCAGGCCGGTTTCCCGGTCGGACTGCTGCTGGCGAACCTCGTGTTCCTCTTCAGCGTCCAGCTCGGCGGCGAACTCGCCTGGCGCATTCCGTTCCTCGCCAGCATCGTGCTCGTCGTCGTCGGCCTGATCATCCGCTCCAAGGTCCCCGAGTCCCCCGTCTTCGAGGAAGTCAAGGACAGCGGCACCATCGTGAAGTCCCCCATCAAGGAGGTCCTCAAGACCGACTGGCGCAACATCGTCAAGGGCATCGGCCTGCGCATCGCCGAGACCGCAGGCTACGCAGTCTCCATCACCTACATGATCTCCTACCTCAACAGCCAGCACCTGGCCGACAAGACCCAGACGCTCGTGGCCCTGTGCATCGCCTCCGCTATCGGCATCTTCGCCACCCAAGCCTGGGCCAGGCTCACGGACAGGATCGGCCGGCGCCCGCTCTACATCTGGTCCTGCGCCTTCGCAGTGCTGTTCGCCATCCCGATGTTCCTGCTCGTCAACACCGGCATGTTCATCTTCATCATCGCCACCCTCGTGATCTCCTACGCCGTCTGCCAGAACTCCCTCGCCGGCGCCCAGGGTGCCTGGTTCCCGGAGCTCTTCCAAGCGAAGACCCGCGCCTCGGGCGCCTCGCTGGCCTACCAGATCTCGGCCATGGTCTCCGGCTTCACCCCCTTCATCACCACCCTCCTGTTCGTCAGCTTCGGCTGGATGGGCCCGGCGCTGCTCTTCGGCTTCTACGCAGCCATCGGCCTCTGGGCCGCCATGGTCACCCGGGAAACCTGGGGCAAGCGGGAACGGCAACTCGCCGACGAGGCCACCAAAAGCACCCCCCAGTCGGTGAACGTCTGATGACTGCGACACAGGAACTACACACACCCGAACTCCCTTCCAAGGAACGAATGACTCAGGAAACTGCCTCAGCACGCCTCGAACGCGTCAGCTCCGCGGCGTTCCGGATCCGCCACCACGCACTGAACATGGGCGAAGTCCAGGGCCAGGGCTACGTGGGCCAGGCCCTCGGCGCCGCTGACATGCTCGCCGCCGTGTACTCCGACCAGCTCCGCTACCGCGCCGAGGACCCGGAATGGGAGGCCCGGGACCGGTTCCTGCTCTCCACAGGCCACTACGCGATCGGCCACTACGCGGCCCTGGCCGAAGCCGGGATCATCCCGGTCGAGGAACTGGACACGTATGGCTCGGACGATTCCCGGCTGCCGATGTCCGGGATGTCCACCTACACCCCCGGCATGGAAATCTCCGGTGGCTCCCTGGGCCACGGGCTTTCCATCGCGGTGGGCATCGCGCTGGGCCTGCGCCACCAGGGCTCCGCGGCGAGGATCTACAACTTCCTTTCCGACGGCGAACTCGACGAGGGCTCCACCTGGGAGGCCGCGATGGGCGCCCACCACCACCAGCTCGGCAACCTCACCGCGATGGTGGACATCAATGCCCTGCAGGCCGACGGCAAAACCGACACCGTGCTCCGCACCGAACCTGTCACGGAAAAGTGGGAGGCCTTCGGCTGGTACACCCAGCGCGTGGACGGCAACAACATGGCCGATCTCCTGCAGGCCTTCGACAACGCAGCCGCCCAGGCCGCCGTCACCGGTCGGCCCTCCGTGATCCTCTGCGACACGAAGGTCGGCCGCGGCGTGCCGCTGCTGGAGGAACGCGAAAAAGCGCACTTCATGCGCATCGAAGAACACGAATGGCAGACCTGCCGCGAACAACTCACCGCAGGATTTGAAGGGACGGCCGGACGATGAGCACCACCACCACAGCAGTGAAGGGCACCGCCCCCAAGCTCAAGACCTCGGCCATGATCGCCTCCTTCGCCGACGCCGACCAGAAAACCGCCTCCGCACCGTTCGGACACGCCCTGGTCAAGGCAGCGCAGGAGAACGACAAGATCGTCGGCCTCACCGCGGACCTGGGCAAATACACCGACATGCACATCTTCGCCCAGGCCTACCCGGAGCGGTTCTTCCAGATGGGCATGGCCGAACAACTGCTCTTCGGCGCCGCCGCCGGCCTGGCCGAAACCGGCCTGATCCCGTTCGCATCCACATATTCCGTGTTCGCCGCCCGCCGCGCCTACGACTTCCTCTGCCTCGATTCCGCCGAACCGAACCTGAACGTGAACATCGTCGGCGGGCTGCCCGGCCTCACCACCGGCTACGGTCCCAGCCACCAGGCCACCGAGGACATGGCTATCTTCCGCGGCATGCCCAACCTGACCATCGTGGACCCCTGCGACTCGATCGACATCGAACAAGCCGTCCCCCAACTCGCCGCGTCCGACGGACCCACCTACCTGCGGCTGCTCCGCGGCAACGTACCCACCGTCCTGGACGAATACGACTACACCTTCGAACTCGGCAAAGCCAAAGTCCTGCGTGGCGGCAACGACGTGGTGTTCATCTCCTCCGGGCTGATGACCATGCGCGCCCTCCAGGCAGCGAAGGCGCTGGCGGCTCACAACGTGGACGTCGCCGTCGTCCACGCCCCGACGATCAAGCCGTTCGATGCCGCCACCGTCCTCGCCGAGATCAACACCGACCGCCTTGCCGTCACCCTCGAAAACCACAGCGTGATCGGCGGCCTGTTCGAAACCGTCGCATCCGCCGTCGTCACCGCAGGACTCGGCAAACGCGTGGTACCGGTGGCCCTGCCGGATGAGTTCCTCGACGCCGGTGCTCTCCCCACCCTCCATGACCGCTACGGACTGACGGTCCAGAAGATCGTGGCGAAGGTCCTTGCCGAACTGAAGTAGGACCGTTTCGATCGGATGTGCGGCGCCGAGCCAGCCGGCGTCGCGCATCTGTCGTAGGATCGACAGTTAACAAATCGACTGTAAACAGTCGACCACTGACATTGAGGATGTATGACGATGGCCGGAGCTACAGCACCGCTGCTGGGACTGCAGAAGAAGAGCCTTCGCGAGCAGGCCCTTGCCGCGTTGCGCGCCGCCATCACCAGCGGGGAACTGGAACCGGGCCGGCATCTGGTGGAAACGGAGCTGTCGGAGATGCTGCAGATCAGCCGCGGCACCCTCCGGGAAGCGCTGCGTCAACTGGAACAGGAAGGGCTGCTGTCCGCCGGGCCGCGGGGCAGGCTGTCGGTGCGTCACCTCGACGCCAAGGAAATCCGCGATATCTTCGCCGTGCGTGCCGCGCTCGAATCACTCGCCGCCCGGACCCTGTGCGAACTGCCGGACCGGGGGCAGGTCACGACTTCGCTTCGCACCGCGATAGAAGCCATGGCGGCGGCGGCGCAAGGCAGCCTGGAAGTGAGGATCGAATCCGACCTCGAGTTCCACAGGACGATGTGCCGGCTCACTGGCAACGAAACGCTGCTCCATTCCTGGGAATCACTGGAAGGGTCCATCCGGATGTCCATCATGTTCGCGGGCCAGGAGAAGGGCGTGAAAAACATGAGCGTGGACCGACACTACGACATCGTTGCGGCCATCGAGACAGGCGATGCATCCCTGGCCTGGAACACGATCCGGGAGCACATGGACACCGCCGCCGCGACTCTCGTGGCGTAATACTCGGTTCCCACGTTCGGACTGGAAGTCGCGCAGAGTCACATCACGCGTCGTGCGCAACAACCACTTGCTACTGTTTTCCGATGCCGATATCGGGTCTTCCGTCATTTAGTGGAGTGAGCCCACGACAAAGAAGTGCCGCACCCGGCCAATGCGGGGGCGGCAGGTGGGGGGTGTCATGTCGGTTTCTGCCGGTTCCGCCATGAGATGAGGGAGAGGAGGTAGATGGCCGTGAGTACAGTTCTTGAAGCAGACGAAGATGTTAGCGGGGCGCGAAATCAGTCTCTGCGGACCCCAGATCTCGAAGCGGAAAATGCAGGTAGCCGGGCGACAGCGGAGGTATCCTCACCTGCTTCGGTGCTGCTGCCGCAAGGCAGTAAAGAGGGTGTGCACAATGTGCACACCCTGGGCGTCGGATCGGGTCGTACTGGTGCCGGACTGGGCCGGATTGCGGAGGTTTTCGGGAGAATGGCGGAAATTCAAGGGCTGGAACCCGGTTCGAGTCCCACCTCGGGCACAGTGTTTTCCCTGGTCAGGGGCCTTTTTGTGCTTTTTTCGTGTGGACAGTGTCCACACTTTTGCCTCTGATGTGATGTTCCGGGTGTGTGGGGTCCCGGAACGGCCAATTCGGTTGTGTGGGGGAGCGGCTGCCTACGGCGGACCGGGTACCGCCCTAGGGGGTCTCTTCTGGGTGTTCATCCTCCTTCGTCCTTTCGTCGGGCTTTCGCGTTCACTACTTCATGGTGGCTAGAGACGCCTACAACATGATTTGCTGATAATTTTTTGGATCGACCCAGGGTTGTGGCTGGTCCGGATTTTCGGATCTGATACCTGTTCATGCAGGACTGCGGGGGGAACGGCATGACATGGCCACTGATCCGGAGCAGGTCATGAGGTCGCTGAGCCTGGCCAGTCGGTAGGCGGGGCAGGCTTCGAGGGCGAGTCGCAGGCATTGGTGGGCTTTGCTGCCGTGGCCTTCTCGCCAGAGAACCCGCAGACGCAGCCATCATTTTTCCCGTCATCGCCGCATCCGGATTCTGGGTATCCGACGTCGGGGCCTGGTCCCTGCCGCCAAGGGCCCGGTCTCCGCCGGCCGGGGCCGACAGCCGGGATGACCGTATTGGGCCCGCCGGCAGTTATCAGCGCGGCGAAGTCCTCCATCTCCGGGTCGTACTCGGTCTCCGGCGCACCGTTGGTCCATGACGCCGAGCAGGTAGTGGGCGTTCAGACGTTCGGTGATGGCGGCGCGCAGGCGGGCGTATTCCGGGGTGACAGTATCCAGTGGCGTCAGTCTGGGAGCAATCGGGGGGCAATCGGTACGGGCCGTGTGGGAGACGGCGGCCAATCCAGCACCGATACGGGGCCAGGCCTTGAAACGCCGAGGTGGTCGATACGCGTAGTTGGTATCGGCCACCCTTGCTACCCGGGACGCTGCCGGGGACTCAACGTCCTCTGGGCCATGCTCCGCGACGGCACCACTTACGCTCCTGCTGCTGTGGGGCTGAAGGTTGCGTGATGGGTTGCTAGCCGCTGTCGGAGGTGAGGTGCGGCAAGTGGAGCTCTGTCAGGCGCTCGTTGATGACCAATGCCAGCGGATTGCAGTCCTGGGTCGGTAACGGTTTTAGTCCGTTCAGATATGCATCCACGGCCCAATCGGCCGCGGTTGCCCCCGTACGAGAGATACGCCCACCAGGCTTCATGGACTTGGAGGTCTGCGAGCAGGGAGGCAATTTGGGTCAATTCCTGCTGGTATTCATCCACCGGGATCCGTACTTTCTGACCTCCCGAACTTCTCAGACCGTGCGGACGTCTGCAAGCCTCGGTAACCGAGCATGCCGGAACGTTCCGCAATCGGGACATGCCTGGCGTGGCCAAATTTGGCGTCATTCCTCCCGGAAACCAGCGCGAACTGGGCCCGGGGCTAGAAGGCGATACTGAGCTAGTACGCGGGGCTGTGTTCTATCCGCCGGGCCGAATCTCCCCATGTACCTGGATCGTAGGTCTCCGGCAAATCGTTGACCCGCCGGTCAGGGGATGTCCATCTCCCCTGAGTGCTCTCGTAGTTGTTGGAAGAGCACCGTCCCCTGGGCATCCGATGTCGGCCTGGTCCTAGTTCCTGGGTCCGCCGGACTTCACGACGCGGAGCATGCGGTGCAGGCTCAGGAGGATGGATTCGACGGCACTGGGGGCGTCCGTTGCTGCTTCCTCCGTGCCGGTGCGGGCGGTCAATTTCTTCACGGCAACGCCGGCCGTGTCCATCAGCTCGGCCTGCCGTTCCGGGCTCTCCTCTTCGAGGGAACGCAGGACGTCGGCCACGGCGGCCATGGCGTCGGCGAGCGGGACGGTGTATTCATCCGGTATAATGAAGGGTGTGTCTCCGGCCCAGATGACATCCGAGAGGACCTGCGTGACGTCCTGGACGTGGAACGTCACCCGCTCCAGGTCCCGGAGATTCCGGTAGTCCAGGTCCACATCCCGCGGATGGAGCCGTCGCCGGAGGTTGGCCTGCCGGCTGGCATCCGCTTTTTCGACCGCGAGTCTGACCATGCGGGCCGAGCCTGCCAATTCCTCGGAACGGCCCGACCAGTCCTCATACTCCGGCGGCCAGTTCTCCTTCAACGCCTTGCCCATGTCCCCCAATTGCCGGGCCAGGGCCAGACGCAACTCAGCGATTCTGAGGGCGGCGGCATTGAAATACAGCGGCGGGAACACGAGGAGGTTGACCAGGATTCCCACAGTGACCCCTGCGCCCATCTGAACGAGGTAGCCGAAGGAGAAGCTATCGGGGTTGTTCCCGCCGACCAGCAGGACCAGGAGAGCAGCCGTCGGGATCCAGTCGCTGCCGGATCCAATCCACGGGAGCCCGGCGAGGATGACTCCAAAGCCCATAACGATGGCAACCGACACCGGGGTGGGGTCCCCGAGGCTGACGAGCACGAAGGCCAGGCCGATGCCGATCGCCAGTCCCGCCAGCGTCTGGACACCCCGGCGGATGGACCCGGACACGTTCTCGTACATGGCGACGAGGGCGCCGAGCGGAGCGTAGTAGGGGTAGTCGGCTGCGGACCCGGGCATAAAGGGTGCAATTGCGAAGGCTATGCCGGCGGCCAGCCCCGCCTTCATGGCCAGCTGCAGCCGGGGCCACAGCAACGCCTGGGCCACGCTGCCGGACCCGATCCGCCAGAGTCTCGCCGCGGCGGAAGGCCGCGGAGTGCTTGCGTCGCTTACGTTGCCCATCCTGGTTCACCCTAGGGCGGGGGCGTTGTTACGACAAGTCGGCTCATTCAAACTGCAGAAGTGGTCTCCATTCAAAACTGCCATAATCAGCCGGACGGCCGCGGAGGAGCGGGGGTGAACCCGCGGGTGCGGCCCTTTTAGCTCGGGCGGGAACGTATCCGAATCCAAGCCCGTAGGCATTGTCCGTGAAGCCGGGCGCCGCGTTGGCTCCCTCATGGTCGAAAGCCCGACGGCTGCCGAAGTTGCGGCCGGGCTGTGGTTTCATGAACACGATGGCAGAGGCATTGTCCTTGCCCGAGGCCCGGGTTGATCAGCAACAGAGGCACCCCCGGTTTGCCGTCGGCAAAGCCCAGGTACCTCTGACGGTAAGAAAAAACCCGGCAACCAACAACCAGACGCCAATAACCGGGAACCAGCAACCCGTACCCCGAGACCAACAACCAGGGGCTCTACCGCTGGTTCCTGTCGGAGACCGGCCGTTCGGTCAGAAGACGATGACCGAACAGCAACCCTTCGAACTGCTCCGACGCTACCCGGCCCACGTGCTGGCCGAGGTTCAGGTTAACGCCCCGTTTGACCGGGCAGGGAACGCCGCCTTCCGCTGCCTCTTCAAAGACATCAGCGGCAACAACACCGCCCGGGAATCAATCGCGATGACCGCCCCGTGGTCCAGGGATTCGGCGCGCCGCAGAAACTCGCCATGACCGCCCCGGTCCTTCAAAGCGGCTCCCCGCCGGTGGACGACGAGGCCGAGGAGTATGTAGTTGCCTTTGCAGCGAGGACGTCGGCACTGACAGCACCAACTCTCAGCGCCGCGGTGATCCAGGCGTGGATGTCGCCGGAGTTCATTGAGCGGTGGAGCAGCAGAACGTCGATGAGCTCACGGGTCCCATCGGCATCGCCGTTGACCCTGCGGGAGGCAGCCCAGAACGCCTCGTGGGCGTTGGTGAAGGACCCGGACTCCCGCGTCAGGGCCAGGGCGGAAGAGCAGAAACTACCTGAACTGGTTCTACGGCTCAGGCTGGACGGAGCCCCGGGGATCAGCGTCTAGTGGAAGGATCACTCGGACCGCCAAGTGAACGTGTTCCTTGACCCCCGCAGCCCGTTCTCCTGCACTGAGGCGGCCCTCCAGGCCCCTCAAGCGTTCCCTGATCCGCGACAGAATCGATCCTGGGCGGCTTGTGCCCCGTCTCCAGAGTAGCTTGGGGGTCAGAGGAGCCCGGGTCGGCTGGCGAGGATGTAGTCAGCCGCGGCTGGCCCCATCATGCGCAGGCGAGGCCGGCCGTATCTGGACTTCATCGCCGAGGAACTCAACGACAGACCCGACGCCGTTTCCCGGCTACCTGACACCGAGGAAAGTCTTCACCAGACTATTGAGCGTGGATGTTGCTTCGACAGCTTGACGGCGCCGGTAATTCCATGGTTAGTGGGCAGGTTTTGTTATTTACTGGTGGTATCTGCATTGCTGCAAGCGGAAAGAGGCAGATCACCATGGATTCGGGCCAGCTGGTATGGATCATCGTCGTCATCGTCGTGGCACTCGTCATTGTTGGCCTGGTGGTCTTCTTCGGCCGCAAGCGGAAGCTGAACGCTGATCGGCGTCGGGCGGTCGAGATGCGCCAGCAGGCGGAGACAGATGAACTCGGCGCACGGGAGGGTGAAGCGAAGGCGGCCCGGGCGGAAGCGGACGCGCAGCAGGCCGAAGTGGATGCCGAACGCCTCCGCAGGGAGGCCCGCGATCGTCAGGAGGAGGCCCGGACTGTTCGTGAGGGTTCGCAGGAACGGGTCCGGGAAGCTGATCAGCTGGATCCGGATGTTGATGCCGGCGGACCCGGGGACGCGCGGCCTGCTCAGGGAACCGGGCCAGGATCAGCCATCTCCGGCGATGGCCAGAGCAGCCGCAACCCGGGCGGGCCAGAGGATTAGCTGAGGCGGCCGCTCTGATCCGGGGTGGATCAATTCCGTCCAACGTGTGAATATTTACGCTGAAGCGTCAGCAGAATCCGGTATCGGAGGACGAAATGAGGGCCAGGGTCAGAGTCATCGTCGGAATATTGGTGATCCTCTGGCTGGCGATCGGGGTCGCCGCGGCCGCGTAGCGGGCTATTTCGCCGGACAGCCGGCATCCTGCGCCTCGGTTGGAACTGTCGCGCTGACCATCGTTACGGGGCCGCTGAACTACACGGGCCTGAACCCCAGGATCGCCTGTGAGATTCCCCAGCCATCGCAGTAGCCCCGGACCCGGAGCCCGGAGGTCGGAGGTCGGGCCGGAACCGGCCTCTTGTGGAGAGCCGCCGCCGGTAGGCCTGGATTGCGGAGTACCCACCAGGGCGCCAGGCCCGGTGGCGGTGTCATTGTTGAACGTTGTTGAACGTTTCAAAAAATGAAAAGGCAGGTAACGGTCATGAACATTCTTCTCATCGTCGTAGTGGTCCTTGCGGTGCTGTTCTTCTTCGGAGGCGGGCTGGTTTCTTCTTTGAACTTCTGATCTGGGTTGGCGTGGTGCTGTTGATCCTCGCCGCCGTCGGTTTCTTCGTCGGGCGCAGGAGGAGCTGAAACCCCCGGGCTGGATGAGTCCGCGGAGAGTCGCTATCGGCTGGTGGGCCAAGGCCTGCCGCTGGCGGTGAATGTGCGGCGATCGCAGGGGTTTTCCGGATAGTCATTCACTCCCCGGACCGGAAATCAGGCGACGATGCTCATTCTCATACGACTACCGTGACGGGCTGCAGGTCCGGACTAGCAGCCCGCATCCTGGTGACCCATCAGCCGAACGCATGACGGGGGGCGTTTATCGGGCGAATCCAGTGCGGCACGGGGCGGCGTCGAGCCGTCCATGTCATTGCGAAGGTGAGCAGTCGTCAGATTTCCGGTGCCCGGCGCGAATCAGTGATGCGGGCCTTCTTGTCCTGGAATCACCTGCGGCCGCATTGATCAGATCCGGGGCGTGAACAGAGGCGTCCGGAAGATCGGCACGGTTCACGTCTGCACCGCGAAGATCGTCTCCGGTGAGGCCTGCTGGCCTTCCCACCTCCCGGCCCCGTCGGCTGTCGGCGCTCTCGCGGTAGTTGCCGTCCCGGGCGGCCCGGCCGTTCCCCTTACGTCAATGGGGCAGGAGCCGGCCGCGCCGGGGGAGCTTACATCCGCGCGAATTTGGCCTTCACCATCAGGTAAAGGCCGTAGCAGATCAGCCCGGCGCCGACGGCGGTCAGCATGTAGACCCCGTAAGGCTGCTCGCGCAGTGCCTTCAACCCGCCATCCAGGCCAGTGGACTCCTGAGGGCGGGCGTTGGCGGTGGCGATGATGAACAGCAATCCCACCAGAAACAGTGCGACGCCCTCGGCCACGTAACCGACGACGCCCAGCCCGGTCACAATGGACCGTGCGGTGCCCGAGGAGGGCAGCCGCAGATCTTTCTTGAACGATCCTTTGACTCCGAGGACCACGAAGATAAGGCCGGCGATGGCGATCCCGGCCCCGATGGCGATCAGCAGGACCGACCCCCCGGGTGCTTTGATGATGGAGACGGTGAAATCGCTGGTGGTCTGTCCGCTGTTCTTGCTGTTCCCGCTGGCGGACGCGGCGAACGTCACTGCGATGGCAGCGAACACCACCGCCTTGCCGGCTGCGGCAAGCTTCTTCCCGACCTTCTTCCTGGCCTCCAGCTGACCGTAATTGAACACGGCGTCACTGGTTTGCCAGAGTGCCAGAGCCACGCAGGCGGCGAATCCGGTCCACAGCAGCAGCAGTCCCGGCGGCTGGGCGGCGAGTTGGGCGACTGCGCCGGCCTGGTCCGCCTGTCCGGCCTTGCCCAGTGCCAGCTGGATGGCGACGAACCCGATCAGCAGGTGCAATAGACCGCTGACGGCAAAACCTGCTCTGGCCGCAATGACAAGAGCCCTGGAGTTCGATGCGTCCTCGACCGCGTTAGCGGCGTCGTCCAGCTCCTTCTTCATTTTCCGATCCTTCGTGCAAGCGCGCGCAGATGCCGTGGTTTGTAACACGCCCATTTTGTCACGTGAGTCCACGCTCACACAGGCCTGGGCTGAGCCAGCGAAGACAGCCGGTACCATCGTCGGTTTCCCGGCCGCAGCCCGGATTGCTTCGCGGGCAGAGGTACGGTACGCGAGCACACCAGACCATACCCGGGGCTTCGCCTCGGCGCGATCCCTGCAACGCTGGGTCAACACCGGGGAGGCGACGGCCGCCGTGACCGGACATGGCGGGTTAGGACGCCCGGCACACCGAGGGACTCATGCTCCCGTGGCCCTGCGAAGCTGAGCGCAAACGTGCTATCCGTCGCTGTCGGTTTCGGTGTTCTTGGTGCAGTTGTCGAAGGGCTTGCCCTTGGTCGGCGGCTCGCCCGCCGCGAGACGGTCCGACTCTCGAGCCCCGATAACGGACTGGGCTCCACCGGATCCGGCGTCGGCAGGTGAAGGTCCAGGCGGTACGGCCCCGGCGGGCGTGCCAGATCCGGTCACGGTCCGCTGCCCCTCGGTCATGGCGGGGTCGTTGAACATCTGCTCGACGGGCGCCTCACCTGACTTGGCCCGTTCCGGATGCGAGTGATCCCCCTGCGCCTTGGTGCCCGCCTCAGCGATGTCGACCGCTTCTCCCACATCTGCACCGGTGCGGGCGTGATCGGCCGTGACGTCGGCGCCCGGCGCGGGGTGCCCGGCCCGCGTCGCAGCGTCCTGGCCGCCGAGCGGATTCCCGGCCATCGGCTTATGCGTATCGGTTCCGGCCTTGCGCACGGGATCCACGGTACCGTCCGCACCGTAGTCACCCTCGGGGTACTGACCGATTTCCGATCCGGCTGTACGTCCAGGAGCCGTCCCGGCGTCGCCATAGTCGGCCGTCACGTAGCGCCCGGATTCTTTGGCCTGATCTCCCAAGGGTTCGGGCAGGCCGCCTTCACTGCCAGCCGCACCGTAGTCACCTTCGATGTATTGGCCTTCCTCGTCCTCAGCGTGGCGGCCGCTCTGCACGCCGGCCTTGCCATAGCTGCCTTCGACGTACCGGCCACGGAGCTCCCGTTCTTCCGGTTTCTCTTCCGTGGCCTCCTGATCCACGGGCACTTCGGAGTCGCTGCGGTCTGTCATGATCCTGCCCTCCCGAGACGAAGCCCTGCGTCTACTCCGGCGCAATTCAAGTCTAGCCAGAGCCACTGCACCGCAACAGGGGCGGCGGCGTCGGCCGGGACGGCGGCTTTGGCCGCCCGGCCGCAGCGAGGTGTGCAGGCGTCTCGCCGATCGTGCTTTTGCAGTCTCCGGACCCCCGGAGCGTGGCATGCAGGACTGTGCTCATTCATCGGTCGTTCTTGAGGGTTTTGGGGGCTGCGGATGACGGTGCTGCCGGGACCGGCGCGCCGGCGGCTGCGGGAGCCGTCAGCGGCACCTTACTAGTGATCCGCAGCGGGTTCCCCTGCAGCATGTGCTTCCCCTGCGGGGTGCCGGGCCTGTTCAGATGGTGTGCCAGCTTTTCTTCAGCGTACTTGCGCCGCTTTCCAATGATGCGCATCTGCTGAGTCGTCAGATTTTCGCGACGGACAGGGTGACCGGGATGACGGGCCCGTCCCGTGCCGCCGGGGGCGCCGTGGGCCGGATCCGGACCGGTGTTTTCGCTCATGAACGCATCGTCCCACAGCACTTCCCGGAGCAAAAGAGGGCCATATGCTGCCCTCGCGTGCGCTCTGCGTATGGGGAGCGGCACGTTGTCAACCGCCGCCGGACTTTCCTGGTGCCGCTGGCTCTCGGCTAATAGTCGGTGTCGCGCAGGGGCGCGCAGGCGCGCGCACCCTATGCTTCCGGCCCGCACGCGCGGCCCGTGTCCTTGTCAGCCTCCTGACGCACAGCTACCCTGATGCCAGACGGGCACAATGGTGGGCCACGGCCGGCAGATCCTGGGCGGGGCGGCTTCATACGGTTCACGACAAAGATGGCCAGCGTGCTGGGGCATGCCCGGGTGTTTGCCGTTGCGGTCGCCGTTCTGATTGTCTGGGCTTTCACCGGTCCGCTGCTCGGTTCTTCTGACACCTGGCAGCTGGTCATCAATACGAGCACGACCATCGTGACGTTCCTGATGATGTTTATCATCCAGAACACGGCGAACCGTGACACGGCGGCGATGCCTGTGAAGCTGGTTGCGACCATGCTCGAGCTGAAGGTCAGCAACCCCAAGCTGTACGACGCGGAGAACGAGGGCGAGACGGAGCTCGAGGACCAGCGCAAACGCATCGAGCGTGAAGGCGAGAAGGTGAACGGGTAGTAGCTCAGTCAGACTGCGTGCGGAGCCCACATCACTGGTTTCTCCAGAGCGTCCACGGGGACCGGGACCCGCACATGAAGCCCGATGCCCTGTCAACCGAAACTTATCAGTCACACATGTTGGGACTTGAAAAGACTTCGGGAGCGGCCGCTTGATCTTTCCTGCTGCCAGGCATAGGCAGAGGTGAGGTCCGGACGGACCGCACCTCTGCCTTCTGGCTGCGTGTCTCAGTGTTTCTTGAAGGCATCCTTGATTTTTTCGCCGGCCTGCTTCAGGTCCGCTTTGACTTGCTCGCCTTTGCCCTCGGCCTTCAGCCGGTCGTTGCCGGTGGCATCGCCGGCGGCTGCTTTGCCCTTGCCGTGGAGTTTCTCGGCGGCGTTGTGGATCTTGTCACCCAAACCCATGGTCGTTCTCCTTATTTGGCCGCCCCCGCGACGTGAATGCCGTGGAGGCCGACAGTTAATTGTAGGGACGGAACCGTCAAGAGTCGGTGCGCTGGGCGATCGGAATAGCCGGTGATTTGGGCCGGAATTGGCGGTCGGTGCCGGCCGGTGGGTCCGCCGCGTGGATTTTGGCACCGTTTCTTCGCTGCAGGCATACGGTTGTAATTTTCGGCCCCGGGTGGCAGGTCTTCCTCAGTGCTGAAATGGCACCCGGACACACAGAACAAACGTGACGCACCGCCGCCGCGTCCCGGCAAGCGGTTTCATCCACGAACGGTGAAGGCCCGTCAGCAGCCTGGATTTGCGGGGTCCTATGCGATCAACGTGTGCAGATCGACCCCGAAGAGGGCCACGAGAGGCCACAGGACAATCGCCGCGAGGCCTTCCAGAATATTGCCGGGAACGTTCCATGCCACGAGATAGCCGTGGGTGGCGGCGACCACTACCCCGATGATCAGATACACGATCCCGATCAGACCTATTCCGCGCCTGCCCATTTTGCGCCTGCCAATTCCGCGTATCATCGCTCATCTCCCGCTGCGGGGTGTGAATCAGATTATAGTATCGTCGGGGGCGTTCGGGGGAGTGTCACCATCGGCTCAGATCAGAGCCTCAACGCCTCTGGGATTGCCATCGAGTGAGCTTCTCAACTCATGCCTCGCCCCAGCTCATCCTTGAACTCCTGACTGAACCGCCGACGTGGTGCAGACACACTGCCGTTTTCTCTTTCAGGGGAAACCTCAGAGCACGTTCGACCGGCCTGCAGCGCGCAGACCGGCGGGACCGGCGTACCTGATCAGCACGATCCCCGGGAAAGCCCGCTCAAGGCCAGGGAATATCTGCAGCAGCGACCGCAGACGGTTGATCGCGCGGGTGCATTCATGGGTCGGGTCGGCATCGAACCCGACCGGCGGCGGTCGGGCACGCTGGGTGATGAGGTGGAAGCCTGCGCTGAACGCGTTCGCGATTACCTTCGCCGGTCGGTTCGAAAGAACCACTCACTAATGAAAACCGGCCGGACCCACACACCGTTTATCGGACAGTCCCCCGGGTGCACGGCGGTACGTGTATCAGGGTTGTCGTTCAGGCATCGAACCGGGTTTCTGGGGTCACGTTGCCGGAGACCCCGAGCAGCAGTTCTTCGGCGACTTGGGATAGTTTTTTATTCCGGTGGTTTGAAGCCCGGGTCAGGATGGCGAAGGCCGTTTCCTGGCTGCAGCGGTTTTGGGCCATGATGGCTCCGCAGGCGAGGTCGATTGTTGAGCGGTTTTTCATGGCGGCTTTGAGGTCTTCGGCCAGGAGCTGTTCGGTTCCTATCCGAACGGCCAGGCGCAATGCGTCGCCGGCGATCGTGGCGAAGTTTTCGGCGATGGTGATGGACGCTGGGGTGAAGGCCCCGGCGGCTGGAGCGAACAGGTCAAGCGCGGCCCAGGAATCTTTGCCGAGCTCAAGCGGGATTCCGAGGACGGCGTGGTAGCCATGGGTTGTGAGTTCGCGTTGGAACTCGGGCCAGCGCGGGTCGCTGTTGACGTCGTTGAGCAGGACCGTGGTGTTGGTTTCCAGTGCCAGCATGCAGGGGCCGCCGCCGAGGGCCTGCTCGATCTGGTCCAGGGCGAGTGCTTCCTCGCTGCTTCCGGCGATCGTGATAGTGCGCCGGCGCCGCCGCAACGCCACGGCGCACTCGACCGGATGGCCGATGGCCGGGCTGATGGTCCGGGCCGCGAAGAGCGTTAGCCCGTCCAGGAACTCTCTGACAGTGCCTGATTCCGTGATGAGGTCCTGGAGTTCAGAGACGGCGGATTCATCGGAAGGACTTGTCATGGACTCAGAATACGACGCACGGGAGCCCGTGTGCGCCGTTTTCATATCCGGGTGCCCGGCTTGTACCGGCCGGCCGTGGCGGCTTTCGCTGCCCTGGGCCATCGGC
Organism: Pseudarthrobacter sp. RHLT1-30-1; assembly: GCF_059383415.1. Taxonomy (NCBI): domain Bacteria; kingdom Bacillati; phylum Actinomycetota; class Actinomycetes; order Micrococcales; family Micrococcaceae; genus Pseudarthrobacter; species Pseudarthrobacter sp. RHLT1-30-1. Next base: position 99,501 of record NZ_JBWZCG010000009.1, read on the forward strand.
AGATTTCCGGCCGTGAGCGGCCGGGGCGGCCCGCGTTGTTCCGCGGGTACTCGTTCCGTGGTGAGAGCAGCAGACGAAATCCCTGGGGTCGCAGCGGTGCCCCCAGGGGCAACTCGCGGCTGGCTCCGGATGCCGATGACCTGGCGCAGGTTCTTGACGGCGGCGGGACGGGCAGCCACGTTCACATGGCGACGTTCCTGTTCCCCGCTGCCGTTCGCTTTTGGCTCCGATGATGTTTTCAGGTTCGAGGGCTTCAGGCATTGCCACGGTTGCCGGCACCACGCAGGTCAGGATTCGTTTCGATGCCTGAGGGGCGGCACCCCTGGGTTCCGGAGGGCGGGGAACGGGGCGTCCCTTATGGGTGGTGCGGGCCATGACGGGCGTTCCCGGATGCACGGCCCGGATGGCTCGGGCACTGTGTTGGGGCAGGGGCGTTGTCCCCGCAGTGCGGCGCTCCAGTTCATGGGTGACGAGCGTTAGCAGTTCGTGGGCGGAATCGGAGCCTGCCCTTTCCACGCACTTGGTGAGTGCGGTCCGCAGCCGGTACAGCTCGGCGGAGGGCACGCGGGGCCAGCGCCGGAACTTAGCGAAGATCCGTGAGGCGGGGGATTCATGCATATTCAGGCGGTAGACACTCATGCCGCCACCGCCCGCGCTGGGTAGGTGCGCCGGGTACTTACCCCGGGGTTCCCTTCGGGCCGGGTCCGGGCAGTGCCGGGAATACTCGCTGCGGCGATCCGGGTGTCCTGCGGGCGCGCAATCTGGAGTATTTGCAGGGCCTGCGGCTGGGCGGCTGCCAGTTTTCTCAGGTCCATGGTGAGGCTGCAGCCCGGCGCGAGTGAGGCTGCTCGGCCTGCTACGGGGAGGAGCCCATGGACGTTGCGGACGGTCAGTTCCCCGGTTGGGGTGACGGTGATGGTGCCGGAACCCAGGTCCACGGCTACAGTGACATCGAGTTTGCTGGTCATAGACCGGATCTCTCTACGATTCACGAGCGGCCTGCTGCCGGACCACTTCCAGACTACAGGCTTCCGGTGGGCCGCGTCACATTACCGTCATGGTTGCACCGTTGCCTCCTCCGAACCGGACGCATGTCCGGGGCATAGGGCACTCGTCTAGCGTGGGGGTGTGCCTATGCTTTCACGGGACACCGCCACCGGCCCCGGCGCTACGACAGCAGGCTCCTGCGTCTTCCCGCTCTCGGGCCTCGTGGCGCCGAAAAGCTGCCCTGCCTCATGGGCTTACGACGACCGTAAACGCGGCGAGGGAAGAACCCACGTCCAGGCCATGCTCTCCCTCCCGGCGCCGCCTGAACGTTCTCCGGGGCGATGCTCCGTGACGGCAACACTTGCACCCCGGTAACGGCGCCGGTTACCCGCCTGGCCGCCTGAGGCGCGACACCGGTCGTCTGCGCGGCCCCGGCGATGTCCGGGTCCAGGGCTTGACGAAGTCTTGCCCGGGTGCTATCAGGTCCGGGTCGCTATTAGGTCTAGCGTGGGGAGCAAGAGCCTGCGCGCATGAATGCGCGCCGGCAGGGGGCCGGACGGGGATCCGGGTTCGTCTTCGCATCAGTGGGGCCTGCGTCAGGGATTCACTAACAACGCCTCGGGGGTCTCGGAGGCGAAAGAACGGAACAGCGATGATGGCTGACCCGAAAAACCACCCGCACAACAGCTTTGCTGGCCGTGGCGTGTATCTGCTGGACGACCACGAGGTAGTGAGGCGGGGGCTGCGCCAACTGATCGAGTCCAATGGACTGGGCATCGCCGGGGAATCCGGGTCCGCGCGCGAAGCGGTCCGGCGGATCCCGGCCCTTCGCCCGGAGCTGGTGATCCTTGACGATGATCTTCCGGACGGTTCCGGTGCCGACGTGTGCCGGGCCATCGCCGCGGCGGAGCCGGGTATCCGGTGCGTGCTGATGACCGGGGACAGCGACGAAGCCGTGCTGATCGACTCCATCCTGGCCGGCGCGTGGGGGTGCCGGTCCAAGCAGGATGGCAGCATAGAACAGCTCAGGCTCATCCGGCGGGTTCTGGCCGGGCACACCGCGTACAGCGCCCGGTTCCATCCGGAGCTCGTGGCCCCGTTCTCCCTCCCCGGGCCGCAACGTCCGGATGAGATGCTCCTGACTCTCACGAGACAGGAAATGAATGCCGCGATCGGCCTGGGGAAAGGGCTGAGCAACCGCCAGATCGGCCAGGAGATGTTCCTTGCAGAAAAGACCGTGAAGAACATGGTCTCGACCATCCTGATGAAACTCGGCATGGCGCGCAGGACCCAGGCCGCCGTGCTCATCACCACAACCCTGAACCACCCCGAAGACCCCGCCGGCCGCGGCTACCGGTCCAGCCGGTTCCCGGATCTGATCCCGGAGGTCACGGCAGCACTGCTGAACTGCACCAGCGAGTCCCGCACAGTCCCGCCCACGAACGAAGCGCGGGCAGGGGACGCCGTCCGGCTTGCGGACGCCCTTACCGCGGCCCGGACCGGGCTGATGGTCACCCGCCCTTAACCAAGAAGCACATAGGAGCCGGACTCCGGCAACACGGATCCCGGCACCCTGCAGGTATGCCGGGGCATGACGTCTTGCCGCTGGTGGCGGATGGGGTTCGGCGTCCAAGGGGGCCGTTGTCCTCTGCGTCCACGCCCGGGACGGGCGTTGACTGGGATCTCGGGGAAACGGCGCGGCCCGGGACGCGAACGGCGTTCCCGGGTCCGACAAAGCAGGAGACCCGGCGGGTTTCCCCTTGGCGCTGTTTTTGGGGGCGTTGAGGGGGAATTACGGGACTCCCGGACAGGATGGCCTCAAGAAGCATCCTGGCAAGGCTTGTTCAGGGTTCCGCAACAAGAGCGAAAAGGGCCTCGCTGCGCTCGGACAGCACAAGCATTTCTCCTTGCTTTTTTGCTGCTGTTCTTATGGTGTTGACGGGTGGTTTCGTGGCCGTTGTAGGGTCGTGGCTACCCGGGGGAGACGGGTATGGCTTTGTTGCTGCGGCCGGACGACTCATCTCGTGACGGCTCCGTAGGATTGGCCGCCCGCCACCCCGCGATGACCCGACCGCTCATTGAGAGACGCGACAAGATCGCCGGATAAGGACACGACGGCGCGGTTATCTGCCGGGATCCACCCAACCGACAGACTGGAGGCTGTTTTGGCCAAATTGTGGGCCGGCATCGACGCCGGCAAAGCCCACCACCACTGCGTCGTGATCGGCGCCGACGGAAACCGTCTGCTCTCGCAGAAGATCCCCAACGACGAACCAGCCCTGCATGCCTCAGCCGCTGTATGAGGCAAGGTGCGGCAAGTGGAGGTCGCTCAGGCGCTCATTGAGGACCAAAGCCAGCAGATCGCTGTCCTGGACCGGCAGCAGAATCAGTCCGTTCAGATATGCATCGACGACCAACAGGTCCTGGTTGCCCCCGTACACGAAGTACGCCAACCACGCGTCATGGACTTCGAGGTCTGCGAGCAGGAACGCAACATGAGTCAATTCCTGCTGGTTTTTGTCCATCAGAACCCACACCCTCTTACCTCCCGAACTTCGCAGAAGTGCGGGATTTCAAGCCGTTGTTTGATCGCAGGACAAGCATTCCCCCGGTCTCCGATAAGGCTACGACTGCGCCCGCACGGCGGCCACCCTTTCTTCATCGGGCCACCGCGCACTGCAGTGTTCTGTCCCGGATGGCCGGAAGCTGGCACGACGGGCCCGGCAAGGGGCCGATACGGGCCTCGCTGCGCTCGTGCAGCATGGGCGTTTCTCTTGACCTCGCCGGGGCATATGCCGCAACGCGTTGGTTCCGGATCCGGGATGCCTGCGCGCCCAAGGTGTCAGGCCTGACCCGGTGTCGCCGCGAAGCAGCATCTCCCGCGCCAGGTCACCACTGCCACTTCCTGGCTGGGTGATGGTCCTTTGGCCCTAGCAGCAGGTCTTCCCGTTTGGAACGATTTTGGTAGGTGACCCCCGGGTGGGAGGGACCTGCACGAAGTGGCGGGTCGGTGGCGCTCAAACAACAGGAGTCTGTCGATGGGTTTGCCTTTGGACGCCGCTGTGGGCCGGGAACGGGCCCCGGGTTCGGTGCGCGTCTTTGTCGTCGATAGTCACGAGCTCGTCCGGGAAGGGCTGAGGGACTTTCTCGAGGGAGAAGGCCTCGAGGTGGTCGGTGAGTGCTGGTCAGCGGCCGAGGCCAGCCGCCGGATCGTGGAAGCGGGCGCGGACGTGGCGGTACTGGATGGGCGTCTGCCTGACGGGACCGGAATTGAAGTCTGCCGGTATGTGCGCTCCGTTGATTCGGATCTGCAGTGCCTGATGATGACCAGCTATGTCGATGACGAGGTGCGTCGCAGTGTCGTTCTTGCCGGCGCGGCAGGTTATGTGCTCCGGCAAGTCCGTGGCCACCACCTGGCCCGGGCCATCCGTCGTGCCGCGACGGGGGAATCGCTCCTGGGCCCTGACGTGCTGGAGCGAGTGAGGGCGTGGTTCGCCAACGCGGCGGCGGACCCGGGATTTGGTGACCTGACCGGCGCGGAGAGGGAAGTGCTGGCACTGATTGGCAAGGGTCTGAGCGACCGGCAGATCAGTGAGGCATTGGGTCTGGCTGAGACGAGGGTACGTGAGCTCGTTTCCACGCTGCTGGTCAAACTGGGGTTCGGAGGCAATGTCGGACCATCGGTCGCCCGGCCGACAGATGCACTCCCGTGAATCGACGAGAGTGAGCCGTCCGGCGGTCGGATCCCGGGCCTGAACAGTGCACTTCACATTGGGTTGCCGCTGTGGCGTTCGCCCGGCAGCGCATCCTCCACGGATGAGACGAGGAGAAGGGTCCGGTCACCTTCACGGGATTCCTCCCCGCCCCGGATACCCCTCGGCCGGCTCATGAAGAATCGTGGGACGAACGCCGCACACTGCTATCACCTGCGAGGACCGGCAAGTCATCCTTTTCGGATGAGGCGCTCTTCCCCGGGTGCGGTGCAGACGATACAACGCCCGCAATCGGGCCTCGCTGCGCTCGGGCAGCACAAGCATTTTCCCTATTTCTTTTTTGCTGCTGTCCGTTGGATTGCGAACGGCAAGCACTTCAGGAGATGACATGTCCCTCGTCCGCGTGCATAACTTCTCGGTCTCCCTCGACGGCTTCGGCACCGGCGAGGGACAGCAACTCGACGCTCCGTTCGGTCACGGAGGCTCACGGTTAATGGAGTGGGCCTTCGAGACGCGCACCTTCCGCGAGATGGGCATCCACGGGGAGTCGGAGGGATCCTTCGGCGTCGATGAGTCGTTCGCCAGCATGTGGGGCCCGGGAATCGGCGTGGAGATCATGGGGCGCAACAAGTTCGGCCCTCAACGCGGTCCCTGGGAGGACGAGGAATGGAAGGGATGGTGGGGCGATAACCCTGTCTTCCACACCCCAGTCGTTGTTCTGACACACCATCCCCGGCCGGTACTTGAGATCGAAGGCGGAACAACCTTCCATTTCGTGGACGCCGACCCCGTCTCCGCGCTCAAGCAGGCCCGTGCCTTGGCCGGTGACCTCGACGTCCGGATCGGTGGCGGCGTCAGCACGGTTCGACAGTTCCTCGAGGCCGATCTAGTCGACCACATGCAGATCGTCCTCGTGCCGATCGTCCTGGGCCGGGGTGAACGGCTCTGGGATGGACTCGAAGGACTCGAACAACGCTTCGACATCGAAGCGACCCCTTCCCCATCCGGAGATCTCCACCTGATCTTCACCCGTCGCACGGAGCGGTAGGCCGACATGGGAGCGATCGCCCGTGGACGACCGTTTTACGGGACAGTCTGACCAATTGAACTTCCACGAAGGGCGAGGCAGCATGCCCGACGCATCATCGTTCCAGGAGGCCGACCGGCTCGTGCCCTACGCCTTGTCTTTCTGCTATTTCTACCTACACCAGTACTGACATATGGTGATACGCACCACACGATTACCGTGCGGGAATTAAAGGAGACTCTCATGCTGCTCTGGATAGCCATCATTATCGCAGTTCTCTGGCTTCTCGGCCTGCTCGGCAACATCGGTGGCGGGTTAATTCACATACTTTTGGTTATCGCCGTGGTCGTCTTGATCCTCCACTTCGTTCGCGGCAGGTCCCGCACGTAAAATACAAAACTGTGGTCCGCCCCTGCTGGACAGCGAGGTGGGAGCTGCCGCCGTTCTCGGGCAAGGCCTGCAAGTCGCCTGAGGCGACCGACAGATGGCTCTGTACTGACGAACATGCCAGCCACCCGCCGGGCGCCCAGCCCTGAGGCGGGCGCAGAAGTCACCGGCAGCCGCTGACCTGGCCAGCTGCGCCGTTGTGCCTGGCCTGGTCGTTGTCATCGCCGCTGCCACCTGCGGCACCGAATGCGGACCGAAGAAAACGGGACCAGATTTGCGATTCTCTCATTAGATGGCCGTGTATTTGGAACGCTGATAACCGGCCTTTCGTCGTTCTGGGAACTCTATGGGTTCGGTCGTGCTTCTGTGCAGAGGGTTCTGGTCATGCGCGGTTCTATTCTTTCCGCCATGAGATGTCCGAAGGAGGTGCAACACCGTGGCGCTCGTTGATTCCCAGTCTTCCGCTTGCCCGGATGTTGGTGCCGGTCGAGGCCGAGCCCCGGCCAGGGCTCGGGCATGTGGGTGACACAGGTCTGAATGACGGCGCGGAGCAGACCGGCTTCTCCATGCCGGCAGGGTTACGGCCGTTTTGCTGGTTGTTGCACCAAAGTGGTCAAAATAGAAGGTGTGCACAATGTGCACACCTTGGCCGTCGGATCGGGTCGAACCGGTGCCGGATTGGGCCGGATTGGGGAGGTTTTCGGGGGAGTGGCGGTTTTGCAGGGCCCGGAGTCCGGTTCGAGTCCCACCTCGGGCACGTGTTTTCCCTGTTCAGGGGCTTGTGGGCCTCTGGATGTGGACGGACTGTTCACTTGTGGCACCTTCGGGGCCTTTGCAGCTGGTCGGCGCTGTGGCCAGGGTGCCTCCTTACTGATTGACTTGGCAGCAGGTTCGCTCGCTACATGTTCATGGCGGGGAGCAGCTGGAACTGCATGATTGGTCGGAGCCCCGTATATTTCGACTCGATGGTCCAAACGGCGGCGCCGTGGCTCGCTCCCTTCAGCGGGGTACCGTCTGACCTGTTGTCACCCCCTGCACCGAAGACCGACCCCGCCCGTCGCGCCGTGCCGGCGCGGGGCCGGTCTCGACTGTCTTTCCGGGGCGAGACATAACCGACACAAACAGCCGGATTTCTTAGTCCTGGGAAACCAACGGATCGTCCTGCTGCTGGTTCGGTGTGCCGCGACCGGACCCAATGTCTTGCCTGAATATGGCAAGGACTCACCGAAATCTCGATGGGCGCCCAGCCTCAAACTCCGGCGTGGTAGAAGCAGTAACCTCTGTGCGGAGGGTACTGCCTCTACAGATAAGTAGCCCTCAGCTGCCTACTCCGGCCGCCGCAGGCTGCCTCCACCTAGCCGTTGATGACCTGGGGTACGCCGAGTGCTTTGAGGCCTTCGACGCCGAACTCAAGGCCGTAGCCGGATTGCTTTGCGCCGCCGAATGGTATCCGGGGGTCCACGGCGCCGTGCTTGTTGATCCAGACGGTGCCGGCCTGGATGCGGGCGGCTACTTCGCGGGCGGCGGGAAGGTCCGAGGACCAGACAGAGGCGCCCAGTCCAACCTCGAGTCCGTTGGCCTTTTCCACGGCTTCATCCACGCTGCTGTATTTGATGATCGGCAGTGCGGGGCCGAACTGTTCCTCAGCCACGAGCGGGTTGTCGTTGTCTATGTCCGCCACCAGCGTGGTGGGGTAGAAGTAGCCCGGCTGGTCCGTCTCCGGGTTACCGCCTATCAGGATCCGGGCCCCGCTTTCGCGGGCCGCCTCGACGAGGTTCGCCACGATGTCGTACTGGGACTTGTTCTGCAACGGTCCCAGGACGTTGTTCTCGTCGAGCCCGTTGCCCATGGGCATCGCGGCGGCGACGTTGGTGAGTTCCTCGCAGACGGCGTCGTAGATATCCTCGTGGACGTAGAGGCGCTTGAGGGCGGCGCAGGTCTGGCCGGTGTTGATGAAGGCGCCCCAAAAGAGGTCCTGGGCGATGGCTTTGGGGTCTGCGTCGGGCAGGACGATGCCGGCGTCGTTGCCGCCGAGCTCCAGGGTGAGGCGTTTGACGGTGTCCGCGGAGGATTTGATGATGGCCTTGCCGGCGGCGGTGGAGCCGGTGAACATGATTTTGCCGATGGCTGGGTGGTCGGTGAGGCGGGCGCCGACGTCCCGGCCGCAGGAGACGACCGACAGCAGCCCTTCGGGCAGTTCTTCGTTGATGACCTTGATCAGGGCCAGGACGCTCAGCGGGGTGTTCCCGGAGGGCTTGACCACGGCGGCGTTGCCCATGCGCAGGGCGGGGGCAATCTGCCAGACGGTGATCATCATGGGCCAGTTCCACGGCCCGATGGCGCCGACCACACCGATGGGGCGGTAGTGGAGTTCGGCGCGGGTTTCGCCGTCGTCCACCACGGTTTCCGGTTCCAGGGGGATGGTGGCGGCGGCGCGCAGCCAAGCGGCGCAGGCGCCGACTTCGAAGCGGGCGTTGGGGCCGTTCAGCGGCTTGCCCTGCTCTCGGGAGAGCAGCCGGGCGAGTTCCTCTGCGGAGCGTTCGACGGCGTCGGCTGCTTTCAGGAGCGCGGCGGACCGGCCGTCATGGCCCAGCGCAGCCCACGCCGGCTGGGCAGCCTGGGCGGCCGCCACTACCTGCTCCAGGTACTCAAGGTCATGGATGGGGGCCTCGCCCACCGGGGTGCCTGTAGCAGGGTCAAAGATGGTCCGGGTTTCGCCCGAATCCTGGGTAATCGAGGTCAGAAGGGCATCGTAAGTTTCCATGGGTTGGTATTCCTCGTCGAGTAGGGAAAACGGTTAGGCGGTCGTGACCGGGTAGTCGAAGATGAAGGCGCCACCGGTGGCGTAGTTGGGGACGTCCGCCTGGACGGCTCCGCCTTCGGGGAAGACAGGGCACGGCCCAGTGCCTGATGGTCGTCGAAGTCTGCCTCAAAGACGGCAAAGTAGCCGGATTGTTCCTGCTGCCCTGACACGTCGAAGCTGTAGCGACAGGCAAGCATGCCTGGCAGTTTTTGCACCAGGGTCACGTGCGTTGTCTCGTAGTACTTAATGAATTGGGCGCGGTCAACGGGTTCCGGATATAGAACCAGGAGCTTATGCATCGGTCTGAACCTTTGAGGTTACGTCTTCTATTTCCGGGTTGCCCTGTGCCGTCATTCCGTGACGCTCTTCCCCGTGATGAATTCGGCGGCCCGTTCGGCGATCATGATGGTCGGGGCGTTGGTATTGCCGGTGGTGACGAGCGGCATGGTGGAGGCGTCCGCAACACGGATGCCCTGCAACCCATGGACCTTAAGGCTCCGGGGGTCGACCACTGCGAGGGCATCCACCCCCATCTTGCAGGTGCCGACCTGGTGGTGATAGGTGATTGCCGTCCTGCGGACGTAGTCTTCCAGTTCGTCGTCGGAAACCTCAGGGCCAGGGTAGAGTTCCTGCGCGCCCCAGTCCGACAGGGCCTGGGAACGCCCGAGTTCACGGCACTGGCGGACCGAAGCGACCAGCGAGCTGACGTCCTCTGCCGCGGACAGCGCTCCAAGATCGATCAGCAGCGGATCTTCTGCCCGTGGGCCACTCAGTTTGATTTCGCCGCGGCTCGCCGGGCGGACGATGCCGCCCATCAGTGTGAAGCCGTTTTCGGGGCCTTCCATCCCTTCGCCGTACATGGGAAACGAGAAGTGGATCGGCTGGGTGTCCGGTACCACCATATCGGGCTGGCTTTTCCAGAACAGGTGGGTTTCGGCGGGCGCGACTTCCGGAGCCGGCACCTCTTTCTTGGTGGTCGTGTAGATCACGGGCGAGAGCAGGTGGTCGTGAAGGTTTTTGCCGACGCCCGGCAAGTCCAGGACCGGTTCGATCCCGGCTTCTTCAAGTTCCTTCCTGGGTCCGATGCCGGAGCGCAAAAGCAGTCGAGGGGAATCGATGGCTCCTGCGGTCAGGATGGTCTCCGCGGCCTGAATGGTGTGAAGTTCTCCGCCCTTCTCAAACTCGACCCCGGTTACGGTGTCGGAGTCAAGCAGGAGGCGGTGCACATAGGCCCCGGTGATCAGGGTGAGGTTCTCATGTTCCGCCACTGGCTTGAGGTAGGCGTGCCAGGTGTTGAAGCGCTTGCCGTCCCTGACGTTCAGCTGCATTTTCGAGACGCCTTCGACGTCCCCGCTGTTGTAGTCCTCGTTGAGTTTGATCCCGACTTCCTGGGCGCCTTCAAGGATGGAATCCTGTACGGGGTTGGTCGGGAAGTCCTTCACCACGTCGAGCGGCCCGGAAGTGCCGCGCGTCGCGGACGCGCCGCCGTCGTAATTCTCGATCGCCTTGAATACCGGCAGGACCTCGTCCCAAGACCAGCCGTGGTTGCCCAGATAGGCCCAGGTGTCGTAGTCCTGCTTGGCGCCCCGTACCCAAATGGTGGCGTTCAGGGCATGGGAGCCGCCGAGCACTTTGCCCCGTGGCAGGTGAAGTTTGCGGCCGAGGCATCCATCCTGTTCGGTGGTGGAGTAGTCCCAGTCCTCGGGGCCGTGCCACAGCGCACCTAGCGAGTAGACGGTTGCAATGTCGGGGTTGGTATCTTCTCCGCCAGCTTCCAGTACGGCGACGGTTTTTCCGGCATCGATCAGGCGGCGGGCGAGCACTGAACCGGCCGAGCCTGCCCCGACGATGATGTAATCGAAACTTGTGGTTGTCATCTTTGACCTTTCACACTGTGACCCGCGGGATTAGTGCGGGTACCTATTAGTTGTTCGCCGACCCAGAGGTCTGACGTAGGAATGTAACGCAGTTCGCAGAGGAGAACAGGGCACGACGGGCGACCTGCGGCGACGGTTCTCGCTAGAGACGTCGAGCCGGGTTACTCGTAGTCGTAGAATCCCTTGCCCGTGGCACGCCCCAGGTGTCCCTTATCGATGAAGTCGCGTTTGAGGATCTCTGCGAATTCCCTGAGCTCCGGATCGTCACTGCGGGAGTTGAGGTTGTACGGGGTTTCCATGCCGATGATGTCGTAGATCTCGAACGGGCCGAAGGGTGAGCCGGTCGCCTTGCGCCAGGTCAGGTCGATCGTCGCCACGTCGGCGATGTCGCGGACAAACAGCCTGGCGGCCGCGGTCATAAACGGAACCAGCAGGGAATTCAGGATGTACCCGGGCTGTTCCTTCTTCAGCCGGACGGCGATCATGCCGATCTCCTCGGCGAACGTGGCCACGGCCTCCAGTGCCTGCGGGTCGGTGCCGGCATGGCCCATCACCTCGCCGGTGTTCTGCCGCCAGACCTCGTTCGCGAAGTGCAGGGCCAGGAACTTCTCCGGCCGCCCGGTGGCCTCCGCAATGTCGCTGGGCAGCAGCGTGGACGAGTTGGTGGCGAAGACGGTCTTTTCCGGGGCGACGGCGCCGGCCTTTGCCCAGGTGGCGCGTTTGATCTCCAGGACTTCCGGGACCGCCTCGATCACGATGTCGGCGTCCTTGAGCGCGTCGGCGAGGTCGCTGGAGGTCCGGATGCGTCCGACGGCGGCGTCCAGCTTTTCGGGGGTGGCGTCGGGCAGGTCACGCAGGTAGAGCGGCTTGAGGTACTCCCAGCGGTCAGCAAGTTTGCCGAGGATCTCGTCGGTGAGGTCATAAGCGACGACGTCTTTCCCGCTGTAGGCGGCCTGGAAGGCGATCTGGGATCCGAGGACACCCGTGCCGAGCACGGTGAGGTTTTGCATGGTGACTCCTTGGTTGTGGTTAGGTGGCTTGTTAGGGGGTATGCCGTGCAGGTCAGAGCGCCTCGAAGAGCCCGGCGGCGCCCATGCCACCGCCGATGCACATAGTCACCACGGCGTACTTGCCGCCGCGTTCCCGGGTGGCGTGCAGCGCGTGCCCGGCCATCCGGGCGCCGCTCATGCCGTAGGGGTGGCCGATGGAGATGGCTCCGCCGTCGACGTTGAACCGTTCCGGGTCGATGCCGAGGGTGTCGCGGCAGTGGAGGGTCTGGGAGGCGAAAGCCTCGTTGAGCTCCCAGAGGTCAATGTCGTCGATGGCCAGCCCGTGCCGGGAAAGCAGTTTCGGAACGGCGGTGACCGGGCCGATGCCCATCTCCTCGGGTGCGCAGCCGGTGACGGCGACGCCGTGGAAGATGCCCAGCGGTTCGAGGCCACGGCGGGAAGCCTCGGTTGCGTCCATGAGGACGACGGCGGCTGCCCCGTCGGAGAGCTGGGAGGCGTTGCCTGCGGTGACACTGAACCGGCCCGGGTGCTGCGCGTCCCGGTCCAGGACCGGGCGGAGCTGGGCCAGGGTTTCGGCGGTGGTGGTGGGCCGGTTGCCCTCGTCCTGGGTTAAGGGCCGGACCGCGTCGGTGGCGTTCCTGTCCTGCTGCGGGGACAGGGGGACGATTTCGGCGTCGAAGGCTCCGCGTCGTTGGGCTGCGGCGGTTCGCTGCTGGGACTCGGCGGCGTATTGGTCCTGGGCCTCGCGGGAGATGCTGTAGCGGCGGGCAACGAGTTCCGCGGTGTCGAGCATGCTGGAGTACAGGCCGGGAACATTGGCGCTCAACCATGGGTCCTGGGCGCGGTGGGCATTGAAGTGCTGGTCCTGCACCAGGGACACGGCCTCGGCTCCGCCGGCAACGACGATATCGGCGTCGCCGGCTTCGATCATGCGGGCTCCGAGGGCGATGGCCATGAGCCCGGAGGCGCACTGGCGGTCTACCGTCATCCCGGGCACCGTGATTGGTAGCCCGGCGCGCAGGGCGGCCTGCCGGGCCAGGTTCATTCCCTGGCTGCCCTGCTGCAGGGCTGCGCCGAGGATGACGTCGTCGATTTCCTCGGGGCCAAGCCCGGCACGCTGGACCGCGTGCTCAATGGCGTGGCCGGCAAGGGTCTGAGCGGGGGTGTCGTTGAAGGCCCCCTTATAGGCCCTACCGATCGGGGTACGGGCATAGGACACTAGGACTGTTTTGCGCACGGTGGATCTCCTGAAAGGCTTGCAGCGGGGGACGTTAGACGAAGGCGGAGATTCCGGTGAGGGCCCGGCCGACGATCAGTGTGTTGATCTGGTGGGTGCCTTCAAAGGTGTAGATCGCCTCGGCGTCCATGAAGTGCTTCATCACCTTGTTCTCCAGCACGATGCCGTTGCCACCAAAAACCTCCCGGCACAGCGCGACGGTCTGCCGGGCCTGGGAGGCGGCCAGCAGCTTGGCCAGTGAGGCATGATCTTCCTTCAGCTCGCCGCGGTCAGCCAGCCGGGAGGCCTGGACCAGCGCCCCCATGGATGAAGTGATGTTCATTTCGGAGCGGACCAGCAAATCCTGCACAAGCTGGAACCGCGCCAGGGGACGACCGAACTGGCGGCGTTCCGTCGAGTGCGCCAGGGCGGCATCGAAGGCCCCGATCGCATTGCCGAGCGCAGTCCACCCGACCTCCAGCCGCGTGGACTTCAGCACCTCGGAAATCTCTCGAAATGAGCTGACCCCCGGCAACCGGGCCGTGTCCGGGACGCGGACGTCGGTAAGGGTGATGTGGGCGTTCTGCACCGTGCGCAGGCTGTACTTTCCCTCGATCTTCTCAGCGAACCATCCCGGGGCATCGGTGGGGATGATGAAACCCAGGAAGCGGCCGTCCCCGCCGTCCTCCTTGGCCCATACGATGGCTCTGTGGCCCCAGGTGGCGTTGCCGATCCACCGCTTGGCGCCATTAATCACCCAATCCGCACCCTCCCTGCGGGCCGTGGTGGTTAGACCCCCGGCGATATCGGAGCCCGAGTCCGGCTCGGTCAGCGCGAAGGCACCGACCAGCTGGCCCATGGCCACCGCTGGCAGGATTTCAGCCTGCTGGGAGGGCGAACCGAAACGGCGCACCGACAGTCCGAACAGCGAGCCGCTGACACCGACGAAGGTGGCCAGCGAGGCGTCCTTGCGGGCGAGTTCTGCGGTGAGCAACCCGCGAAGCAAGTGGCTTGGCTCCTGACCGGTGTGCAGGTGTTGGCCCAGCAGACCCTGTTCGGCCAGTGACCGCACGAGTTCGAACGGGAACTCAGCTTTCTCCCACGCACGGTTCAGCCCGGCGTCGTCGAGGCCGGCCAGGAAGGAACGCACCTTGTCGAGCACCGCCTGTTCCTGGGGATCCAGCAGCGTCTCGAAGAGCAAGAGGTCGTGGATCTGGGTCTGCGTCTTGGTTGTGGTGGATAAGCTCATCCGAAAGCTCCTTGGCGGTTGCGCAACTCCGTCTTGAGCAATTTGCCGGTGGAGGTGCGGGGCATCTGGTCGATGAATTCGATGTGCTTGGGGATCTTGAATCGGGACAGGGCGGGAGCCACCGCCGCGCGGATGTCCTCGCCGCGCGTGGGCTCACCGCTGTCTTCGAGCACGATGAATGCCTTGCCGACCTCGCCCCACTGGTCGTCGGGCACCCCGACGACGGCGGCCTCGGCGACGCCGGGCACGTTCAGCAAGGCCGACTCAACCTCGGCCGGGTACACGTTCTCCCCACCGGAGACGTACATGTCCTTGTACCGGTCCCGGATCCAGTAGTAGCCCTCCTCGTCCTGCACGGCAGCATCCCCGGTGCGGAACCACCCGTCAGCAAAGGCCTCCGCGGTGGCCTCGGGGCGTTGCCAGTACTCGCGGATCACATTGGGGCCCACCGTTTGGATCTCCCCGATCTGCCCTGGGCGCGCAGGCTCACCGCCCGGGGCGACGAGGCGCACATCGACGAGGAACTGCGGCTTGCCGGCGGAGCCGGCCTTGCGGACCCCGTCCCCGGCGCCGAGCTTGAGTACCGCCGGGGCGGTTTCGGTCAGGCCGTAACCCTGCTGGACGGCGACGCCCCGTTCGGCCCAGCCGCTGAGAATGCGCTCGGGCACCGGGGCCCCGCCGACGATAATGGTCCGCAACGACGACAGGTCCGTCGTGCCGAACAGGTGATGGTGGGCCAGTGCGTCGAGCATCGCCGGCACCGCGAACACGCTCGTCACTGCCCGGTCCTGGATCGCGGAGAAGATGGCTTCGGGCTCCACCCCCCGGTGCACCACGATCGTGCCGCCCTTGAGGAAGGTCGGCAGCACCAGCCCGTTGAGCCCGGCGATATGGAACAGCGGGGCGGCGGCGAGGCACACCTCGTCAGGACGGATGTCCGAATCGATGAGGACGTTGATGTCATTGAAGAATAGGTTGCCGTGAGTGAGCACCGCGCCCTTGGGCTTACCGGTAGTACCGGAGGTATACATCAGCACCGCGGGATCCTCCAGGCCACAGCTGACCTCCGGTACCGGCAACGAATCAACCGGCATCTGCCCGTATGCGACTCCTGCGGTGCCGGTGCCGTCGATGTCCACCAGGACGCCGGCGGGGATCCTCTCGGCGATCATCCTGGTGGCTTCGGCCTGCTCCCGCCCGAAGAACAGCACCAGCGCACCGCTGTCCGTCAGGATGTACTCCGCCTCTGCGGGAGCCAGGCGGGCGTTGACCAGCACGCAGATCGCCCCGATCCGCGTGGTGGCGAACAAGGTCTCGAGCAGCGCCGCATGATTTGCACCCCAGTAGGCCACCCGGTCACCCGGACCGACCCCCTGACGGGCCAGCCAGGCAGAGAGTGCCTCCACCCGGGCAGCGAATTGTGCGAATGTCAGCGTTGCGCCCTCGAACTCCACTGCTACTCGATTGGGGCTCAGCATCGCACGCCGGCGCGGCCAGGACCCGATTCCTAAGTTCTGAAGGCTGGGCATGTCGTGTGTCTACTTTCGGTTTGAGGACGGACGTCTTTGTCGCATGTGGTCAGCGGGTTGTGATGAATTACGAGGCACCTTCGCTGGCGGATGCGAGCCGGAGGGGCGCGTCTGCCCAGAAGCCGAGGATCAGGTTGGCGAACTCCTCGGCCCGCTCGATCTGCGGCATGTGCCCGGTGTCTCGGAAGGCGTGCGTGCGGGCCTGTGGCAAGTGCTTGCTGGCGGCGGCAAGCTGGGCGAACGGGAAGATCTTGTCCTTCTCACCCCACACGACCAGGGCCGGCACGTGCTGGGCTGCGACTCCGTCCATCAACTCCTTGCGCCAGGCCTCGCGGGAACCGCGGAACGTGCCGAGTGCCGCGGCGGTGTCCAGGAAGACACGGGTGGCGTCCGGCCGCGAGGCCAGAAGGAATCCACGGCGAACCCTCTCGTCTGTGACCAGCGCAGGGTCGTGGAACAAGCTGAGCTCGAGCCGTCGCGCCGAGGCCGGGCTGGGCTTGCCCAGGAGCAGCTCGCCCAGTGGCCGGACCGACATCAGCCGGACTGGCAGGGCGACCTCGCGGCCGAAGCCGGCACTGCCGGCGAGCACGAGGCTGCGCACCCGCTCGGGAGACTGCAGCGACAGTTGCATCGCGACGGCCCCGCCGAGGGAGTTGCCCACCAGGTGCGCGGGCTCGGTGATGCCCGCCGCGTCCAGGAACGCCTCAAGGAAGCGGGCCAGGGCCGGCAGCGTGTACGGCTCGCGCAGAGGCGCGGATTCACCGAAGCCAGCCAGGTCGACGCTTACGACGCGGTACCCCTGGCCGGCGAGCAACTCGTGCTGCTCGGTCCAGTCCTCGAGGCTGCGGCCGATTCCGTGTACCAGCACGACCGGGGTGCCGTCCCCCTCGTCGCGGTACCGGACCTGTCCGCCGCCCACCGCGACGCTCTGCGTATGAGGAGCGCTCAGCCCCTCGGCCAGCGCGGGCGGCGGGACCTGAGCGCCGTCGTTGCGCTGGAAGCTCATGGACCCGTCCTCAAGCTGGCGGCGGCTGAAGAGCCGGATGTCCTTCATGTAGTTCTGGTGCAGCCGCCAGGGCACCCGCGAACCCTGCTTGGCCATCCCGTCCACTCCCCGCCGGATGTAGCCGGCGTCGAGGTCGAGGAAGGGATGGGGAGTTTCATCGGTGGGGGTGAGCGGGGTTGCGCTGGCATACCCGTTCTCGTCCAGATGCTGCAGGAGGTGGCATGCGTAGCGGCTGATCAGGTCGGCCTTCAGCGTCCAGGAGTTGTTGGTGTACCCCGTGACCACGCTCAGGTTGGGCACACCGGAGATCATCATGCCCTTATAGGCGAACCGCTCGCCGACGTTGACCTTCTCGCCGTCGACGCTCAACGTCATGCCGCCCAGCCACTGCAGATTCAGCCCGGTGGCAGTCACGATAATGTCGGCGGGAAGCTGCTCGCCGGATTCAAGTTCGATCCCGTCCTCGGTGAAGGACCGGGTGGCGCCGGTGGCGATTGAAGCTTTGCCGTCACGCAGTGCCGTGAACAGGTCACCGTCAGGGACCGCGCATATGCGCTGGTCCCAAGGGTTGTAGGGCGGATTGAAGTGCGTATCGACGTCGTACCCCGCGGGGAGCAGCTTGATGGCGTCCTGACGGATCTTGGCGCGAACCATGTCGGGCTTGCTGCGACTCAGTGTGTACTGCAAGTGCCGGTTCAGCCAGTTCTTCCACCGCAGGACCGAATAGGCCCCGGATGCGGGCAACACGCGCCGCAGCAGATCGGCCAGTGGGTCGACCGCCGGCACAGATGCGATGTACGTGGGGGTACGTTGCAGCATGGTCACATGCGCGGCCTTCTCCACCATGTTCGGGACCAGCGTCACAGCGGTGGCACCACTGCCGATCACAACCACGCGCTTGCCCGTGTAGTCAAGATCCTCGGGCCAGTGCTGGGGGTGCACGATCGGGCCGCGGAACCGCTCCTCGCCCTTGAACGCCGGCCGGTAGCCCTCGTCGTAGCGGTAATACCCGGTGGCACCGATGACCCACGAGGCGGTGAATCCGATGGTCTCCCCGGTGTCGGTCCGCTCTGCGGTCACCGTCCAGTGGGCGTCGTCCGTGGACCACTCCGCTGACAGGACCCGGTGGTGGAACCGGATGTGACTGGTGATCCCGTACTCGTCGGCGGTCTCCTCGACGTAGCGCTTGATCGACTCCCCGTCGGAGATCGCCTTCGGCTCCTTCCACGGCTTAAAGGAGTAGCCGAAGGTATACATGTCCGAATCGGAACGGATGCCGGGGTAACGGAACAGGTCCCAGGTCCCGCCAATGGCGCCGCGCGACTCCAAGACGGCGTACCGCTTACCGGGGCACTCTCGGACGAGGTGGGCAGCGGCGCCGATGCCGGACAGGCCAGCGCCGATTATCAGGACGTCAATGTGCTTAGTGGCCTCGGCCATCGTCTCTCCTTTGAAACAGGTGCGGGGGGTTGAAACAGGTGCTCGGGGCGGCCCCCAAGGGACGTGGGGACTTCGGCTTCGATGCCGTTAGCGCGGCCCGGGCCGCGTATGATCTGAGACACACTCTAGGTTGGCTGTGTGGCAGGACGCATGACTTCCCGTGCACCGGGGCTTGCCGGTTTGTGCAAGCTTAAAAACCGTCCGATTAAGGTGGGACCCGAGGGCGGTTGAGAGTCCACAAGTTTCATGACGTTGCTGAAGGAGGCGATCCATGACAGAGGTGCAGACGTGGTCCACGGATCTCTTACCGGAGAAGGTCCGATTCGGGGCGTGGGCAGAGAAGATGAGCGCGCTTCACATGAACTGGGACCTGTCCACGCCTGTCGAGGACAGTTACGCCGCCCGTATCCGCTACAGGTCGACCCGCAATGTGAAGGTCGCCGACGTGCGCTGCTCGGCGCTGGTGGGTCAACACGCCCCTTCGGCCGATACACCTGACGTCGTGGGCATCCAACTGCAGCTCAGTGGCCGGCTGAAGTGCACCTACGGAGACGACCGGTTCACCATCGAGCCGGGTGATGTGTTCATCTGGGACAGCGAACGAGGAGGCACGTTCGACAGCGGCGGGCAGCACCGCCAGCTGTCCTTGCTCGTCCCGATGGAGCGCGTCCCGCAGTCCATGGCGCTGATGCTCGAGGGCAGCCGCCCCCTCACCGCGCGGCCCGGCGCCGGCACGCTTTCCATCGCCGCGGACCTGATCCGCGGGCTCGCCCGCGAGATGGACCACCTCAGCGACGACGCCGTTAACCGGACGGTGAACAGCCTCCTGGATCTCCTCGACTCCGCGGTCGCGCCTGCCAAGGGCATCGCGGCTGGGCAGCGCACTGCCCTCCTCGCTACCGTCCAGCAGTACATCCTGGAGCGGCTCGACGACCGGCGGATGTCGGTAAGTTCCGTCGCCGAAGCCCACGGATTCTCGGTTCGCACCCTGCACCTGCTCTTCGCCGGGTCGGGGACGTCCGTCGCCCGCTGGACGCGCCAGCAGCGGCTCGAGCGCTGCCGGCGCGAACTGGCCGGCGCATCTGGCTCCACGACGGTCACCGATGTCGCCTTCAGATGGGGCTTCAGCGACACGGCTCACTTCAGCCGTGCGTTCAAGCAGGAGTTCGGCGTCCCGCCGACGGCAGTCATGCCCGGCCGCGGCCAACGGTGAGGACATCGGATTGTGTCCGATGATAGCCTCAAGCATTGGAGCCCTTTGCGCCAGGCCATGAAGTTCTCGCGGGAATGCGCCCAGATTGACGCGGGGGTTCAGGGCAGTAAATTCGCCGGTCATTCGGGCCTCACAAGAGCAACTCTCACCCAGCCGTGGCCGAATATTTAGCTGCAAAATGAACCGTCATTCCCCAGCGTCCCGACATTAACTGTGCAATGCCACCTCGGGTGGGTGTCCGATAGCAGTCGTCACCGACGCTTCGGAGATCACCAGGCCGATGCGGAGCCACATCACGCATTGCGTGAAACTGTCTTGGCCCGCACTGTCACTCCAGACTTCTGGGCCCGGCAACAAAATGGGCAAAAATGAGGGTGTGCACATGTGCACACCCTAGGCTTCGGATCGGGTCGTACTGGTACCGGACTGGGCCGGATTGGAGATGTTTGCGGGGGAGTGGCGGAAATTCAAGTGCTGAAACCCGGTTCGAGTCCCACCTCGGGCACAGTGTTTCTGCAGGTCAGGAGCCTTTTTGGTGTTTTTTCGTGTGCACATTGTGCACACTCTCGCGTCTGATCTGATGTTCCGGGTGTGTGGGGTCCTGGAAACGGCCTATTCGGTTGTGTGGGGGAGCGGCTGCCTACGGCGGACCGGGTACCTCCTCCCCGTGGGGCCTCTTCTGGGTGTTCATCCTCGTTCGTCCTTCCCTTGGGTTTTCGCGTTCACTACTTCATGGTGGCCAGGGCCGCGTGCAACATGACTTGCTGATTATTCTTTAGATCGACCTGGGGTTGCGGCCGGTCCGGGTTTTCAGCTCTGATACCAGTTCATGCGGGAATGCGGGGGGAACTGCATGACATGGCAACTGATCCGGAGCAAATCATGAGCTCGCTGAGCCTGGCTAGTGAGTAGGCGCGCCGGCCTCGAGGGCGATTTCCAGGAACTTGTGGGCTTTGCTTCCATGGCCTTCCCACCGCCGCCGCCATCATTTTTCCAGTCACCGCCGCATCCGGCCCCTGGTATCCGACGGAACGGGCGCCCGCGCTGGCCGTCGGAACTGGGGACAACGGCTCAACGCGGCCCACTGATCATCGGTAAAGACCTGGAAACGAGAAACACACCCAAGTCCTCCAGCCAGTGGTCAGCCTATTTGGGAGACACGCCCTACTAGGCCGATGCCTTGACTGGAGACAAGGCTGGCGGCACCAGACTAAATGCCAATAGCGCCTCACCGACATCATCGCGCGGCGCTCGGACCGGTCGGAAAGTCGTCACGTCACCGAACGCAGTCAGTGGTGTTGCGTCGGCGCACGCTTTGGTCCGCGGACCTAAGACGGGCCGCGCAATTTAGCCTCTTTCCCATACTCTTGGGGATCCCCGCTCGCTAGCATGAAGTGTCCGGACAGAGCCGTCCGGGCGGGTGTCAATGTCAGAAGGAAGCCCATGCCCGCAGCTACAGTGGACGACATCCTCGCAGATCTCCCCCTGGGTTTCGCCAGCCTTGCGCTCCGGCCCTCCCGCACAGACGCGGCGATCGAACGGTTCCTGATCGTCGACGCCGACGACGAGACCTCCGACAGTGCGGCTGCTTTTGTCCTGCTGATCGGCGTTCGCGGACGCTCCGCCTTGCCGGCAGTGCGGCGCCTCTTGAAGAACCCGCCCCTGGTCCTGGCCGTCAAGGGCAGCCCGGAGGAACTGGCGGAAGCCCAAGAGCTGCTGCGCGCCGCCGGAACCGGCCTGCTGCTGGTGGACCCGGCCGCGGATTGGGACCGCCTGCTGTCCATCGCCAAGGACCGGATCCAGCCGCCCAGCTACCAGCGCGAAGTGCTGACCCTCCTCGAAGAAGACCTCTTCGCCATCGCGCAGACCACGGCCCGCCTGACCTCCAGCCACGTGCTGATCGAGGACGCCGCCAACAAGGTCCTGGCTTACTCCACGGTCTCAAACGCCATTGACGAGCTACGCAAGGCCTCGATTCTGGCCCGGCGCGGTCCACGCAAATACGAACTCCTCCTAAAGGACCTTGGCGCCTACCGCGAGCTGCACCGGACCCGCCTGCCGGTCCGGGTTCCCGCCCGGCCCCAGGATGGTCTGCGGGAGCGCGTCGCCATCACCTTGTTCGCCGGCAACCGCATCATGGGCTACATCTGGCTCCAGGAAACCGGCGCCGGCTTCGGCGACGACGTCGACTACGTGCTCACAGGATCCGCCGCGCGGGCCTCCGCCGAGCTGATCCGCTACCGCAACCAGCAGTCCGTGCAAATGCGCGAGGACCGGATAGCGCGCCTTCTTTCCGGTCCGGCGGAAGCTGCGGCGAGCGCGCACAGCGAGAAGATCCCCGCGGACCGTCCCTCGGCCCTGATCCTGATTGGGCTGTCAGCCACCGAAGCCCAGGCAGACGACGCCGCGCTCAAGCATGGGGAGCTGGCCAACCTCGCCTCGATCCACGCGGCCGCCTACAAACCGTCTGCCATCGTGGGACAGTTTCACGGCGACACCGCAGTAATCATTCCCGGGCTCCAGTCCGCCAATGCCGAGGCCGGGCTACGGAGCCTGGCCGAGGCAATCGTCAAGGACGCCGCCAAGCACCTCGGCATCAGCCCCTTCGCCGCCGTCGGACCCGTCGTCCCCGACCTGCTCTCGATCCATTCCGTAACCGGAATATCCGAAGCCCTGCTGGGGTGTATGCGCCGGTCCGGCGACGCCCCGGTGGCCACGGTGGACGATTTCGAGACAGAGATCCTCTTCCACGACGCCGTCAAGAATTTCACGACGGCGACCTTCCGGCACCGCAGCCTCTGGGCCCTCCTCCGGGAAGACGCGGAACTGGCCGAAACCCTGCGTGCATTCTTCGACGCGTCTCTGGACGTAGCCGAATGCGCGAAGCAGATGAAACTGCACAAGAACACCGTCTACTACCGGATCGGAAAGGTCAGCCGGAACACCGGTCTGAACTTCAGCAATCCCCGCGATTCGCTGGTCGCCCTGCTTCATGTTCATGAGTGGGCCGGCACGCAGAAGGAGCACCTGGGCAGAAAATGATGACAGCACTCGATTCCCCGCCGCTTGGCCTGGTACTGGATGACATTGTCCGCAGCCACCGGCCCCGGACGGAAGTGGGCTCAGCTCCGGCAAATATTCCGCACCTACGGTCCCTGCCGTTCGACCGCTTCGGCATCGCGGTTGCCACGACGTCCGGGGAAGTATTCAGTTCCGGCGACGCGGACCGTCCGTTCTCTATCCAGAGCATCTCCAAGGTCTTCACCCTGGCGATGGCCCTCAGCGCCGATGACTCCGGCTCGTTGTGGTCCAGGGTCCTGCGCGAGCCGTCAGGGACCTCATTCAACTCCCTGGTCCAGCTTGAAGTCGAGCACGGGATCCCACGGAACCCCTTCATCAACTCGGGCGCCCTGGTGGTCACCGACCACCTAATGGAAAGTTCTCCCGACGCCGCCGCTCAGGTACTGCGCTTCCTCGCCGGCCAGGTGGGCCAACCGGGTCCTTTCATCGACGAGATGGCTGCAACGAGTGAACTCTCCAGCAGCAGCCGTAACCTGGCCCTCGCCCACTTCCTGAAGGAATTCGGCAACCTGCGGCGGCCCGCACAGGCCGTGGTGGAGAACTACGTCAGGCAGTGCTCCATCATGATGAGCTGCGTGGAGGTGGCCAAGGCGGCCCTTTTTCTTGCACGGGATGGCCGCGGAGCGCAAGGCGCCGTGATCTCCAGGAGCGAGGCCAAGCGCATCGGCTCGATCATGCTGACCTGCGGCATGTATGACGCAGCCGGCGAGTTTGCCTACCGCGTCGGACTTCCGGGGAAAAGCGGTGTGGGCGGCGGCATCCTGGCCATCGTCCCCGGCGAGTGCGCCATCTGCGTCTGGAGCCCGCGGCTGGATTCCAAAGGAAATTCCCTGGCAGGCACGGCGGCTCTCGCTGATCTGTCTGACCGCACCGGGTGGTCGGTCTTCTGATCTGACGACTGGCTGTCCCCCACCTCTCCCCCCATAACCTCCCCACATAACCCATTTAGATCTCTGACAGGTCGAAAGGATCATCCATGTCCAACAACTCCAATGACGAGGTTGGCTTGTACCAGGCCGATGGTGGCCACTCCCATGCTTCGGATGCCCTGATCCACGCGGAGGACGCGGGCTATCACAAGAGCCTGAAACCCCGGCAGATCCAGATGATCGCGATCGGCGGGGCCATCGGAACCGGTCTGTTCCTGGGCGCCGGCGGCCGGCTCAACGCGGCCGGGCCGTCGCTCGTCATCGCCTACGCCGTCTGCGGTTTCTTCGCGTTCTTGATCCTGCGCGCCCTGGGGGAACTGGTCCTGCACCGGCCCTCGTCAGGATCGTTCGTGTCCTACGCCCGCGAATTCTACGGAGAGAAGGCCGCGTTCATCTCCGGCTGGTTCTACTGGATCAACTGGGCCACCACCACCATCGTGGACATCACCGCCGCGGCCCTGTACATGAACTTCTTCGGCAAGTACGTCCCCTGGATGGGGGCCGTACCGCAGTGGGCGTGGGCACTGATCGCCCTCATCGTGGTCCTCTGCCTGAACCTCGCCTCCGTCAAGGTCTTCGGTGAACTTGAGTTCTGGTTCGCCCTGATCAAGGTCGCAGCCCTCGTCGCGTTCTTGCTGGTCGGCACCTACTTCGTCATGTTTGGCACCCCCGTGGGAGGCCAGGAAGTCGGCTTCAGCCTCCTCACCGACAACGGCGGCATCTTCCCCAATGGCCTGCTGCCCATGATCATCCTCATGCAGGGCGTGCTGTTCGCCTACGCCTCGATCGAACTGATCGGCACCGCCGCCGGCGAAACCGAAAACCCCGAAAGGATCATGCCCAAGGCCATCAACTCCGTGGTCTTCCGCATCGCAGTCTTCTACGTCGGCTCCGTCATCCTGCTCGCGCTGCTGCTGCCTTACACCTCGTATGAAAAAGGAGTCAGCCCGTTTGTGACGTTCTTCGGATCCATCGGCATCCAGGGCGTGGACGTCATCATGAACCTCGTGGTCCTCACGGCCGCGCTGTCCTCGCTGAACGCTGGTCTGTACTCCACCGGCCGCATCCTGCGCTCCATGTCAGTGGCGGGATCGGCCCCGAAGTTCGCCCAGCGGATGAACAAATCCGGCGTCCCCTACGGCGGCATCGCCATCACCGCCGGCGTCTCCCTCCTCGGGGTCCCGCTGAACTATTTGGTCCCCGGCCAGGCGTTCGAGATCGTCCTGAACGTCGCCTCCGTAGGCATCGTCGTCACCTGGGCCACCATTGTGCTCTGCCAGATCCAGCTCCAACGGTGGGCAGAGAAGGGCTGGCTCGAACGCCCCTCGTTCCGGATGTTCGGCGCACCCTACACCGGATACCTCTCCCTGGTTTTCCTGCTCGGCGTTCTCGTCATGGTCTTCATCGATTCCCCGCTCACGCTGCTGGTGACCCTGGTGGCCTGCGCGCTGATGGTAGGCGGCTGGTACGCCTGCCGGAAACGGATCCACGACATCGCTGAAACCCGCGACGGCTTCACGGGCGCCGCGCCTGTGCTGGCCAACCGGACCCCAATCCACTAATCGAACATCCTGATGCCGACCGGTCACACAACCCGAACTACAACCTGGAAGCCCTCATGAAGCCACGAAACCTGCTAAGTCCCGGCCGCCCCCGCGCCCTGCAGGAACGCCGCCCGCCGGCCGCGCCCAAAGGCAACCCGCCAGCGCCGAACGACAGTTGCGAAGACGGTTGCTTCTTCTGCACCGGACCGGAAACAGACTAGGCACCCCGAACCGTTCCGCTGAATTCAGTGGAAATGCCATGCCCGCCAACCCAACCCAAGAAGACAAACAGTGATGAAAACGGAGTCTGCATCTACCATGACCGCAACCGACACGCACCCAGTCGAAGGCGACACCATCAAATCCCTACAGACGGTCCTGGCGGCTATCCCGGACACCGTCAACGGCAGCGGGGCCCTGAAATCCGCCGGTCACGTGGTTGTTGATTCGCTCATAGCGCACGGGGTTGAACGCACCTTTGTTGTCCCGGGGGAAAGTTTCCTGGACGTCCTCGACGGGCTGCACGGCTCCGGCATCGAGACCGTGGTCTGCAGGCATGAGGGCGGCGCCGCCTACATGGCCGAGGCCGATGGCAAGATGAACCAGCGTCCCGGCGTCGCCATGGTTACCCGCGGCCCCGGGGCGGCGAACGCCCACGTCGGCCTGCACACCGCATGGCAGGACTCCACCCCGATGCTGCTCTTTGTCGGCCTGATTCCGTTCGCGCACCGGGACCGCGAGGCGTTCCAGGAGTTCGATATCAAGGCGTGGTTCGACACGGGCGCCAAGCGCGTGATGGTCCTGGACCACCCCGAGCGGGCCTCCGAAATCGTCGCCGAGGCAATGTTCGCGGCCATGAGCGGCCGCCCCGGCCCCGTGGTGGTGGGCCTTCCGGAGGACATCATCCGCGCCCGGATTGATCCGGCCCTGCATCCGGCCATTCCGGTGGCCTCGGGCGGCATGAGCAGCACGGATGCCGGCGCCCTCGCCGAAGCCCTGGCCCAATCCAAGAAGCCGCTCTTTGTCACCGGCGGGAACGACTGGAGCCAAGACGCGGCCCGGGAGCTCACGGAATGGCTGGAAAATCACCACATCCCGGCCGCGGCGGAATGGCGTACGCAGGGAACCGTCTCCTTCGACTCCCCCTGCTATGTGGGACCGATCGGCTACGGCCGGCCCCGCCCCACCTTCGACCTCCTGGAGGAAACCGACCTGCTTGTCTTCGTCGGGACGGTCCCGGGAGATGTGATCACGGACGGCTTCGTCTGCAGGCAGGACTGGAACAAGAAGAACTTCCTGGTCACCATCGATCCCTCGCTGCGCGGCCGCTCCGGCCCCGTCTCCCGCCAGATCCTGGCCAAGCCCGAGGCCTTCGTCCGGGATCTGGTGAACATCGCCGCCCCGGTCAAGGAAGAGTGGAAAGCGTGGACAGCCCGGATGCGCGCCGAGCAGCAGTCCTTCGCCAGGCTGCCGCCGTCGGCCCCCGGCGACGGGCCCGCGAAGATGAACACCCTGATGGCGAACCTCGTCCCGCTGCTGCCGGAGGACGCCATGGTGACGTTCGGGGCGGGCGAGCACACCAACTGGGCCCACCGGTACTTCCCCACGCGGCGCTACGCCTCGATGATCAGCGCCCGGAACGGCTCCATGGGGTATTCGGTGCCTTCGGCCATCGCCGCCTCGCTGGCCAGCCCGAACCGCAGGGTGGTCACCATCGCCGGCGACGGGGAATTCCTCATGAACGGCCAGGAGCTCGCCACGGCCGCCCAGTACGGGGCCACGCCGCTCATCATCGTGATGGACAACCAGGAATACGGCACCATCCGGACCCATCAGGAACGCCACTACCCGTCCCGGGTATCGGGGACGCAGCTGAAGAACCCCGACTTCGGCATGATGGCCCGGGCCTTCGGCGGTTTCGGCATCACGGTCACCGAGGACAAGGACGTGCCCGCCGCCCTCGAGGCCGCGCTGGCAGCCATCGACCAGGACGGCGTGTTCGCGCTGGTCCACCTCGTCGTCGAACAGCGGGTGAAGGCCTACTAGAGGTGTCTCCTAATGCTTGGGTTGGCTTTTTGGCACCATTGAGGGGTGAGTTCTCGTTATGCCTTGTTGTCCGATGCCCAATGGATGACCGAGGGCATCATCTACCGCTACCGGGCGGGTATTCCATGGCGGGATCTCCCGTCACATTTCGGGTCGTGGCAGACCGTATGGAAGCACCACCGCCGCAACAGCGCCAGCGGGACCTGTGATCAAGACCACGGGAACACCCATGTCCGGAGATTCAGATCGTACTTGTATTCCCCCCGACCGGGGGAGCGGTCCGGCATCGAACAGTGGGGAGACATCCCCAATGAGGATCTGCTGACTGCTTTCACCGCTGTGAATGCGCACCTCGTCAGGTCCGACGAACCAGTGGCCGATGACCAAGTTCGCGTCGGACCGGGCAACCTCTGGAGCGAGATCACCTTCCCGGCAACGTGAACAGAATGCAAAAGGATCGACTATTGTGGCCTGCTGGATGTCACGGCACCACGATGGGCGGGTTCGCCAAAGAGCACTTTCCCTGATCTTCGCCTCCGCCTCAAACGCCCCGTGGACCATCCCCTTCGTCATTCAACTCTGCGGCGAGTATGTCATCGAGTTGGGGGAGGATGTGTTGGCCTTCCTGACGCTGGAACTGCCAGATCGACCGGTTCTCCAAGAGGCTTACAAGCGGTTTTCCCATTAGAATCCTCAGTTCATCAGCCTTACGGGGCAGAGAGCTGCAAGCTATTGGCTAGATGATTACCGACGAAATGACACGAGATGAATACCCTCAACTAGCCAATGTGTCCCTTGCGGGACGCCCGTTCCGGGCTGAAAATGTGCTTGTGGTCGCCTGTCGACGCCGTGGTTCTATGGTTCTTTCAGGCCGTCGACTAGCCGGGCGCTGGGGATCACGCTGTGGGCCCTTCACTGTTTCTGTTGTTCAGGACGAGGACTAGATTCCGATTTTTCCCGGTGATCCCCGCGGGCGGCCGCTTTCCAATCAGCGGATGTGTTTGGTGAGGAGATGACGGGGGCCATGCTGGCCGAATCCCAGGATGAGGAACAGATTATTGCCAGGGTCGCTGCCCTGGATATCGGCAAAGCCGAACTCGTGTGTTGTGTCCGGGTCCCCGCGGACGGGAACCCGAAAAAGCGGTTGCAGGAGGTGTCCACGCATTCAACGATGACCCGATCCTTGACGGAGCTGGCCAACCATCCGGTGGACTTGCGTATCGAGCGGGTGGTGATGGAGGCGACCTCCGATTACTGGAAGCCCGTGTTCTATCTCCTCGAGGCCCACGGGCTCGAACCGTGGCTGGTCAACGCACGTGACGTCAGGCATCTGCCGGGACGTCCCAAAACCGACGTGCTCGATTCCGTGTGGCTGTGCAAGGTCGCCGAACGGCAGATGCTCCGGCCCAGCTTCGTCCCGCCTGCCCCGATCCGTCGGCTCCGGGACCTGACCCGGTACCGGATCGATCTCATCGGAGCACGGACGGCGGAGAAGAACCGGGTTGAAAAACTCCTCGAGGACGCCTGCATCAAGCTCTCCGTTGTGGCCTCGGATATTTTCGGGGTGTCCGGGCGGGCCATGATGGCGGCGCTCATCGCCGGCGAACGGAACCCGGTGCTCGCGCAGCTGGCTCGGTCGAGGATGCGGACGAAGATCACCGAACTTGAGGAGGCCTTCACGGGCCTCTTTGATGACCACCATGCCTTCCTGCTGGCACGGATGCTTGCCCGGATCGACGGGATAGACGCCGATATCGCCGCGGTCGATGAACAGATCGAGGCGGAACTGGCCCCTTTCGCGGAGGCGGCGGAACGCCTGGATGAGATCCCGGGCATCGGCCCCGTTGCCGCCGCCATTGTGCTGGCCGAAATCGGGGTCGACATGTCCCGGTTCCCGACCGAGGGTCACCTGTGTTCCTGGGCGAAGTTCTCCCCGGGCATCAACTCCTCGGCCGGGAAGAGCAAGGGCAACGGCTCGACCGGCCACGGCAACCGCTATCTCGCCCGGGTCCTGGGCGAGGCCGCCGTCGTGGCTGGCAGGACGGATACCTTCCTGGGCGAACGCTATCGAAGGCTCGCCCGCCGCCGGGGCAAGAAGCGGGCCATTGTCGCCGTCGGACGTTCCATTCTTGTCATCGTCTGGCACCTGCTGCAGGATCCGGAGGCCCGGTTCCGTGACCTCGGCGCCGATCACTTCAGCCGCCGCACCAACCCCGACACCATCAAACGCAACCACGTCCGCCAACTCGAAGCCCTCGGCTACACCGTCACCCTCACCACAGCAGCCTGACATCAATTTTCATGACCCATCCGCCCGGCCGTCCTCGCCCCCGGGCACCCCCGCACGCGCCGACACCAGCAACATCACCTCATTTTCGGACTAGCAGCCTTGAAGCTCTTGGCACGCTTGTCTGGCTGATCCGAGGTTGCGGACTGCGTACGAAGCCACGAATCGCGTTCCATTGGGCGCCGACTGTCCCGCAAGGGGTTCCCTAACGGGACACGACAACGTTATGCCGTCGTGGGGCAGTTCGTGCTGCGTTCGGGGAGAGGCCTTGATCGTTGGCACCGTGCCGTGGCGGCGGCTGGTGGCGCCGCCGGGATTCCGTTGTCTTCGTGTGGCTCTGTTAGTCCGCGGTCAGCGTCTGAAGGGGCGCTGCCTGGTCATGTAGCGGTGCGCCGATGGGATCGTGAATGGCTTGAAGGGAGGTGACGTGGTGATGGAGAGTCGAGAGGCTGAGCATGCCGTGCTGTATGCCCAAGACTCGGAAACGGGCGCGGGCATGACCCGGTTGCAGCCGCGGTTGGGCTTCTCCAGCAGGATCAAGTTTCAGGGCGAAGAAGCGCCGCGCCCTGTCGATGCGGGGTGCGGCAGTTTGGGGGAGGTCTTTGGTGGGCGAAGTGGGGGTGTGGACAGTGTCCACACTTTAGGTCTCGGACTGGGCCGTACCGGTGCTGGACTGGGCCGGATTCCGTATGTTTTGGCGGGAGTCCAGTGTTTGCAAGGGCGGGAACCCGGTTCGAGTCCCACCTCGGGCACGTGTTTTCCCTGTTCAGGGGCTTGTGACCTCCAACCCGTTGGCGCCTCCGCCGGCCTGGAAAATGACCGGCTGGCCCTGTCTGGAAGGAGGGATGGGCAGCGCCCCTAGGTGCAAGCCCCGACGTGAAGGGATGTCGGGTCGAGGGTGTTGTTGAAATCAGGCGGGCTAGTGCTTGGACCAGCGTGGACGGGATCGCTCGATGATGCTGGCGGTCGCAGCAGCTGCTGTGAGTGCTGCAGCCAGCAGAAGCGGCACCCAAACCGTTTGTGCGATGGTTGCACCCGCGACGGCTGTCCCGGCTGATCCTGCAGCGATCTTGAGTGCGCCTACCCAGATGAAGACCTGGCCGCGAGCCTCAACGGGTGCGTATTCGCTTCGCGCGGCGAGTGTTGCCGCGAAGAACATCGAGTTAGCGACCCCTGCCAGGCAGAAGGCAATGAGGGATGTGGGGAGTGTCGGAGTAAGCATCACCAGTGTCAGCGTTGCCGCGACGAGTGCAGCGAGGGAGCTCATGAGAGGGTCTGCGTCGCGGCGAAGCGGCCGAAGCATGAGCCCTGCTGATCCGAGAAGATTCCCTATCCCGTAAGCCGCAACCAGTGTGCCGGCGGCTGAGGCCCCGCCGAACGCAGGAGCTGTTGCAACGGCGTAGATCGGTAACGCGGCGACGGAGAATGCGACGGTCACGGTGAGCCCGAGTGTGCGGCGAAGCGGACCACGTTCCCATATCAGGCTCAGTGTTCGCCCGGGGGATGGTACGTCTACTGCCTTGTCGGGTGGCTCTTGCTTGGGGAGTGCGAGGACGGCTCCCGCCCCAACCACGGCGGCTCCGGCCAGAACCAGGGTCGCTGTAAGTGCGTCGGATGCTGCCGCGATCCACGCGACTGCTGCGGGGCCGAGGGTGCCGCTCAGCCCGTAGCTTGCGACGTCCAGCTTTGTGCTCTGCGTTGGCTGCCCTGCTCAGGGCCGGCGATGGAGGGCAGACGGCTGCTCACCCCGCCGGTAAGCATCGGCCCGAAGATGCCGGAGACAAAGAGCAGCATGGCTGGCCAGATCGCCACTGTGACCGGCAGGAGCAGCGCAGCAGCACCGAGCAGGACCCCGTGGAGGACAGCGGAGAGTGCGATCACCTTGCGCCCGTCACGGGCTGTATCGAGGTGTCGTGCGATGAACGGGCCGAGCAGGTGGGGTGCGGTGATTGATGCTCCCAGGAGTCCGGCCAACCAGCCCGGCATCCCGCAGGCGTGCGCGAGCAGCACGATAGCGACTACTGCGCCGCCGTCTGCGCTACGAACCAGGGTCGCGGCGAAGACGTAGCGTGCCAGCGCCCCGGCCCGACGGTCCTTCCTGCGTGGAACGCCGAGGCCAGCGCTACGGGTTGAGCCCGA
This sequence comes from Pseudarthrobacter sp. RHLT1-30-1, assembly GCF_059383415.1. Classification (NCBI taxonomy): domain Bacteria; kingdom Bacillati; phylum Actinomycetota; class Actinomycetes; order Micrococcales; family Micrococcaceae; genus Pseudarthrobacter; species Pseudarthrobacter sp. RHLT1-30-1. The sequence continues at coordinate 130,984 of NZ_JBWZCG010000009.1, forward strand.
GCTCATCGACAATCCTGCCAATAACGGCACGCTGCTTTTCGGTCAATCCTTGGAGGGGAAGCGGCAGGCTCGATTTTGAAGCGAGCCCCAACTGTTCTGCTATTGCCGCAACGACCCGGATACTCCCGCCAAATTCTGCAAATGACTGCCACAACGGTGCAAGCCGTTCGGACTCGGCCAACGCATCCGGGATTCGTCCTTCCAGGGCGGCCCGGGTGATCCGCATCGCCAGGGCGGGCAAGGTGCCCCCGATGACCGAGTACCAGGCATCGCAGCCGGCAGCCAGGCCGGCGGCGGCGTGGGCGTCGTCGGAAACTCCGATGGTCACGTGTTTGGGCACAATTGCCCGAATCTCTTCCACTCGTGCCGTAGCCTGCTGTGGGTCCGCTGGTACCCCTGGGATTTTGATAGAAGCGATACGGGGCAGTTCCGCGATGCGTCCGTAAAGCTCGGTGCCGAAGGTGAAGTGTGTGGTGCCGGGATTGTCATAGACGACGACGGGCAGTGACGAGTGCGCTGTGACCGTCCGGAAGAGTTCGAACACATCATCCTCAGTGAGGGGCTGATAGGTCATCGGCGCCAGCAGCAGCGCCGACGCTCCCGCCCGCTCGGCGTTTTCGGCGTTCGTCAGGACTTGTGAAGTCCGCAGCGCCCCGATCCCGATAAACACCGGTGTTTCGCCGGCATTCTCGACAGCCAGGTGCGCAACACGGCTCCGCTCATCATTGCTGAGGTAGGCGTAGGAACCGGTGGAGCCGAGCGCCGTGATGGAGTCGACCTTGGCCTCGCTGAGCCTCTGTACCAAGCGGATAAACGAAGCCTCGTCTACCGCATCCTGTGCTAGCGGGGTGATGGGAAAAGCACTCAAGCCAGTGAACATCGTTCCAACTCCCTTATGAGGATCCGAATGAAAGCAGTGTTTAGGCGCGTCCTGCTATGGCCCCATGAGCGGGCATCCGCGGGTGCCGGAACCTGCACGCCGTTGAGGAGGCAATTGCGCTGTGGGCGGTCAGCCCGCAAAGTCCAGATCGGCGGGACTGGGGTTCTGCTCCAGGCGCGCCGGGCGCCGTCGTCCGCCCCGCTGCGCAGCGGCGCCGGCGAGGACGACGAGCAGGATGCCCAGGACCTGAATGGCCGAGGGCCGCTGATAAAGGATGAGCAGTCCGAGCAGGATGCCCAGGGCTGGCTCGAGGGCCATCAGGGTGCCGAACGCGGTGGGCGTCATCCTGCGCAGGGCGAGCATTTCCAACGCGAAGGGCAGCACGGGCAACAGAATGGCCAGCCCGGCCGCTACGGCCAGGATCCCGAAAGTGAGGTGGCCGGCAGCTTGCGGGATGCCGACGACGGCTGCCGTCGCCGCAGCGATAGGCACAGTCATAGAGAGCGCCCCGATTCCGGTGAAGTGATCCCCGATCCGCTGGGTTAGCAGGATGTAGACGCCCCAGGCGCCGCCCGCCAGCGCCGCCCACGCCACTCCAATCGGGTTGAAGTCGCCCTGCCAGGGTTGCGTCAGTAGGACGACGCCGAGCAACGCCACGGCCGGCCAGATGAGCGCCTTCCTGTTGTGGCTGCGCACTGCGGCGACCGTCAGGGGTCCCAGGAACTCAATGGCCACGGTGGTGCCGAGCGGTATGCGTTCGATCGCGGCGAGGAACGCGATCGACATTATGCCAGTCGTGATCCCGAGTCCGACCAATGGCAGCACGTCGCTTCGGCGGACGGAACGCAGCGGCGGGCGGGCGATCGCCAGAAGAACGATGGCTCCCATACTGAGCCGGAGCCACGCTGTTCCGGCCGGGCCGACCTCCCCGATCAGATCCACCGACAGAGCAGAACCCAGCTGAATTGAGAGCATCGCCGTCACGGCCAGTCCCCACGGCGGGACCGCGACGTTCAAAGCGCTTCTCATGCGCATGTCAGTTCCCTTCATGGGGTGTAGGGGCCGAGGCTATCCGACGGCGGGCGATCCTGACGTCCGGCCCGAGCCGCGCCAGCCGGCCGGCCAGGTCGTCGGCGGCGGCGTCGAGCGCCTCATCGGTCATTGGGTGGAGGGCGTCGAGGATGAAAAGAGCCGTTGAGGTGTCTTCGCGGAGTTGGGTTCTCCGGCCTTGGCGCCAGTTCCAGCGCCGGCAGGTCACGCCCGCGTCATCGCACCACACCACCTCGCCCGGATCCGGGTGCTCAATCACCTCAATGCCCCCCGCGACGGTGTCAAACGCCTCCGTGCCGGCGGCCCGGAGAAGCCGGGGCGCCCCGATGTAGCAGGTAAGGTTTTCGCCACCCAGCGGTACCTGATGCAGCACCGAGACGGCGTTATAGATATCGGTGAGCCGGTTCACCCGCGGCAGACCGGACGCCGCGCGGCGCAGCAGGGCCTCGAGGCTGTTGCGGGTGCGCTGCGGCTTGGCGCCGAACGACTTGTAAGCCTCGCGCCACGCAGCCACGTGCGGCAGATCCTCCACAGGCCGGGCGCTCAGTGCTTCGCGGGCTGAGGCCTCCGCTGCTTCGAGCAGCGTGTCACTGGCCTGATCGCTTGGCCCCGGGACAAGCCCGTCGATTGCCAGCAGGACGGCGCGGTAGTCCGGCCGCAGCGAGAACACTTCGGCGGCGACTTTGCCGCCGCCGAGGAATTCCTGAAGTGTGCCCAGTTCACCCATCGGTCGCCTCCGGCCGGTGTCCTGATCCGACGCCCGGCTCGAAGACCGCGAGGGAGAATCTTGCCGGTTCCGTGCCCGGATTGGCGTAGGAATGTGCCACATCGCCTGGGAAGGTGATCGCATCGCCGACATCGAGGATGACAGATTGGTCTGCGATCACAACGGTGACCGTGCCCTGCTGCACCTGCAAGAGCTCCTTGGTGCCCGATGTGTGAGCCTCGCTCGCGTGACGGTCGCCGGAACCCAGGGTCCAGTCCCAGAGTTCCACCACATCCGGCGGTTCCGTACCGGCCACCAACAGCCCCCGGCCACCGGATTCCCCGCTCCACAAGGCCGCACCCTCACCGCGCCTGGTGACCTTCAGAGGCTTGCGCTGGGGCGACTCGACCAACGCCGGCAGTCCTACCCCGAGCGCGTCGCTGATCCTCAAAAGCGTCCCCACACTGGGGTTCGCAGCGCCCTGTTCGACGTTGACCACCATTCGGCGGCTCACTCCGGCAGCCTCGGCCAACTGGTCAAGCGTCCATCCCCGGGACTGCCGCTCCTGCCGCACCCTGCCGCCTATTGCTACCGCGAGGGCAGATGTATTCTCATCCATAAGTGCATCATACTGCACCCAGAGTGCACTGTGAACTTAGACTTGGTCCAGAGGGAAGCCGAAAGGGCCGACGGGCGGGCCTGACGACGGCTCGTGGACCTTTTCGGAGCGCGCCCAAGAAGATCCGCTTGATCATCGGCAGTTCGCGAGACGGGTCCTCCCCGGACACGTACTGCGGGGTGACGGAGGCGTCGTCGATTACCACGCCGGCGGCCTTGGCCCCGCCTTTGGCGGCTCCGGTAGAGACGTCGTCCACCGAGGCGGCCTCTATGCGGGCCAAGGCCGCGACGTCGTCCAGCAGGGCGACGGGGCCTAGCTCACAGATCGGAGACCTGGACCCGTTCGTCCGGCCTTGACCCTATCAGCGGTCAACAAGTGCCTCCGAACCCGGCGACAACACCCCCCGGATCATCAGTAACAGGGCAGGAAAGTCATACCGGGTCCAGCGACCATGTCCCCGGCGATAGGGAACCCAATAAATGTAACGGGGGGGGGGGGGCACTTTCATGGCCGGTAAGACCAGGAAACCCCCGGCACGGGGGTTTTCGCCGGGCGGTCCCTCCGCTAATTGGGGGGAAGCGGAGGGCCCGCAACTCACTGTACTGCGGCGTGGCTTGGGATCTCAAGGGGGATCCAGGCGACCGCTTGATGCCGGGTCTCCGCCATTCGCTGAAGGCCCTGATGGCTATGGAGTAGGACTCGCTTAACAGGCGTTTTTGGGCTCGGATGCGAGCACCACCCCGACGGATTCTCGGCCCGGGGCATCGGCTCAAACGAGGATCGTGGGGGTTGCAGTGTCCCCGGTGCAGGGTCGGCGCGTCAGTTGGTGGTTGCCGCATACAGGTTCAGGCTGGCGGAGAATACAATCCATGAAATGTAAGGGAGCATCAGTACCCCGGCGGTCCGGCTGATGGGGCCGAAGCGGAGAACTGTGACGCCTACTCCCAGGGCCAGGGCCGTGATGATAAGGAGTGCCAGCCAAAGGGCGGCGGTTCCGAGCATGGGATACATGCCGAAGAACGTTGGTGCCCACGACAGATTCAGGGCCAACTGGACGCCGTAGGCCAACATCGCGCCCCCGCGTCGGACAGACCACTGGCGCCATACGAGCCAGGCGGCAACGGCCATGGCTGTGTACAGCACCGTCCAGGTCATCCCGAAGACCCAGCCCGGCGGTGTCCAAGGCGCCTTGCTGGCGGTCGCGTACCAGCCGTTAGCGTTCGCGATGATGGCCAGCGAGCCCAGAAATGACACCGCGTGGGACAGGGCCAGAAAGCCCAGCAAGGCCGCTATCTGATGGCCGATGCCAGCTTTGCCCGGCATCGGCCGGGCGGGGATGGGTTGTTCAGATTTCGCGGGCACCGATACACCTTGGCCAATCCCGGGGCGGCCGTCAAACCGGACGTTACGCCGGGCCCGAACGTTGCCCTCAAATTCTCACAGGCAAGTGTCAAATGATGACCACATCGAGCTCTTCGGCTCCCATGTGGCTCCGCTAGTGCACAGGAGTTCGTTCGCCTGCTCCAGCAGCCGGATCCGCTTCCTGGCATCCCTGCTGGCTTCGCCCGGTAGTAAGGCCCGTCAGCTCCTTGTCGGGCTGGCCGACTGGGCGGTCGCTGACACCGCGGGCGACCGGTTCCTGAGAGTGCCTGTCTCAGTCCCTCGTAGATTCCTGAACCGCCGGGACTACTCTAAGGCATGAATCATCGAGTACAGACCTGGCACGACAAGCACAAAGCATCCCTGACACGAGGCCAGCGGGCCGCCGACGTCATGCGCAACGGCATGGGAAGCTGGCCCTTCGTCGGAAGCTTCATCGGGTTCATGCTGATTTGGGCCGCCATCAACACCTGGGCGCTGGCGAACAACGCCTGGGACCCGTATCCCTATATTCTTTTAAACCTCTTGCTCTCGATGCTGGCCGGACTTCAAGGCGCCATCCTGCTTATTGCCGCCAAGCGCCAGGATGCGATCGCCGCGGCGATGGCGCAGCACGACTACGACACCAACGTGAAAGCAAAAGAAGAGATCGAGCTTTTGATGGACATCAACAACCAACAACTGGAAATCCTGCACGAGCTAAGAAGGCTGGCGACCGCAAGGCCTTGACCTGGACCGCAGCCGGGAAACCTGACACGCCGTTATCCTCCCAATATCCGCGCACTGCACCGTGCGCAGGCCACAACGCAGAGGTCGGTGGATCTCACAGCCGGTGTCTGGCACTGGATGAGCATTGGGGCGGACTGGCTTTCACAGCTTCCCCATAGGCAATCGGTGCCCTGTTCCCATGTGGGGAGCCCATGATCAGGGTATGAGCGCATGGAGAAGAAAAATAGTTCCCGGGCTGGCAGCCGTCGCGGCGTTTCTCTTGGTCGCAGCCGGCGTGGCCGGTATCGATGAAATGGCCAACGCGAAAATCCCGGGTCTGGCCACCGGAAGCGTCCAGACAGCGACCATGAACACCGAGCCGGGGCTTGAGCATGTCTTTCTGGCTGGCCTGAACCAGGGCACACATCCCGGTGGTTTCCCGAATGATGAACCCCGGGAAGACAAGTACGACGAAAACTATCTTGAAACACTCCACTTCCCGCCACGTCCCCTGGCCTGAGAACACCGGACCACCAGCAGGCCATCGATACCGGAACGAAGAACTTCATGAGCTACTGGTACTACAGCACCGCGCTGGCCGGGGGCGATGCTGGTCGCTGGATGGAGGCACTCAGTTGGGAAGGACGCCGCCAGTGACGCCATGCACGCTCTGGACCGGATCAGTGGTGGAACTCCGATGGGCATGCTCTCTGAGATGACGGGCGTTGAGGTTAGCGCGGTGGCCAGGTGATGAGGTCCCACACCGTGGAAAGGAGGGGTGTTGACCAGAGCCTCGGACTCAAAGCACTGGACGCGCCAATAAGAGCCGCCGGCCCGGATCGACAGACGCTTCTCAGTCCAGGTTCATCCCTGCTCACCTGCACTGAGGATGGACCGCGCCACCGCCGTCAGACAATGAACTGAACCCTCGCCCCGCGGAGTTGGGCCAGCCAGGCCCTTGCCGGGGAACGGTTGGCTGTGAGAGGGCGCTGGGTACGGACTCACCTCCAATGGAAGGTCAGCCCTAACAACCAGCTGTTTGTGAGCGTCAGCTTCAGTTGATATCCGCTATCAGAAGTCTCGGCAGGTGTAACGGGGGAGTGTCCCTCCAGACCTCCTTGTGCGGTTGCCGGGCTCCTTCGTCACCGAGAGCAAGACCGGCAAGTTCCAGCCCGAACGCCGGCAGGCTCAACATCTAGATCGCGCTCGTCGACGAAAGGCCTCACAGCGACGCCCACGCCGGTACCGTGGGGGACCCTGATTTGCGGCAACAAGAACGACCACACCGTCCGCTACAGCCTCGGTCGTTCGACCTCGCCCATGGCCGTCCCCTCCTACTCGAAGGATGCGCCGTCCGATGACGTCCGGCAGCGACTTCCCGGCGCCGAGCACCTGACAGCTGCGCTCGAGTGGACCGAAGCCGGCCAACGTCGTTCGCGCCCCGCGTTCGATAGTCTCCCACCGGAACTCGTCCCCCATTCCAGAAGGTCTCCTCGGGTATCTCACACAGGGTAGGAGTGCGTTGGAACGAGTTCGCGGAAGTCATCACCCCACGTGGATGCGTGGGCGACGGGCGGGATCCGATTCGT